>URCM01000071.1 GCA_900546355.1 uncultured Bacteroides sp.
AAAATCGTCAAAATCTCATAAACCATTAACTTTCAATCATTTTTCCGTGATTTGCCCAGTATCTCACTTTTTTGTATTATCTTTGCGCCCGGAACTTGTAAAAAGACAAAAATGAAAAAGAGAAACCTGACCATCCTTGCCAGCTTCCTGATTATAGTTGCGGTTGCCGGTGTCATTGCCGGATACGCCAGCCTGTTCAACCGTCCGCTGAAGATAGACAAACCCACCTTTATATATATAGACAACGATGACAACATCGATTCGGTATACCATAAGCTGCAAACCTGCCTGCATGCTTCTAACCTGACCGGATTCCGCTTGCTGGCTACCTATACGGACTACGACAAGCACATTCATACAGGTACCTACCGTTTTAATCCAGAAACACAAACCTGGAACATCTTCCGTACTTTGCAAAGAGGAAGCCAAACGCCGGTAAAACTTACCGTTCCCAGTGTGCGCACCATCGGACGACTTTGCAAGGCAGTATCCAATCAACTGATGACCGACTCGGCCGAGATAGCCCGTATACTGGCAGACAGTGCTTACTGCGCTTCTTTGGGTTATAATGCTTATACCCTTCCTGCCTTATTTATCCCGAACACATACGAAGTATATTGGAATATCAGTGCCCAAGAGTTCATTGCCCGTATGCAAAAAGAGCACCGGAGGTTCTGGAACGACAAACGCCAAAACCAAGCCAAAGCCATCGGACTGACCCCAACAGAAGTGAGCACACTGGCTTCCATTGTCGATGAAGAAACCGCCAACAATGCAGAAAAGCCCATCGTAGCAGGGCTATACATCAACCGCCTGCGCCAAGATATGCCACTTCAGGCAGACCCCACCGTCAAATTCAGCCTACAGGACTTCGGACTGCGCCGCATCCTCAACAAACACCTGACAACCGACAGTCCTTATAACACCTATATATATAAAGGACTTCCCCCCGGCCCCATCCGCATCCCCAGCATCCAAGGATTGGAAAGCGTATTAAACCATGCACATCACGATTACCTTTATATGTGTGCCAAAGAAGACTTTTCGGGTACACACAACTTTGCACGCACGCTGAGCCAGCACCTTGCCAACGCGCGCCGCTACCAACAAGCATTGAACCGAAGGAATATCCGCTAAGCCATAGCCATATAAAAAATAATTCGTACCTTTGCACGGTATTTTTCACTATTCAATAGTATCTATATGAACCGAAAGACAATATTGGCAGGGCTGATGGCAGCTTTTTTCTCTGTTCCTGCCTTTGCCCAGCAGGCAGACACAACCCTTACTTACCACATCGAAGCAAGCGGGAACATCTCAAACGGCACCTATGCCCCACTCTGGTTCACCGCCAACCGGTATGGACTGTCAAGCCAGAAGCCGAACAGTGGTTACGTGCGGGCAGGACTCCTTTATGATAAAGCACTGAAGCATCACTGGCACATCCAAGCAGGAATAGATTTGGCCGGTGCCGCCGACCAAGTATCCGCTTTTACAGTACAGCAGGCATACGCCGACATTTCATGGCGGTTTCTCCGGCTCAGCATAGGCAGCAAAGAACGGCCGGGATTCCCGCTTACCAAAAACGAAAGACTAAGCAGCGGGATGATGGTAGAAGGGCCGAACGCACGTCCTGTACCGCAGGTGCGTGCCGAAATCCCTGACTATGTAACCATTCCCGGAACCGGTAAATGGCTGGCTGCAAAAGGACATGTCGCCTACGGAGCATTTACCGACTGGAACTGGCAAGAAGACTTCGTGTCTCCTGGAAACAAGTGGGCGCGCCACGTATTTTACCACAGCAAATCGCTGATGCTACGCATCGGAAACCGCGAAAAGCTTCCGTTGGAATTCGAAATCGGCATCCTGATGGCTGCCCAGTTCGCTGGAGACCAATTGGAAAAGAACGCCGACGGGACAAGCAAGGTGATAGTAGACATGCCCGACGGAATGAAAAGTTTCTTCAAGGCATTCATCCCGATGAGCGGAGGAAGCGACACACCTTGGGGTGACCAGGTCAATGTAGAAGGGAACCACTTAGGAAGCTGGAATTTTGCGCTTACCTATTACCTGCACGACTGGCGGTTCCGTGCTTATTTAGAGCATTTCTTCGACGACCATTCGCAAATGGTATGGCAATACGGACGATGGAAAGACGGACAGCTGGGCTTTGAAATCGATTTTCCCAAAAACCGATGGGTCAGCTCGGTTGTATGGGAATCCATGTCGACCAAGCAACAAACCGGGCCTCTTCTCTACGATGATTTTGCCGGGACATTGGGTTATCAGATAAGCGCAAGCGATAATTATTACAACAATTATTGCTATCAGGCATGGCAGCACTGGGGACAAGGCATGGGCAACCCCCTCTTGCCCGGTCCCATCTACAACCAAGACGGCAAAATCATATTTAAAAGCAACCGCGTACGTTCGCAGCATATAGGCATCAGCGGAGACCCAAGTGATGAATGGAGCTGGCGTATGCTGATTTCATTCGCCCGCCATTGGGGCACCTATACAACGCCACTTGACAAACAGCGCAAACAATTCAGTTCGCTTTATGAAGTGAGCTATACTCCCCAATGGGCCAAAGGATGGGGCGCAACCGTAGGCGTAGGACTCGACCGCGGAAATTATTTAGGAAACTCTACAGGAGGTATCCTGACAATCCGGAAAACAGGGAAGATATTTTAAGTTTGTGAGTTTTTAAGTTTTGATTGTTAATATGAAAGCCATACATTTATTAATTGCGATGTGTTTCTTCGCCTTGTTCGCTTCCTGCGAGAAAAAGCCTATTGACGAAAACATCGAAGGCATGTGGAAATTGGAACAGTTTACCACCCTTGACGATGGCATTGTCCACCGTGACTGCCAGCGCATCTTTTATAGCATCCAGTTGCAGATTGTACAGATAGCTGAAAAGCAATGCACGCACAAATACGGCACATTCGTCGGACATTTTTACTTGAGCGAAGACCATAGCCAGGCAACCATGAAAGATTTCCGTTTCCGTGGTGAATCAACCGGCGACAGCGGTGAAGATGTTCCAGTAGAACGGCTGCTCCCCTTCGGCATCAACTCACTTGAAACGACCTTCGATGTTTTGAAAGCCGACGGGAAACACCTCGTCCTCCAGTCAGATTACGCCAAACTGGAATTTATCAGTTTCTGATGAACCCCAATAAACAGACTCTAAACGCGCAGGAAAAAGCATCCGATGACTTCATGGCTTGAGGCTTTTTCCTGCGTTTTTCGGTATGTCTGCGAACGGCAAATTAGTGCTGAAAAGAAAAATTATCCTTTTATCCACAATTTCTTACCCTTCCATCCCCAATTTTAGATTCCGAATTTGCTTGCACATTCCAGATTTTTCTTATCTTTGCAACAAACTAATACATCCAACTAATATATCCAATAATGAAAAACAGTAAAGAACTTATGAACCGCGCAGCCGATAACATCCGTATCTTGGCTGCTTCAATGGTAGAAAAAGCTAAATCCGGACACCCGGGTGGCGCTATGGGTGGTGCAGACTTTGTAAATGTACTCTTCTCTGAGTTTTTAGTTTACGACCCTGAAAATCCCCGTTGGGAAGGCAGAGACCGCTTCTTCCTTGACCCAGGACACATGTCGCCGATGCTGTACTCTGTACTGGCGTTGACCGGCAAATTCACCATGGACGAATTGCAACAATTCCGTCAATGGGGAAGCCCTACTCCAGGACATCCTGAAGTAGACGTCATGAGAGGCATCGAAAACACTTCCGGCCCGCTGGGACAAGGACACACATTCGCTGTAGGTGCCGCCATCGCAGCTAAATTCCTGAAAGCACGTTTAGGCGATGTAATGAACCAAACGATTTATGCTTACATCTCAGACGGAGGTGTACAAGAAGAAATCTCACAAGGCTCAGGACGTATCGCCGGACACTTGGGACTGGACAACTTGATTATGTTCTACGACTCGAACGATATCCAGCTGTCTACCGAATGTAAAGACGTAACAGACGAAGATGTAGCCAAGAAATACGAGGCATGGGGCTGGAAAGTCATTACAATCAATGGGAATGACGCTGACGAAATCCGTGCCGCATTGACCGAAGCAAAAGCCGTAACAGGTCAGCCTACCTTGATTATCGGTAAGACCATCATGGGTAAGGGGGCACGTAAGGCAGACAACAGCAGCTACGAACACAACTGCGCTACACACGGCGCGCCGTTGGGAGGTGACGCTTACACCAATACCGTCAAGAACTTGGGTGGCAATCCGGAACAACCGTTCCAAATCTTCCCGGAAGTAGCGGAACTTTACGCAAAACGCCGCGAAGAACTGAAAGCCATCGTAGGCGAACGCTATGCGGCTAAAGCAGAATGGGCAAAGGCTAATCCGGAACTGGCTGCCAAGATGGAATACTGGTTCTCTGGCAAAGCTCCTCAAGTAAACTGGGACGCTATCCAGCAAAAAGCAGGTTCGGCTACACGTGGCGCTTCGGCTACTGTGCTCGGCGCATTGGCAGAACAAGTAGAAAACATGGTTTGCGCATCTGCCGACTTGTCTAACTCTGATAAGACCGACGGTTTCTTGAAAAAGACACATGCCTTTACGAAAAACGACTTCAGCGGCGCATTCTTCCAAGCAGGTGTATCAGAATTGACCATGGCATGCTGCTGCATCGGTATGGCATTGCACGGAGGCGTTATCCCCGCATGCGGTACCTTCTTTGTATTCTCCGACTACATGAAACCAGCTGTACGTATGGCTGCCCTGATGGAAACTCCTGTGAAGTTCATTTGGACACACGACGCATTCCGTGTAGGCGAAGACGGACCTACTCATGAACCGGTAGAACAAGAAGCACAAATCCGCTTGATGGAGAAACTGAAAAACCACAAGGGACACAACTCAATGTTGGTTCTCCGCCCGGCAGATTGCGAAGAGACCACTCAGGCATGGAAGCTGGCAATGGAAAACACGACCACTCCTACCGCACTGATTTTCTCTCGCCAGAATATTGCCAACTTGCCCGAAGGAAACGATTATACCCAGACAGCCAAAGGTGCTTATGTCGTAGCCGGCTCTGACGAAAACCCGGATGTTATCCTGCTGGCTTCAGGTTCGGAAGTATCTACTTTGGTAGCCGGAACTGAACTACTCCGTAAAGATGGCATCAAGGTACGTATCGTTTCTGTTCCTTCGGAAGGACTGTTCCGCAGCCAAAGCAAAGAATATCAGGACAGCGTCCTTCCTGCCGGAGTAAAGAAATTCGGTCTGACAGCCGGACTGCCTGTAAATCTGCTTGGACTGGTAGGCACTGACGGAAAGATTTGGGGATTGGAATCATTCGGTTTCTCGGCTCCGTACAAGGTTTTGGACGAAAAGCTGGGCTTCACAGCCGAAAACGTATACAACCAAGTAAAAGCCATGTTCTAATATGAAACTGATAGGATTGGCTTCCGACCATGCCGGCTTTGCATTGAAACAATATGTAAAGCAATGGCTCGAAGCAAAAGGTTGGGAATATAAAGACTTCGGCACATATACTGCCGACAGTTGCGACTACGCAGACTTTGCACACCCGTTGGCACTTGCCGTAGAAGCGGGTGAATGTTATCCGGGTATTGCAATCTGTGGCAGTGGAGAAGGCATCAGCATGACTCTGAACAAACATCAGGGCATACGTGCCGCACTTTGCTGGATTCCCGAAATCTCCCACTTGGCACGCCAACACAACGACGCAAACGTATTGGTCATGCCGGGACGTTTCATCGACAATGAAATGGCAGATAAAATCATGACCGAATTCTTCAATACTGCATTTGAAGGAGGACGCCACCAGAAACGCATTGACAAGATGCCGGTACGTTAATACACGGACAGACTATTATCTGAATATAGAGACACAAAGACATAGAGGTTGCACGAACGCTGAATTTTCCTCTATTGTCTTTGTGTCTCTACGTTTTTTAGGCATTCTAATAAGCTTTTTGTGATTTTTAGGGTAGAAGCCGGGGTTGTTTTCCTTTTTCTTTCTATATTTGTCCTTCGAAAATTATAATCAAAAACAAAATTATCATGAAAAAACTATTGTTCATCCTTTTGATATGTTTGCCACTGACCGGCATGGCTAAGGATAAAAAAGACAATTCAAACCCAAAGTATCTGGCTGGAGCCGTTACTATGACCGATGGGAAAGTGACTTTCAGTAAAGAAATCAAAGCACCCGGATTATCGAAAACAGAAATTTATAACCAGCTTTTAGACTGGGCAAAAAACCGTTTCAAACCAAACGAAGGACTAAACAGCTTTGTTGCTTATACCGATGAAAGCAAAGGTGAAATAGCCGCATCGGCAGAAGAATACATCGTTTTCTCTTCGACGGCTTTATCACTCGACCGTACCCGCATTTATTACCAGTTTTTAATTTACGCGAACGACGGTTCATGCGACATAGAAATGACCCGCATCCGCTATTGGTATGACGAAGCGCGCGATGGAGGTGAAAAATATACTGCCGAAGAATGGATTACCGATGATATGGCATTAAACAAGAAGAAAACCAAACTGGCACCTATCTGCGGAAAATTCCGCCGCGAAACGATTGACTTAAAAGACCAGCTCTTCGAACAAGTGACTGCCACACTGGGACAAAAACTCCTGGCCAATGCCCCACAACAACCTGCACAAACCATTCTTCCGGCAGAAACAGGCGAACTGAAAAGTGTAAACGTAGACCAGCTTCCGGCTAACCTAAACGAATTGATAGCGCAAGGACGCCTTACGCTGACCGCCGAAAACGGAGAAACCATTGATATCAATGCAGAAAACTGGAGCGGAATCGGACAGATGTTAGGCAAAAACGTTGCATACATCTTATTCGACCAAAGCCGTATAGCCGCTAACGCACTGATGACGCAAAGCACGACCTACAAGCTTTCATTCTATCTCAACCAAAGTACACAACCTTCTGTCGTTCTCACTTGTAAGAAAGCGATGGCACAACAAATGACCGCCGACGAACTGAAATCACTCACTCAAAAAGTGGATACATCCAAACAATACACTATGTACATCGGCGAAATCACACAAGCAGAAATGAGATAATCCATATTCATCAATTGATTATAAACAAGTAACCATTGAAAGACACCTGTTGTTGTCTTTCAATGGTTACTTGTTTATAGTGCCCCTGCACACATTAATTCCCTCTGAGGTGAATACGTCATTCTTCCGGTTTTCTCCGGAATATCTTATACCCTATTGCCGCAATAAAGACAGACATAAACGGAGATAAAATATTAAAGAAACAATAAGGAAGATATTCCAACGTAGGCACTTTCAAGACCGTTGCTTGTGTCATGCCACACGAATTCCACGGTATAAGAACCGACGTGACTGTGGCCGAGTCTTCCACTGCGCGACTCAGCAAACGGCTCTCATAACCTTTCCGCTCGTACAGTTTCTTATACAAACTGCTGGTCAGTAAGATAGAAATATACTGGTCGCCCGTAACTACATTGCAGATGAATCCCGTCCCTACGGTAGCCCCAACCAAAGTAACAGCCCGATGCGCCAGGCGGGCAAACAATTCGGTCAGGCTCTTCAACATGCCGCTTCCGGCCAATACACCGCCAAATGTTACCGAACAGATAATCAAGAAAACCGTATTAAGCATCCCGGTCATGCCACGGGTAGATATCAACGAATCGATTGCGGCATTACCAGTCTGGATTGCAGTCGAACCGTACAAGGTAACGGTCACCCCTTTGCAGGCATCCCAAAACGAAAGTCCGGCATAAGCCGAAGCAGGCAAATCGGGATGGACTACCGCCCATATCACCTGAGGCTGGAAAACAAGTGCGGTAATTGCCGCCATCACAGCAGCACAGAAAAGCGTAAGTATAGCCGGAGTTTTCCTGACTATCAGCACACCGGTAAGTATCGGGACAACCAATAACCAGGGAGTTATATGAAACGTATTTCTCAATGACTCGGAGAACTCGTCGGTTTGTGATACCTCTACAGATGGATGCATCAGACTTGCCACTAAAAACACAATCAATGTAACAGCCAACGAAGGAACCGTAGTAATCATCATATACCGGATATGCGTAAACAAAGGGGTTCCCGAAGACGAAGATGCCAGCACTGTCGTATCAGATAAAGGAGAAATCTTATCGCCGAAATAAGCTCCCGACACAATCGCTCCGGCTGTCCAACCAGGGTCAAATCCCTGTGCGATACCTATCCCTATCAATGCCACTCCAATCGTCGCTATAGTCGTCCATGAACTTCCGGTCATCACCGATACCAACGCACTTATCACACAAGCCGCCACCAGAAAGATAGCAGGATAAATGATTTTCAATCCGTAACAAATCAAGGCAGGCACGATGCCGCTCACCATCCATGTACCGGCTATCGCCCCGATAAGCAACAAAATAAGGATAGCCGAACCTACGGCCCGGATATTATCAAGGATGCAAAACTCTAAAATTTCCCACGAGTTCTTATAGGCGAACATCGAAATAGCCGCCGTTACCGCCGAAGCCAACAGCAAGCAGACTTGGCTTCCGCCCAAAAGCGCGTCTGCCCCAAAAATCTTGATTACGACCACTAACGACAGGGTCAACACGCCAAAAGGTATCAGCGAAACCTGCCACGAAGGCATTTTCCGCAAGGTAGATTGCACTCGCTCGTCTTTATTCATACTTTCTATCCATTAATAATGGAACACAGAGACACGGAAGCACAGAGGAATAATTTACATGAATGTCCGCAATTAGCCAACGTAGGGGCGGGGTTCGCCCGCCCCGTATGCGTCCGCGTGGATGTTTTCGGGCAGACAAACCCTGCCCCTACAAGTTATGGGTAAAATACGGATATTCATATAATTTATTTCTCTGTGCCTCTGCGTCTCTGCGTTCAATCATTCAATCATCATCCACGCAATTGCTTGTCCATAGCGGCTGCGGCACGGCGTCCGTCTCCCATAGCCAAGATAACCGTGGCACCTCCGCGCACGATATCGCCTCCGGCATAGATGGCGGTGATGGACGACTGCATGTTTTCATTCACCGCAATCGTGCCTTTACGCCCCAATTCCAAGCCCGGAATCGAGTTGGGCACAATCGGATTGGGAGACACGCCCACGCTGACGATAGCCATGTCGATGTCCAATGTAACGGTCTCGCCGGGGATAGGCACCGGGCTGCGACGTCCGGATGCATCCGGCTCGCCCAACTCCATTTTCTGAAGGACAACCTGCTTTACCCGACCTTGTTCGTCGGCAATGTATTCTATCGGATTGTGTAAGGTCATAAATTCCACACCTTCCTCTTTAGCGTGTTTCACCTCTTCGATACGGGCGGGCATCTCGGCTTCCGAACGGCGGTAAACGATAATGGCACGTTCGGCACCCAAGCGGCGTGCGGTACGCACGGAGTCCATTGCCGTATTCCCGCCTCCTATCACTACGACACGTTTGCCAAACGTTACCGGCGTATCCGAATCCTCGCTCGCCGCATCCATCAGGTTGACACGGGTCAGGTATTCATTCGACGACATGATGTTGATAGAGTTTTCTCCTGGAATGTTCATAAAGTTAGGAAGTCCGGCACCCGAAGCCACGAAGATGCCTTTGTATCCTTCTGCCTGCAGGTCTTCCACCGAAATGGTCTTGCCTACGATGCAGTCTTTCACAAACTCTACGCCCATCTTCGCCAGGTTATCAATCTCGACATCCACAATCTTGTTCGGCAAACGGAATTCGGGAATACCGTATTTCAATACACCGCCAATCTCGTGCAATGCTTCGAATACCGTCACGTCGTAGCCCAGCTTAGCCATATCGCCTGCAAACGACAAGCCTGCGGGACCCGACCCTACAACCGCTACCTTGATGTCGTTCTTCTCGGCTATGTCCGGCACGGAAATGTGTCCGCTATCCCGCTCGTAGTCGGCCGCAAAGCGTTCCAGATAACCGATAGCTACGGCTTCGTGACCCATCTTCAGATGGATACACTTCGATTCGCATTGCTTCTCCTGCGGGCAGACACGACCGCATACAGCCGGAAGCGCACTGGTCTGCTTCAATACACGTGCCGCTTCGAGGAACTCGCCCCGCTCGATGTTCTTGATAAATCCCGGAATGTTGATGCCCACGGGGCAACCTTCCATACACGACGGATTGGCGCAGTCCAAGCAACGTTTGGCTTCGGTCAATGCCTGCTCTTCGTTCAGACCGAGGTTTACCTCTTCTTTCCGGCGGTGCGAACGGTATTCGGGGTCTAATTCGTTCATCTTGACACGCGGAATCGCCGTGCGTTCCTTGGGCTTCATCGACTTGCGCAATGCTTCACGCCACGGAGCGTTGCGGTCGTCCAAAGCCTTGGTGGCTTCACACTGGTTCGGGTCAACCGGGTCGAGCTTATGGATTTCCTGCCGCTCGATATCACGGAAAGCACCCATACGTTTCAACATTTCATCGAAATCTACCTGATGGCCGTCGAACTCCGGCCCGTCCACACATACGAATTTGGTCTTCCCGCCTACGGTGATGCGGCATGCGCCGCACATACCTGTACCGTCCACCATAATGGTATTCAAAGAAACATCGGTCGGAATCTCGTATTTCTTGGTGAGTAAGCAGACGAATTTCATCATCACCGCCGGCCCGATGGCAAAACACTTGTCTACCTTTTCGCGCTTGATGACTTCTTCCACTCCCTCGGTCACCAGTCCTTTCTTTCCATACGAGCCGTCATCGGTCATGATAATCACCTCGTCGGAGCTTTCACGCATCTCCTTTTCCAAGATAATCAGTTCCTTGGTACGTCCGGCAAGCACCGTAATGACCCGGTTGCCCGCAGCCTTCAATGCCTGAACAATAGGCAACATCGGAGCCACACCTACTCCACCTCCGGCACAAACCACCGTTCCGAAGTTCTCGATATGTGTAGCCTTGCCCAACGGACCTACCACGTCGGTAATATAATCTCCTTCGTTCAATTCGCACAATCGGGTAGATGACAATCCTACTTCCTGTACTACCAATGTAATTGTACCTTTCACCGGGTCGGCACCGGCAATAGTCAAGGGCATACGTTCTCCTTTTTCTCCGACACGTACAATAACAAAATGCCCTGCTTTACGGGATTTGGCAATCAAGGGCGCTTCCACTACCAGCTTGAACACCTTCTCCGAAAAATGTTCTTTTGAAATAATTTTATTCATTGCGTCTATAATAAAAATATGTAACAAGTTAGTTTTCAGTCGATGCAAAGTTATGGTTTTCAGGCACATTTGCAAAATAAAAAGCGAGTAAGAGTGCACGATGAAGCAGATTATCTTAAAGCTTTGCAATTTCTTCTACGCTAAGTCCTGTAGCTTTCGCTATGATATCCATAGAAACACCTAAACACTTCAAATTTTTAGCGTCCTCCAATTTACTTTCTGCACGGCCTTCTGCACGACCTTCTTCTAATCCTTCTGCATGTCCTTCCAAGCGGCCTTCACCTCGTGCCGTAACAATATTGTCACGCAAGATGACCACATTATCCAAATGGTGGTAATAAGCATTAAGTTCAGCCTTGCTCATGCGCACCAACTGTAATTTCTCCCGTGCTTCACTCAATCCGGGAGCCGTTGCGTCTGCGGGAATATTGCCTGTATTCAAGAAATAAATCCATTGTTCCAACGGTACTTTCGACCATTTATTAAAATCATTCACCTTCAGAATGTAATACTCCGGATAAAGGTCGCTTACCGCATCTACATTGAATTTCTGCTTCTGAAACGGGGACAAGTTCAACAATTCCCCGTTATGTATGCCGCGGAATTCCGTCTTGCCATGATATACCACATCCGTACCGTTGCCTAAATTGAAATAAACAATATTGATGCTGTATATCTTCCGGATAAGCCCGTACCCTTTCCCTCGGTTGATATATTCGGTAACTAACTTAGATGTACCGAAGAGCATACGTTGAAAATACGCATATTCCGAATTGTTCTGCACTTCGATGAGAAAAAGCTCTCCTTTATCATTTTCAGCCAACAAGTCCACACGGTTCTGCTTGTCGAATTCATCTTCTTGATTGCTTTCGCTTTCCAACAGCTTGTTGATTTTGATTTCTTCATTAAGCAAGGTTGTCAAGAAACCTTCTAACACACCAAAATTGGCCTTGTCACGAAGCAACCGTTTCATAGCCCAGTCAAAACGGATATATTTGTTTGCTAAATCTTCCATAAAAATAGTTTTTATCATGTCACTATGCAAAGTAACTACTTTATTTCGAGGAAATCAAAAAAAACGACAACAATCCATGGCTGTTTGTGTGAAATTTATTACCTTGCCGCACAAAAAGCAAATAAGAATGAAAAAACTGATAAACTTCATTATTGCAGCCCTGCTCCTGCCCTTCGCAGGATGCAAGGACGCCCCGCGCGAGCAACCGCTGGCAGAGGGGCTTGTAGTATATAAAGAGGTGAACGAAACGGGCGACACGCTCACCGGAGTGCGGCGCACGGCAGACAGCACCGTGCTGGTGACGCCCGCTGCCTACCGCGAGGTGCGTGCCGAAGAACATTTCATCGTATGCCGGCGGGGCGAATACAGCTACGAGGTATTCTTCCGTAACGACGGCAAGCGGCTGGGCAAGTTCGACACGTTCACCCGCATGGTGCGCGACAGCTGCGACTACTATTTTGGCACCAGCTACCGCACGTCGTGTTTCTACTTCCCCAAACTGGACGAGACAATCCGTGCGCAAGAAGTGGAGGTGCAACCGCGCTGCATCCGCCTGAAAGTAAAAGGCGAATGGCAGGAGCGGAATTTCGAAGGAACGCTTTTACATAACCCTTAAAAACAAACATAGTTTATGAAATTATCCCGATTCCTTATTTGCGGGTTGACAGCCCTCGCCGCGGCAATCTGCTTGCATGCCTGTGGCGGGGACGATCCGGTTAATCCTGACCCGGATCCGACTCCGGTTGTTGACCCCGATAATGGCGAAGTTACCTTTGTCATTACCAATGAGAGCGGGAGCGGAACTGGCACGGTTGATGCTCCGGCGGAAGTTGCTGACGGTGATACGCTGAGTATGGTTATTCGCCAGAAAAGCAGTTACACTGATTCTGATGGGACAGTATTTACTTGCGAGCCTGAAGCGAAATTTTCAATTCACGCCGTGATGGATACTGTATATGCGCAAAACGAAGATCTCTTAACCAAAATTGAAGACTCAGAAGTTACAACATCCAAAGAAGGAACGAATCCTGTCCGTAATCTGACCAAACAGACTATCAAAGTTGGGCCGCAGTCCATCAAAGCAGAAATGTTGAATGAGGTTTATACTTATATCAACAAGGCACAACAAGCCATTGAAATGCCTTATGCCAGGTGGAATGAGCTCAGCGCAGAAAGTCCGTCGGCTGATGAAAGAGAGGAAGATGCCCAACAGACGAAGGCTGATGTAAGCATTGCTAAAACGGCCGTAACCTTAACGCCCCTGGCGCAAACCAGGGCGATCGTGAGCGATACGACGTTGTATAATGTTAATCTTCGCCTTTATGGAGAAGTTGAAGTTAAAAACGCCAAAGACGAAACGAAACAACCAATTGTGATTGATGTAAATTACATTGGCGCAGTTGTTTCATCTATGGAAGTTCCCGATGAAGACAATGGCGAAGTTTCGTTTGAAATCGAGTCGGATGGTATCCAGGGAGAAGGATCGGCAACATCGCCTTATATCATCACCCCGGAAGACGCTCTGAATTTGGTTATCCGCCAAAAGAGCCGCTATACCGATATAGATGGAAGCACTTTTGAACGTGAACCTTTGGCAACAATCAATGCTTCTCTCGGAAAAGACGTGGTTTATGCTGAAAGCTTAGACCAGCTGACCAGTTTGGCGGGCGAGGCTGAGGTTAACACATCCGAAGAAGGCAACAATCCGGTCAGACACGCGATAACGCAAGCCTATGACCTCGGAGGAATGCCGATTGATTTTGCCTTGGGGTATGAGGTTTATCCTTACACAACTCAGGCCGGCGAGACGATTGAAATGCCATACGGCAAATTAAATCCGGCGAGCTACGAGGGAACCCGGACGCAAGAAGCTTCGGCGAAGTATGCGGCAAGGATTTCCAAGCCTGTTGTTTCCGCTGTTCCGCAGACCAGAGCGACTGTCAGCGACACGACGATGTATAACATAACGGCGACATTTCACATAGAATTAGAGAGTGTGAACGCAAAAGAAACTTCCAAGCGGACGTTTGTATTTGCGGTTACTTATCCGGCAGGTGTCATTACAGAGAAGGAAGTTGAAGACCCTGATTTGGTTCGTGTGGAATATCGCACCGGCTACACTTGGGAAGAGGCGCACGACAATCTGCCTTTGTTGTATTATGCTACCGTTTATCGCGACAGATATTACAGCAACGGCGAGGTCATCACCGATACCTTTGTAGATGTGGGGCATATGGTGTCGCTCTCTGCAAGTAGAGATCCTGAAAAAGCTGGTAGTTATTCTCCCGAAGATGAAATCAGTATTATATATAGTGAACAAACTAAAAATAGAGATGATCAGCATCTCGTTGTTCAATGTAGTTTACAAGTTTCTGATATAGAAGCTCTAAGCACTGAGATAGGGAGAGATGAACCAGATCCTGCTGGAAATTGGAATGAATATGTCATCAGTAAAACCTATGATGCCAATAGTTTTATTTCGGCTTCAGATGTCCCATGCAATCAAGAGTGGGGGACGGATAATCGGCAACAAGGTTGGTATTTTAGTAATTGTGGGTTTATAAAAAGACTTGATGTCTGCTATCAGGGCAAACAAACAATTTATCGTGGGATGTGCTGCTATAATATAACGATGGAGGTTTATGACCAATTCCTGGTTATTGATGGTCGCCGAATTGACTTCTTGGAATATCGTCCAGATTTCCATTTCAATTTGTTGACTAAAGATATTCCTAACGGTATTGAACATACCTACGAATGTAACTTTGAGTTTATGGGACGTAATTTCTATGTGGCGGTTATAAACACCATCACTCAATTATAGAGTCTTCCAAACAAAAAAGCAACTAACCTTGCGGTTAGTTGCTTTTTTCTTGGCAAATGCCAAGATTTTGCGAACGTAAGTGCTTATTATTCATAAGCATCTTTTTTGTAGGCAATTATATTTCAGATGTCAAGCACCGTTGCGGGTTATTGGTGGGAATAGCTGCATAGGACTATGGATTTTCCAAGTATCATTGGTTACCTGCCCAAATATCATTGGATACTTTACCATTTATTCAATAATCATGGGCTGTTTATTATTGGATACTTTCGCAACCAAGTTTTCGGACTGTCCCCTAATGGCACACAGATAACACTGATTTAACAGATGACCACAGATATTATTTTAAAAATAATCTGTGTAAATCAGTCTCATCTGTGTTATCTGTGTGCTATAAGATAATTTCGATTAGTTACTTATGAGATATACAAAACATTATTCGTCCCCAACTGAACTCTTGAAGATTCTTCAAGAAAGAGGTTTAGATTGTTCCGACATAGATGATGCCGAAAGTGCATTGCGGCGAAATTCCTCCGAAACCTGCCAGAGCAAGCACGAAAAAAGAGATTATGAATGTCCGCATTTTGCCAAACGTTTGTAGGGGCAGGGTTTGCCTGCCCGAATGCACCCACGGATACAATAGTTAATGTATTCGGGCGGGCAGACCCCGCCCCTACAGTACTTTGCGGACATTCATTGAAGATATCAACAACACTTGGAGGGTTGCAGGAGGCGAAAAGTATTTAAGGCATTGGGCATCGCAACAGCTACCCTTGATTTGGGAATAGCCGGTAAGGTTGCTTTATGGTAATAAGAAGAAAAAACAGAAGTTATAACGAAGAACTTCCCGCTATCGGTGTGTTACGGACTTGCGCCGGTTAGAGCATGTTCGTGCTGGGCGAACCTGCAAGAATCCCCGCCACCTGAAAAGAGAGCGGGGATTCTCACTAATTGATTTTCCTTGAATTGTCTGACCTGAACTTATACATGCCCGTTTCCTTTGAAATCCTACCCAACACAATCCATTTATTCATATTGTTTTTCTTTGCCCATGCGGTATAGTCACGCTGGATGACAAAAGGATTCATGCGCACTCTTGGGGCTGTGCTCCACAAAGATTCCGGTATCAACATATTTGCAGCATAACGATTGGCCTCTTTTTCTTCTATACTTTCCCCATCGTAATTTTCAACACTGGCAATACTGCTCTTGTTCTCATCCAAATGCAGGCACACATGTCCTAACTCGTGCATGACATCAAAAGCAAGATTATCAATCCGGTCATATCGCTTGGTTACGCAAATAGCTGGAATTCCATTTTCAATAAACGAATATGCATCAATGGAAGCATAATCAACTTTTTCAACTACGTTAAAGCGAATACCATACAATGAAAACATTTCTTTCAATCGGGGAACAACATTTTCGTTTTCATTGAATATCTTTTTCAAATTCTCTGCCAGTTCGCGAGTCTTTTCTTTTTCATAGCGGCCTTTTATTTCCGTATTTCGGGATTCGTATCTGGCCAGCAAAATCCATGTGGCTATCATTCTGCTGTCAAGACCTGTCTTTTGAGACTTCTTAAACATACCAAAGGACAATTGAAGCTCGGCAGGCTCAGGCAAAGACAATATGGATTTCATCTTTTTCAACAGGATGGAGGCTGACGCATCCACGGCAATCCCCAAACGCTTTAAGATTGTCTTCACGTCAAACGCCTTATCATAATCTTCCATTTCATTGCAAGCCTCTATTTCTTCCACCTTCCTTTTATCTATTATCTTGCAATCATAATCGTACTGAGTTTGTAGGTTTACCCACGAAATGGAAGGTATTCCCAAAGCTTCCTCCAACTTGTCGGCAATGGCAATGGTAATGCTCCTCTTCCCTTTGATTATCTCATTAAGATGGGAAGTACGCATTCCTATCATTTGGGCAAAATCTTTTTGGGAAATGCCCCGCTCACCAAGTTCATTCTGCAGTATGCGGCCAGGGTGAGTTGCCAAGAATGGCACTTTTCTTTCATTTTTTGTTTCCATAATGGGTCGTATTTAATTCTATTATGGTAATGCATATTCCATTTTCAAGCTCCCTGAACAACAATCTCTCAACCCTATTGTTCATAATGCGTACTGAACTTAGAAGCTGTTTTGAATTTATCGTGCGATGATTTGGGATGAGTTTTTGAGG
>URCM01000072.1 GCA_900546355.1 uncultured Bacteroides sp.
TGGAAGACGCACAGAACCTGAAGCATTTAGGCGTATCGATGGACATCATAGCGAAGGCCACAGGGCTTAGCATGGAAGATATTGAAAAATTATAAATCACGCTGACTAATTTTTTCAATTACACCTATCTTTTCTATCCCCTAAGCTCTGATAAGCTCAGAAAATCAAGAAGTGTCCCATAGAGGAACTTCCCAAAACGGAAAAATGAAGAATGGAGAATAAGTAAATCCTCCATTCTTCATTTTTTTTATTTATACTCGTCCCAACTCTTGATAGCAATATCATCAATACCCATCGAACAGAAGGCGTTGATAAACGCACTTGCTAGTCGAGCATTCGTTATCAGCGGAATATTCAAGTCGATAGCGGCACGACGAATTTTATAACCGTTAGTAAGCTCGCCTACCGACAAATCACGCGGAATGTTTACCACCATATCGATTTCCTTGTTATGAAGCATCTCAAGCGCCTGCGGATGTCCTTCTTCACTGGGCCAGTACACACGAGTATTCTCTATGCCGTTTTCGGTAAGGAACTTCGAAGTACCGCCTGTGGCAAACAAGTTATATCCCTTTGCCTTCAGCGCACGTGAAGCCTGGAGCATATCCACCTTCTGCTTGGTGCTACCCGTAGAGAGCAGAATGTTTTTCTCGGGAATGCGGTAGCCTACGGAAAGCATTGATTTGAGGATAGCGCAGGAAGTGTCTTCACCGATACATCCCACTTCGCCCGTACTTGCCATATCCACCCCCAGCACAGGGTCGGCTTTCTGAAGACGGTTGAACGAGAACTGGCTTGCCTTGATTCCCACATAGTCGAGGTCGAAAAGATTCTTTTCGGGTTTCTCTACAGGAAGACCCAACATCACTTTCGTGGCAAGTTCGATGAAGTTTATCTTCAACACCTTGCTTACGAACGGGAATGAACGTGAAGCACGAAGATTACATTCAATCACTTTGATGTCGTTGTCGCGTGCCAGGAACTGGATGTTGAACGGACCCGAAATGTTCAATTCCTTGGCTATCTGGCGGGAAATGCGCTTGATGCGGCGTACAGTTTCCACATACAACTTCTGTGGCGGGAACTGGATAGTCGCGTCGCCCGAATGTACACCCGCAAACTCAATGTGCTCGGAAATGGCATAAACGATAATCTCTCCGTTCTGAGCCACAGCGTCCATTTCCACTTCCTTGGCGTGTTCGATGAACTGGCTTACCACAACCGGATGTTTCTTCGATACGTTCGCCGCCAACTGAAGGAAACGTTCCAGTTCTTCCTGATTGGAACATACATTCATAGCCGCACCCGAAAGCACATAAGACGGACGTACCAATACAGGGAAGCCCACCTTCTTGATAAAGGTATTGATGTCTTCCATCGAAGTCAACGCGCTCCATTCCGGCTGGTCTACGCCGATACGGTCGAGCATAGCCGAGAATTTGTCACGGTCTTCAGCATTGTCGATACTCTTTGCCGATGTTCCCAGGATATTCACTTTCTGTGCATCAAGACGCATGGCAAGATTATTCGGTATCTGTCCACCCGTCGACACGATGACACCATGCGGGTTCTCCAAATCGAGGATATCCATCACACGCTCAAAGGTCAGTTCATCGAAGTAAAGACGGTCACACATATCGTAGTCGGTAGAAACGGTTTCCGGATTATAGTTAATCATCACCGAACGATAGCCTTCCTTACGGATTGTGTTGAGTGCCTGCACGCCACACCAGTCAAATTCCACCGATGAACCGATGCGATAAGCGCCCGAACCGAGCACCACGATACTCTTGTGGTCGCCCAGATAATACACATCATTCGCCACACCGCTATATGTGAGATACAGATAGTTGGTCTGTGCCGGATATTCGGCGGCAAGGGTATCGATTTGCTTCACTACAGGAAGCACACCGATTTGCTTGCGATAAGCACGCACAGCAAGGATACCATCTTCCATCTCGCCTTGATAACCGATGGCACGCGCTACCTGGAAATCAGAGAACCCCTGGCGTTTTGCCTTATAGAGCAATTCTTTCGGAAGGTCGGAAATCTGTATATGGTTATTCCCCCACTCATGCAGTTCTTTCGAGGTTTGCATGATGTTCTCCAGTTTGTAAAGGAACCATTTATCAATCTTGGTAAGGTCGTGAATCTGGTCGACGGTATATCCGGCACGCATCGCTTTCGAGATAACAAAGATACGCTTGTCGGTCGGCTCGCGCAGTGCCTTGTCGATATCGGCAATCACCAGTTCCTTGTTTTCCACAAAGCCGTGCATACCCTGCCCTATCATGCGGAGACCCTTTTGGATAGCTTCCTCAAATGTACGTCCGATAGCCATCACCTCGCCTACCGACTTCATCGAAGAACCTAACTCACGGTCTACACCGTGGAATTTACCTAAGTCCCAACGCGGAATCTTGCACACGACATAGTCGAGTGCCGGCTCGAAGAAAGCCGAAGTGGTCTTCGTTACCGAGTTCTTCAAATCGAATAAGCCATAGCCCAAGCCAAGTTTGGCAGCTACGAATGCCAACGGATAACCCGTAGCTTTCGAAGCCAATGCCGAAGAACGGCTCAGACGGGCATTCACTTCAATCACGCGATAATCTTCCGACTCGGGGTCAAAAGCATATTGCACATTACATTCGCCCACAATACCGATGTGACGGATGATACGGATAGCCAACTCACGGAGCTTGTGGTACTCGCTATTGGTCAGAGTCTGTGAAGGAGCAATCACGATAGACTCACCCGTATGGATGCCCAGCGGGTCGAAGTTTTCCATGTTGCAGACCGTGATACAATTGTCGAAACGGTCGCGCACCACTTCGTATTCCACTTCCTTCCAGCCTTTAAGACTTTTTTCGACAAGCACCTGCGGAGAGAACGAGAAAGCCTTTTCAGCCAATACGTTCAATTCCTCTTCATTGTCGCAGAACCCGGAACCAAGTCCACCCAAGGCGTATGCGGCACGGATAATGACCGGATAACCCAAGTCCTTAGCTGCCTGGCGTGCCTGTTCGATATTCTCACAAGCCTCGCTCTTGATGGTCTTCACGTTGATTTCGTCCAGTTTCTTCACGAAAAGTTCACGGTCTTCGGTATCCATAATGGCTTGCACTGGGGTACCGAGCACACGCGTACCATATTTTTCGAACACACCTTCTTTATAAAGTGCCACACCGCAATTCAATGCCGTTTGTCCTCCGAACGAAAGGAGCACACCATCAGGACGTTCCTTATCAATTACCTTCTCCACGAAATAAGGAGTGACGGGAAGGAAATAAATCTTGTCAGCTACCCCTTCCGAAGTCTGCACCGTAGCAATATTCGGATTGATGAGCACCGTTTTGATGCCTTCTTCCTTCAGAGCCTTGAGTGCTTGCGAACCAGAATAGTCAAACTCGCCCGCTTCGCCGATTTTCAGTGCGCCCGAACCAAGGAGCAACACTTTCTTTATATTTTCTTTCATTGATATATCTGTTTATGTAGGTTATTGTTAAATCAACTTCACAAATTCGTCGAAGAGGAATTCCGTATCCGTAGGTCCGCTGGCTGCTTCGGGATGGAACTGTGCCGAGAACCAAGGATTGCGCTTGTGGCGGATACCTTCGTTCGACCCGTCGTTCATATTGATGAAAAGCGGTTCCCAGCCGGCTCCCAGCGTATTGTTGTCCACCGCATATCCGTGGTTCTGCGAAGTGATGAAACAACGTTCCGTACCTACCATGCGTACCGGTTGGTTATGGCTTCGGTGTCCATATTTCAACTTATAAATCTTCGCTCCTCCTGCCTTCGAAAGCAACTGGTTACCCATACAAATACCAAAGATAGGAAGTTTCTCATTCCGCATCGCCTTGCGGATGTTCTGCACGGCAGCATCGCACGTATCAGGGTCACCCGGTCCGTTGGAGATGAAAAGCCCATCGAACTCCATTCCGTTGAAGTCATAATCCCAAGGCACACGAATGACTTCCACGTCGCGTTTAAGCAGGCAACGGATGATGTTCGACTTCACGCCACAATCCACCAGCACGACCTTCTTGCGCCCGTTACCCTCGTTATAGCGAATCACTTCCTTACACGATACTTTATCCACATAGTTCACTCCGGCATATTGCGCTTCGGGAACGCTGTCCGGTTCATCATCGAACACAATCTTTCCCATCATCACACCATGCTCGCGCAACACCTTGGTCAGTTCGCGCGTGTCGATGCCCGTAATACCTGGCACTTGCTCACGCTTCAGCCAGTCCGCCAAGCTCTCCACCGCATTCCAATGGCTGTACCGCTCGCTATAATCACTTACAATAATCGCCTCAGCATGTATTTTTTCACTCTCCATAAATGTAGGCAAACCATTGTCCGCAAACGTAAACGGCGGTACTCCATAATTGCCTACCAACGGATAAGTCAGCGTCATCAGCTGACCTGCATACGAAGGGTCGGTCAGGCTTTCCGGATATCCGGTCATCGCCGTATTGAATACCACTTCACCCGCTACCGGCTTCTCATAACCGAACGACTTGCCGTGAAACCGGCTCCCGTCGTCGAGGATTAACGTCACATTTCTCATCTAATCTAATTCGTCTTTATTGTTTTGTGTTTTTTTCTTATTCTTAGTATAAAGATAAATTCCTATAGCGACTAAGCAAAGGCCTATTGCCAAATTATCCGCTATTATCGCAATAGCCATACCTAAAGCTATAAATACAAGCCAAAGATAATTTTTGTCCTTTTGTTCACTCATTTATCATATATAGGAGTTAAAATGGGTATATTTGTTCAATGTAGTCAATAAACGCTTTGTTGACCAGTTTCACACCACCCGGCGTAGGATAATCGCCACTGAAGTACCAGTCTCCTTCGTGGTCGGGACAAGCCTCGTGCAAGCCTTCAAGTGTCTGATAGACAATTTCCACCTTTGCCTGCGTGCTTGCAGGGGTAAGAAGCTCCACCATCTTGCGTGAGATTTCCTCATTTGTAAACGGTGCGTATATTTCCTTCACATAATTCACCATTTCCTCTTTAGGCAAATTCATCTGCTCTTTCGACTTGCGATAAGCTTCCTCAATGACATGACGCATACCACGTTCTTCCAACAAAGCGATAGCGGCACGGAAAGCGATGAACTGCTCCATGCTTGCCATATCGATGCCGTAATAATCCGGATAGCGCACCTGAGGTGAAGAAGACACAATAACGATTTTCTTCGGGTGCAGACGGTCGAGGATTCCGATGATGCTTTGCTTCAACGTAGTGCCCCGCACGATGCTATCATCAATGATAACCAAATTATCGGCATACGGAACCAGACTTCCGTAAGTAATATCATAAACATGGGCGGCAAGGTCGTTCCGCGTATTGCCTTCGGCGATGAACGTACGGAGCTTGATATCCTTGATAGCCACCTTTTCACTCCGGATGCGTTGCGAAAGGATTTGCTCCAATTCGGTATGGCTGGGCTTGTGCCCCAATGCCTCGATGCGCTGCACCTTTAGCTGGTTCAGGTAATTGTCGAACCCTTCCAGCATCCCATAGAAAGCCACTTCTGCCGTATTGGGGATAAACGAAAAAACGGTATGTACCACGTCATAGTCGATGGCTTTCAGAATAGGATCCACCAGCTTCTCGCCCAATAGTTTCCGCTCACGGTAAATATCCATATCACTTCCACGGCTGAAGTATATCCGCTCGAAAGAGCAAGCCTTCTTCGCCTTCGGTTCGTTGATTTGAGCCAGACGCATCTCTCCTTTCTTATTTACCAGGATAGCCTGTCCGGGCAGAAGCTCGTTGATGCTATCGGCAGGCACATTCAGTACTGTCTGAATGACCGGACGCTCGGAAGCGAGTACCATGATTTCCTCATCCATGTACCAGAATCCGGGACGGATTCCCCACGGGTCGCGCACGGCAAAGCACTCGCCGCTTCCTGTCAAGCCACAGATTACATAACCTCCGTCCCACTTGGGGCTGGATGTTTTCAACACATTGGTCAGGTCGATGCGGTCTTCAATGGCATGAGTGATGTCCATTCCTTCCAATCCTTCCGCCCTGCATTCGTTAAAGAGCCGTTCCACCTCCCGGTCAAGCCTGTGGCCTACTTGCTCCAACATGATGTACGTATCAGCATACTTGCGCGGATGTTGTCCGGCAGCAGTGATATCGGCAAATATTTCATCCACATTCGTCAGGTTAAAGTTCCCGCACAAAGCAAGATTCTTCGCCCGCCAGTTATTGCGGCGCAAGAAAGGATGCACATACGAAATGCCGCTCCGCCCTGTGGTGGAATAACGCAAATGCCCCATATACAATTCGCCCGCAAAGGGAAGGCATTTCTTTGCATACTCCGCATCAGCAAACTGTTCCGGCGTCAAGTCCTTGAACTGGCTATGCACCGTACCGAATATCTCGGTAATCGCTCCCGAGCCCAATGCCCGCTCGCGGAACATGTATTCCTCTCCAGGGTCTGCCTGGAGCTTTACGCAAGCCAGTCCCGCGCCTTCCTGGCCGCGGTTATGCTGCTTCTCCATCAGCAGATAGAGCTTGTTCAGGCCATACATCCATGTCCCGTACTTTTCCTGGTAATATTCCAACGGTTTGAGCAACCGTATCATTGCTACCCCGCATTCATGTTTAAGTGGTTCCATATCATTCGTTTTCGTTTAGCCTTGCCGTAAATATAAAAAAAATACCTGAATTACCGAAGCGGTAAGTTCAGGTATCTCTTAATATGAGTGTATGTCTTTATGTCGAAATATAAACTACACATTGATTTTTCCTTTTATATATCAGATATAAAAAAAGACCCACATCTGTGAATCCTTGAGCCGAAAGCGGGACTCGAACCCGCGACTTACCCATTACGAATAAAGCCTCTTTTTCAGCCCGATTTTGTTGTAAATCAAATAATTAAACAAACACTTAGGAAAAGTAAGGATACTCACTTATTCCTTTTCGGTTGCAAAAATAGACAATTTGAACGAAAAAGTCCGTTTGATACATGTTAAATCTGATTAACACTTGACTTTTTATTGCCTATATAGCGTCCCTATCTCTTCGAAGTCTATCAAAAGTTCTGTCCGGTTTCAGGCCAGACTTGCGAAAAATTCTTTTGAGCATATAAGAAGCTGTTTTGAATTTATCGTGCGATGATTTGGGATGAGTTTTTGAGGCATTTTCGCTTCTGTGATGAGGAAGATAGCGGGCTATCTGACGAAGAACAGGAGCGAAAAGGACCAAAAAATCGCACAAAACGTGGTAAACATTGCCGCCAGCCTGTTTTTCGTGTTTGCCCGCAATATGAAAGGGACAGGAGTAACACTTGGAACCTTCATTGCCCAAAATGCATGTCCGCAACTTGCCAATCCGGCTACGTTGAAAATGAAGATATACTTCGTTTGCCGATGCAGTATATATTCGTAGGCAGTTGCAGTATATATTAAACCGCCGATGCAGTATATCTTCGTTCCCAGAGGGTATATATTGGCCCAATACGCCGGACTCTTTATAGCATACCTGCTGTGGCTTCGGTATTACCGTCCCTCTGCGCAAATATGTCAGGCAAGAAGCCGTTTCCACCCGTAAAGCAATGTCAAGCTTCTTCCTTATTTATTATACCTTGCATGACTCGCTCCAGAATCATGCCTTATGGATAGGCTTTCTCGTCTGCCTGGCTTTGCGAATCATCGTACAGGCACTATTGATAGCACGAAAAGACATCGGTTAAAACCTGTTGGAGAGACAGACGTATCTAAGAATCAGGACATGTGACTTTTTATCACCTCTTCGTGACGAACCGTTACCCCTGCTTTTACCATCGATACAAGATAATCTTTACTTTTGCCCAGTAAAAAAACAAATTTATAAAGCGATGAAAAAGGAATATACTAAACCAACAATGAAAGTAATGGAATTGACGTACAATGATGTAATATGCGCCAGCAATTTATGCATCAGAATTGAGCAAAACGGAACATCAAGCAGTACGCACGTAGAAAGCTTCAGACCAGGAAGCCTTGAGTGGAAAAATACATGGAACAATAAATAACTAAAAACACACATGAAAACAATGAAACCGACATTTATAATGGGCATGTTGGCAATATGCATGGGAATGATGTCTTGCCAAGATGACGAAGATACAAATATATCAACGATAAAACCCGGCACCTATTCTGCCGACATCATAGTAAATTCAGAAAGTGGCTCTACAAATTATTCGCGAGGCATTGACGTAGAAAATGGAATATTTACTTCCACATATGAACAAGAGTATATTTATCTACATCATGTCAATGCAGATGGCAACGAGGAAATTGGTGAAGCCCTATATATTCCAATGAGAAAAGATTGTGGAGAAGACAAATGCTTTAAGATTCAAGTCACCAAGAACGATGATAGTACATATACTATTAGTACTGAAGATAAAACAGGCACCCCCCAATCCATGACCATAAACGCAAACGAGCAAATTTATTTCTCTACAATGAAGGATCAAAAATGGAAGACCGAAACTTTTACAAACCAACCACCGATAGATGATATCACCACAATCATCAAACAACCAGAAAAAAAAGAAGAAGAAGAAGAGATCAAAGAGATCAAAAGCCGAGAAATATTAAGAAGTGGATTGTACACCGGAGATGGCTTACTCGGGCTGATGACAGGGGACACACAATACATTGATTTAACCAGACACGTTACGGGATTCAAGATCCACATTCTGTTTACAGATGCAAATGTAGCTGAAAACGAAAACCATATAATAGACTTAGATGAATGGCACAACGCATTCAACGCATTAGGTGAAGACGTAAATCCCGAAGATTTCAACATCAAAATTTATTTTGGTCCTAATTTTGCCCAATATTATGATATTTTAAAGAATAATAGTGAAGGTTTTGGTTATTATGCTTCCAATAATCAAAAGTATGTCCCATTCGAAAAAGTTGACCAAACAATTACTAATATAACCTATACAGGATACGGATACAATACAACATATACTCTATTATCTCCGCTTTTCAAAACATCATTGAACAACGAGGAGGAATACGAGAAATACCAATTCCGTATCTATATGTGTATCCAATATAATGGAAAAGAATTTTATACTAAAATCTACCCTAAGAACTTGACAATGAATATCAATACTATCCATCACATAATATTGGCATTTGATGTTCATGACTTGATACCTATTGTAACGGGAAAAGGAGGAACTTATTCAACTCGCTCTTCTTCCTCAACTTTCCAAAAGATTGACATTAAACCCATCAAAGTAATCTGCAATTAATTCTTTTTAATTTCGCTGATAAAATAAATTATGCCGGGCGGCTTAAACTGTCCGGCATTATCAGCATAAAAACACCACCTTTATGATAAAAGCAACCTTAAAGAAAGACTTCCTGATACGCAACATCGCCGGCGAAAATGTACTGATAGGCTGCGGCGAACAAGTGAACTTCTCGAAGATGCTGATACTGAACGATACAGCTACCAGCCTCGTCAGCAAACTGCAACAAAAAAACGGTGCCACTTCCGAAGAACTGGCACAACATCTCACCGAAGAATACAACGTGGACTACGAGGCAGCCCTTGCCGATGTGGAAGAACTACTCAAACAACTGGAGGAACTCGGCGTAATCGGAATAAGTTTGTAAGTTTGGAAACACAGATTAACGCGGATTTCCGCAGATAATCATTTTTTAAGTTACTTATCCGCATAACACAATATACAGGAAAATGCACAAATCCATACCGCGCAAAGTATAAATAAAGGCTCAAACATCAAGCCGCAACACCGCATCACACCGCTCTGCTACCGCAGTGTGATGCGTGACGAAAATAAAGGTCTTCCCTGCGCAATGCTTCTTCAGATTCTCCAGCAACCTTAGTTCGGTATCCGCATCCAAAGCCGAGGTTGCTTCATCGAAAAGCAAAATAAAAGCAGGACGCAGCAGAGCACGGGCAATAGCAATGCGCTGTGCCTGCCCTTCACTCAGCCCACTTCCCTGTTCGCCTACAAGTGTGTCCATACCCGAAGGCAAGTCAAATACAAATCCAGCCACCGCTGTATGCAAGGCACGGACCATATCCTCTTCCGTAGCTTCAGGATTACCCATCAGCAGATTGTCACGTATAGTCCCGCTAAACAACGTATTCCCCTGAGGAACATAAGTAAAATTACAGCGGGTTTCAGCCGAGACTTCCACTTCCCAATCAGTTGTGCACAAACGGATATTGCCCGACTGCGGCACAGCAAAAGCCAACAGCAGACGTACCAATGTAGTCTTTCCCCTTCCGGTCTCTCCCATCACTGCTACCCGGCTTCCAGCCTGAAAGCAATAAGAAAACTGTCGGAAGACCAATGCTTCTCCTTTATCATATCCGAAATCTATTTTATCGACCACCACGTCCGGTGTTGTCGGGGAAAGCACCTGGGCAGCTTCACGCTCCTGCGGCAATGCTTCCAGTTCACGCAGGCGGTCGATAGAAGCAAATACCTCTACCCAAGAAGGCAACATACGTGCCATATCAAGAATAGGACGTTGCACCTTCCCTACCAGCTGCAAGAAAGCCGCCATGGTGCCAAAGGTTATCAATCCCTGGTGCAAATGTACAGTTCCCCATACAAAAGCAATCAGATACCCCACAGCAAACGCCGCCGATACACAGGTGCGTGTCAAGATGGAAAAACGAGTGCGTTGCATCAGCCGTGCCTGCAACGTTTTCTGCTGCCTGTCCAGCTTCCCGATGTAACGGTCGTTCTGTTCCAATGCCTTGATTACCGAACGCAGTTGCAGGCTTTCCTGGATAATCGACTGAATCCGGCTGTCACTCTTCCTTATTTTGCTGGTATAACGGTACATACGCTTCAGATAAAACCTTCCTATCCACAAAAACAACGGAAAAACGCCCACTACCACCCAAGGCAGCCGCGCATCTAAAAAACAGAAAAAGACAAAGGCAGCCAGCAGTTGCATCCCTGTTACCACAAACGAAGGCAACGAAACCGTAAGCATGCCTACAACCGATGAGACATCCTTTTCTATCCGGTTCATGACATCGCCCGTATGAAACTGCTCCATGGCGTTCCACTGGCTTTGCAGCAACCGTGCGAACAAGCGGTGCCTCAACCTGTTTCCCACCCCTACCTGCATACCGACACTCATCCAATTGTCTATACCATCGCACACCAACTGCAGCACAACCAACCCAGCCAGCAGCGCAATGCCTACCCCCCAACTGCCTTCCATTGTTCCGGTAGCTGCGTCAATCACCCACTTCGACACTCCGATAAAACCCAGCGAAAGACTTACCGATAATAATCCAAGCAGACAATATCCCACAATCTTCTTCCGGAAACCACAAGAAACCCGTTTCAGGTATGCCAGCCCGCCACGGACACCATGTACAGCATTTTTCACCTTCATCCATATCCTCCAGCCTGACGAATACATCCGCCATACCCTGCCCGATGCCGGATAACTTCTCCCTTTCCGGATAAAAACGACAGCCATGCCCAATACATCTTTCACGTAAGCATACTCAGCACTTCCGGCATTCCCATCCCCTTGCAATACCAAACGGTCTGCCTGTCTGGCTATGATACGATGCAAGACGATGTATCCATTTTTATCCTCACGTACTAAAACAACAACACCCGGCGTCAATTCGTCGGGTGTACAACTTACCAAGGTTACACTGTCTCTGCCATCAGCCAGAAAAGGACGCATGCTTTGTCCTCGCACCGGAATCGTCACTTGACGTCCTTCCTTCAACAAGGCTGCCACTTCCCGAAACAGTACCTCATTTGCAAAATATTTCTTCATCAGTCTGTCTTTTTCTTTGCCACAATCGCTTCATGCCGCTGTTTGGCTTCCGGGCAATTACGTCTCACATATCCTCCCAAACTATTATATACCAATCCCAACCGTTTGGCTATCGACTTCAGTTCCTCACCTGTCGTTTCATACAGGCGCACGGCTTCCGCATATTTCTCGGCAGCCTGCCGGGATACTGTTTTCCCGTTTGCAGCCTTCATCATCCCTAACCTCTTCGACAGTTCCGGCTCATGTTCTTTCAGATACATCCGAAACGTGTCCGGATGCAACCCGAACTCCGCGGCCACCTTGGCTACCTGTCTGGGATTGGCTTTCAAACTGTCAATGGCATCGGCATATTTGGCGGAAGTCGATTTCAGGTAACGTTTGGTAATACTCAAATCAATATCATCCCGGTCTTTTCCCGCAGCCGACATTCCCCTCCGTTCCAACATCAAATCCCGGTGCCATGTACGCAGGTAATAACGGAAGCCTTCCAACGGAACTCCCGTCCGCTGCACAATATCCTTTACAATGAGATTCGTGTTCCGGTACAGTTCCAAAGCTTCCCGATACCTTTCCACTGTTTCCGGATCAGGAACGTGTTTCCGGCCGTTACCGGATATGTGTCCGATTTTTTTCTTACCTTTCTTCGCCCGCTCACGTTCGGAAAAACGTTTTTCTATCACCTCTTTATGATAAAAGCGCAGATGCTGGCTCAGTCCGCCTATGGATACACCACAAAACTCTGCCACTTCGGATATCGTCATATCCGTAGTCTTATACATCTCTACCGCCCGCGTATAGACTTCCGCACATTGGCGCCGCACACCACGACAGGCATTATCTGCTATTCCCAGCCGTAACTTTGCCTTTTCCCTCCGTTCCAGCACATCCGGATAATGCAGGCGCAGAAAATTGCCCAGTCCCGTAGCAGTAACACCAAACATACGGGCTATTTCCGAAATACTCAACCTGATATACGACAGGTTATCACAGGCTTCTACCGCTTCCTTATATTTAAGATGAGCTTCCGGCCGTTGCCCACGTTTCGGACGAAGCTTTACCGAACATTCCATGCCTTCCATGCCATAACGCTTCAGCAATAAATCCCTATGATGCCTGCCCAGATAAGCCCGGAAGCCAGCTACTTCCACATTACATGCTTTGGCTATCTGCACCGTAGACAAGTCGGTCTCGGCATACAGCCGAATAGCTTCCTGATATTTCTGATGGATGGATGCCATAATCGTTTTTGAAGACAACAAGGTGACAAGTTGGCGAGGTGACAAGGCTTAAAAAAAACTTTAACCAAACGATTCAGGACCTTGTCACTTCACCACCTCGTCACCTTGTCACTTATTTATCAATCACGCAATGAATCCGTACTTTTACGCAGCGGTTCAGTTTTGCGTTCAGCCCTTGCGTACTCTTATCATTTACCGTAACAATCGGGTCGGTCAACGCATTGATAGAGAAATCATTGTTTGATACATTCTTAAACATTGCGTTACCTCTCAACCATTTGATAACCGTATATGCACGATTATATGCCAACGTCTTATTACGTTCCAGTCCGATATTCTCGGCATTTTCGCCGACATAATTATCCTGACTGGTAGCCAGCCCTTCTGCCTGCACATACAGGATACGGCCTTTCTGCAAGATATCATTCAGTTCCTTCACTGTAGCCTCATCTGCAGCCTGTGCCACGTATCCACCATTACCTTCAATAGCCGCATAGACATCAGCAAAGCTATACAAAGAAGCATCGGCACTGGTCTTCATGTTTTTCTTCACCATATCCAGACCACGGTGAGTATTCAGGCCGTAAGAAGTACTTTCACGGTAATTGTCATCCGACAACAGACTCTGTGTGGTAGTTTCCTTATCTACACGATAATACCAAGTCTTTCCACCTTCGTAAATCGGTGCATAATAGTAATCCATCTTCTCTTCGAATGCACGCATACTGCCAGCATCCATCGGTAATGAAATCGGCTCGGAAGACATTTCGTATCCACGGGCTACCCCTTCTGCCGGTTTACACAGGTTTGCCTTTTCGGTAGCTATATCCACCGTAGCCAAAGAAACCAGCGAACCACCTGATGCCAACAGCCGGTCTACAGCTTCTGCATTCTTGAATCCTTTCTGTGTAAAGATACCCGATGCCAGATAATCGATAGCATTTACCGGAGCATCTGCTACGATAGGCGCATCGTCGCGTCCCGAATAGTTGTTCGGGAAGAATACATAAAATTCCAGTGTCTTGTATTCGGGGCATTCCTGTACCACCGGTGCCGGCATATATGTATTGTTGATATATACCGGACTTTGGCACGGTACACATCTGTCCCAATGGCGTTTCTTGAAATAATAAGTCACGCCGACACTCAGACCGATATTCGAATCCCACCACTTGCTATTTTCTCCATTTGCCTTCAGGGTTATGCCGTCGAAGTTGGTCTGGAACAGAATAGCATGCGCCTTTACATCCAGCGAAATGTTTTTCTTCTTGTTGAAGAAACGGCTGTACTGCAATTCGAAATGACCGCTCCATTCATTGCGTTGCGCATCAATGTCACGGTGATGCAAGGCACCGATACCTACCGAAGCGATAAACTGGTTCATCAGCCGGTCCGACTCCTTACCCTCGTATCCTTTGATAAGACGGGACAAGTTAAACATCGCATTGATGTTCAAGTCCCACCACTTGTTTTTCGATTTCCAGTAAAGCGAACCATCCGATGCTGTCATCGGATCACCATAGGTAAAATACGTTTCCTCTTTGCTATACCCTTTCGAATTGGACAGTCCGAACTGGATTTTCGCACCGATTCCAGGTGTAAACCATTTACCGATACCGACATTGAAATCCGGAGAAAGCAATCCGTTAAAGTCACCTACACTTCCATAGTCGCCCGCATAGGCATGACCTCCAAAGTCTCCCAAGATGAACCAGTTATCCCAAAACCGGTTAGTCACAATGCGATATTCATCATCAGTAGGTTGAGGCTGCACCACCTCTTCACTGACCAGCGTATCGCTTACCACAGTCTGTGCATGGATGCTACTGCTGATAGCCAACAGCAACATCCCGAATCCCATTACAAGTTTTTTCATTTTACTTAAATATTAAATGGTTGATAATTCTTATTCTTAGGGATCAAGTTAACAAGACAACAAGGGAGCAAGGCTCAGAAACCTTGTCAACTCGCCAACTAAAAGCCTACCCTTCGCATCACCTGATGCAGCAAGAACCAACACGCCTCATCGGGCATCATGCCGCCCAGCCGCAGGCTCCGCCTCATCCAGAACCAGGCATGCCTGCCTATCCGGACAAGTGGAAAACGCTCTTTCGCTCCCTTTTCCGCTTGAGCCTGTTTCAGTAAATATCCTTCATGGAATATCACCTCACGCATCAAGGCAAAATCTTTATCGCTGAACAGAGGAACAAAAGGATAACTCTCCGCCCCTCCCAAATAAGTATCTATAAATCCGAACAAAACCCTGCAGAACCTCTTCAAACGTAACCGCTCCAACATATATGCCAGCTTAGACTGATTCAAATGCGCACGACGCAACATCATCGTCACATCGCACACCTGCTTCAAACCAATCCCATACGTCAGGAAATGCCGCCGCAAGTGTACAATCAGACAAACCAGATAAAGCTCGTTACTGCTCCCTTCTTTCAGCCAGTCCTGAAGCCGGACATTCATCACCGGATTATAAAGATATTCCCAATGCGGATGAAACTCCACAGTAGTCAATCCCTCTTCATGCACCACCACGTCGCCCCATTCATTCCGAAACGGAACGCCTTGCCCATGCAGCCATTCTTCCAGTTTTTGCCAACCCTCTTCTACTACCAGGTCGATATCTCCAAAGCTCCGGTGCAACGGATACGGATACCATGCTGCCACCGAAGAACCTTTGAACACCTGTGCCCGAATGCCTGCCTCAGCAAGCCTTCCTACCCATTCTTCTCCCCTGCTGGCAATACGCTCGTTTATCTGTTCCAGGTAAAACAAGTGGGCAATCCATTGCTCCCACAAGTCACGGTCGGGACGTAAAGACACAGATGCCACCCCGTCTATAAAAACCCCCGATACTGCCTGCACAGAAGCCATACGGAACAATAGTTTCCATTCCTCACGCGTCAGGACAAGCTCCGGCTCTCTCGTTTGCGGCATGTCCCCCAATCCCCTGCGTAAGAAAAAACAAAAAGCCTCTCTCAGGTCAGTCATTGGTAAAACTCCGTTTCAGTTTCGCTTCAACAAACTGGGGTATCTTCCAGCCCATCTTCATCAACTTTTCAGGTACCCCCCAAAAACCATGCTCTTTATACAGCCTCACGTCTTCTTTCCACATCTGTATCCTGCGTGCCGCATCGGTCGAAAGTCCCCCCATACGCATCTTCAGGATATACCGGTTCAGATACTCCACGTGCAACTTCGTCTTATACAGGTATCTCACCAGCAGTTCCGAGTCAGAAGCAATCTTATAACTCTCATCATACAGCCCCAGCCGTTCCATCACATACTTGCGTACATATACCGTAGGATGCAGCGGCAGCCACCCCATCCTGACTTTCCAGCCATGATAACGCCCACTTATCCAGTTTCGTATCACACGGTCTGTATCCGCTGCATCTACAAAAAGTCCGTCGCCATACACCAAGTCAGCCCCCGTATCTTCAAACCTTCCGGCTATTTTCGAAATAACGTGGTTGTCAAACAGAAAATCGTCCGAGTGTAACAACCCTATCACATCGCCTGTAGCAGCCTTGATACCTTTATTGATGCCTTCATACATACCCGTATCCGGCTCCGAAATCACTTTGGCAATCCTACAATCCTGATACGAATTGATTATCTCCAGCGACCTGTCCCTGCTGGCACCGTCTACAATGATGTACTCAATATCCGCATAATCCTGAGACAATACGCTTTCGATTGTCTGCCCGATAGTCGCTTCCCGATTAAAACAAGAAGTGATAATAGAAATTTTCACCATGAAATAACAGTTGAAAAAAAATGTGAGAACCACAATGTCTAATAAGTAATTTGAATGTCTGCATTTTACCCAATTATTGCAGAATTCAAATTAATATGCCATAATAAACAAAGTTGTAACCTACAAGTTAAGAATAGTCTAAAATGACGTGCATTTCTTTAAGAATTTAACCAGTTAAAATCTTAAAGAATATTCATGATTACAAATCCAGAGTAATGATATTTTTTCTATTAAGAAGCTGTTTTGAATTTATCGTGCGATGATTTGGGATGAGTTTTTGAGGC
>URCM01000073.1 GCA_900546355.1 uncultured Bacteroides sp.
TAGGGCTCACTCGGGACTTACACCCGTTAGACAATGCTCATGCCGAGCGTACTACGACGAAAAGAGGATGTCCCGCAACGGATAAATCCTCTTTTTGTATTTTCAGACTATATGATAAAATCCACCACAGAGAACACAAAGTATCACAGAATCCTTCTAATTTGCGATTCGACAATTTACTGTTTTTGATATGAAACCGACCATACGCCCAGCCACCTTTACCGATTTAGACCGGCTCATGGAAATATTCGAGGCGGCACGCCGCTTCATGGAATCAACCGGAAACCCGAACCAATGGATAAACGGTTATCCGCAACGCGCACTGATAGCCGAAGAAATAAGCCAGGAGCATTGTTACGTATGTCAAAACGAAGAAGGAAAAACAATCGGCACATTCTGTTTCGTACCCAGTCCGGACCCGAATTATGCACGTATCGAAGACGGAGTGTGGCTGAATGATGCACCTTATCACGTCATTCACCGTCTTGCCTCGGACGGAAGTGAAAAAGGAATCTTTAAAGCCTGCATCGACTGGTGTGCTTTGCAAGACACAAATCTGCGTGCCGACACACATGCTGATAATAAGGTGATGCAACACTTGCTGGAAAAGAACGGTTTCATCCGGTGCGGCATCATTTATGTTTCCAACGGAACGCCGCGCATCGCTTACCAACGGAAAGGGTAATTAATGTGCTAATGTAATAATGTGAAAATGTGCCAATGTGAAAATGAATTAGCACATTAACTCATTATTACATTGGCACATTATTAAAATTCATTTCTGAATCAGATAACGGATAAATGCATAGCCGCCGAATACCTGAAGCAACATACCCGGAATGCCCATGCGAAAATCTTGAACGGCTGCATAGAAGCTATCGGCAAAGAACGCCCATTCGCCCAAAGTACCGACGCATTGGTAGAACAACACTACAGCCAACAAAGCCAGTACCGATACTTTCTGAAAACGATGAGCTACCCATCCGGCACCCACCGCCAGCAAAACAGACTTCAACAAAATAGCTGGAAGCACCGCCGGAGCAGGCATGCCGAACAAAGCCGAGTTTATCAATGGGGAAATAATTGCGGTGAGCAAACCCACCTTCCAACCATACTTATAGGCACCTACCAGGGTGAAGAAATAAATAGGCAACCACGTCATTCCTCCCTGAGGAACCAAATGGAACAATTGAGGCAAAGCGATGTTGCCAATCACGAACAACAAAGCCGCTCCATACGTTTTCACGTTGGAATACGACAACAAATAAAGTTTTACTGCAGATTCCATAATCATCTATGTTTTTATTAAACTTCCATTTTCAATTTATTTTCCACGAACCGGAGAAAACGGTTCAAACCTTCCTCTACATTCTTCCGCGGACAAGCCAGATTCCAGCGCATAAATCCTTCGCCTTCTGCGCCATACATCGTTCCGGCATTCAGCCATAGCCTGGCTTCGCTCACCAGCTCCTCTTCCAATTCTTCCGACTTCATAGCAAGCACAGAACAATCCATCCATGCCAGATACGTACCTTCCAGCTTTATCACAGGGAATTGCGGCAGATATTGCCTGCAAAACTCCTTCATATACTGATAGTTTCCGGCAATGTAGGCATTCAGTTGTTTCAGCCATTCGCTCCCTTCTTCGCTATAAGCGGCCATCAACGCCTCCACACCGAAAGGATTCACATCGCATACTTCGTTGATATTGATGGCGCGGTCTATCTTTTTCCGGATTTCTTCATCAGCAGTCACGATGTTCGCAATCTGAAGCCCCGCGATATTGAAAGCCTTGCTGGGTGAAATGCAGGTAGACGAATGTTTCACATATTCCTCGCCCAACGAAGCGAAAGGCGTATAGACATATCCGGGATGAACCAGTTCGCAATGGATTTCATCGGAAATGACAAACACGCCGTGACGGATGCAGATATCCCCCATGCGGCGCAACTCTTCAGGAGTCCATACCCGCCCTGCCGGATTGTGAGGGTTGCAAAGTACAAACACTTTTGCCTTCGGGTCGGAAGCCTTTGCTTCCAGGTCTTCAAAGTTGATGACATACGTGTCGTCTTTTCGCACCAACGGGCTGGAAAGTACCTCACATCCGTTGTTCCGGATAGAAGAAAAGAAACAATTATACACCGGAGTCTGCACAATCACCTTATCGCCCGGCTGGGTCATCGCCTTGATTATAGCCGATACAGCCGGAACCACACCGATGGTATAGGTAATCCACTCACGCTCCATGGTCCACCCGTGCTGGGTAGAAAACCAACGGATAATCGCCTCATAATAAGCATCAGGCACTTTGGTATAACCGAATATCCCATGCGCCACTCTTTTCTGCAAAGCCTCTACGATAGCGGGCAACGTACGGAAGTCCATATCCGCCACCCACATCGGAAGCACATCCGCATCTGCCGCCGAGTCCCATTTATACGAACGGGTATTGCGGCGAGGCACTATTTCATTGAAATTATACGCTCTTGTCATGTTACTCCTTATTTAATATGGGCACAAAGATAAAAACTTACATCCATATATGTATGCTCTTAATCCAGATAATCCGACCCGTTTTACGGAATTTTATCATTCAATCGAGCGGATGGTTTTCGCCGGAACACCCCCTACGATGGTATTGGCAGGCACGTCCTTCGTCACCACGGCTCCAGCGGCTATAATGGCATTATCCCCTACCGTTACTCCCTGCAAGATAGTAGAATTGGAACCCACCCATACATTTTTGCCCAACACGATAGGAGCAGGATAAGTATGTACCCGGTCTTCGGCGGATATGCCATGATTCAACGTGGCGAACACTACGTTATGTCCAATCTGACATCCATCGCCCAATGTCACTCCTCCGTGGTCCTGGAAATGGCAGCAAGCGTTGATAAACACGTTTTTACCGATGGTGATATTCTTTCCGAAGTCGGTATAAAACGGAGGAAATACCCGCAAAGTAGGGTCAACCGGTTTACCGAACAATTCGGAGAGCAATACCCGCACCTCTTCGGGCGTGTAATAAGCCGTGTTGAGCCTAAAAGTAACACGCCTCGCCTCGTTGCTCATCTCATCCATGAATTGATGAATCTCATCTGAACTCAATGCTTTCCCCGTTTTCACGTACGCCAAAAACTCTTCTAACTTCATAATTTGTTCTTTTTAGATTACAAAAGCAAAGGTATGGAAAGTTCTCATAGGATTTTGTATACGAATTACGGAAATTTTTCTCTAATTTACCGGCAAAGGTATACTTTAATCCTGATAAAGTTGTAACTTTGCACCAGCTTTACACAAAAACAAAATGATATGAGTTTCAACATTGAAAGAGAAAAAGGTAAAAAGAGAGTTGTCATTGTAGGAGGAGGATTCGGAGGCCTTAAACTGGCAGACAAATTATCGAAATCCGACTTTCAAGTCATCCTGATTGACAAGAACAATTATCACCAATTCCCGCCACTCATCTATCAAGTGGCATCCGCAGGCATCGAACCGAGTTCCATCTCCTTTCCCTTCCGGAAAATCTTCGGAAAGAACTCACACGTACACTACCGGATGGCAGAAGCCCGTCTGATTTTCCCTGAAAAGAACATCCTTCAGACTTCTATCGGCAAAATCGAATACGATTACCTGATATTAGCGGCAGGTACGACCTCCAATTTTTTCGGCAACCAGAACATCGAGCGGGAAGCTATCCCGATGAAAACATTGCAAGAAGCCATGGGATTGCGCAATGCTTTATTAAGTAATTTCGAACGAAGCGTGACCTGCGCCACCGAACAGGAACGCCGCGAACTATTAAATATCGTCATCGTAGGTGGAGGAGCCACCGGAGTGGAAATCGCCGGAGCATTGGCGGAAATGAAACGCTACGTCCTCCCGAAAGACTATCCCGACATGAACGAAAACCTGCTTCAAATCTACCTGATTGAGGCAGGAAACCGCCTGCTTTCGGGCATGGCTCCTGTATCTTCCAAAAAATCAGCCGAGTTCTTACGTGAAATGGGCATCAATGTATGGCTGGACAAGAAAGTATTAGACTATCGCGACCATAAGGTGATATTGGAAGACGGCACCCAGATTCCTACCCGCACATTCATTTGGGTGAGCGGCGTGCGTGCCCAGAGCATCGGCAATATGCCTGCCTCTTCTATCGGACGTGGAGGACGAATCAAGGTAGACGCAAACAATAAGGTGGAAGGATTCGACAATATCTATTGCATCGGAGACCAGTGTATCATGAACGGCGACAAGGAATACCCCAACGGACATCCGCAACTGGCACAGGTAGCTATCCAGCAAGGAAGCCTGCTGGCGGAAAACCTGATACGCCTGCAGAAAGGGAAAAAACAGAAACCCTTCCGTTACCGCAACTTGGGAAGCATGGCTACCGTAGGAAGAAACAAAGCCGTAGCCGAATTCAGCTCGTTGAAGACCCAAGGCTGGATCGCCTGGTTCTTGTGGCTGGTGGTACACCTGCGTTCCATCCTCGGCGTTCGGAACAAGCTCAATGTCCTCTTCAACTGGATGTGGAGCTACATGACCTACGACCATTCACTCCGCTTGATTCTTTACCCACGTAAAGCGCAAGAGGTTATCGAACGCGAGAAACGTGAAGCCGAAACCCACTGGGGAGAAGACGAATTTCAGGCTGAAGCCACGGCAGAGAAGAAACAAGCATAGGAACTTATCATTAGCAAACCGAAAAGGAAGCGTCTAAACAAAATCTGAACGCAGAGGTACGAAGATGCAGAGTTATTAGCATTTGTCGACATACAGATTTTTCCCTGTAGCTTTATACCTCTGAGTTCCATTTCACATCATAGGACCTCTCTTTTCCATAGAAACCATCATACTGTCAGCGAACATGAATACAAATCTTATCACGGTACGCCCTGCCACCACAAACGATGCACCCATTATCGCCACCGCACTAACAATGGCATTGGGTAAAGAATTGATGCGGATGTATTGCGGCGAGAACTATCAAAGCATCCTTGAAGAATTAGTACGGATGGATGATACCCAATACAGTTACCGGAACTCGCTCGTCGCAGACATCAATGGAGTGCAAGCTGGAGCGATTGTAGGATATGACGGCGCACGCCTTCACGAATTGCGCAAACCAACGTTACGCCTGATTCAAGAACGGACGGGACACGCGTTTCCAAGCATAGAAGACGAAACCAATCCCGATGAATATTACCTTGACTCATTAGGTGTACTGCCCGAATACCGGAGACTCGGCATCGGGAACAAACTACTCACGACACTGCGTGACAAAGCTTTTGCCGAAGGATATGAACGGGCAGGACTGTTAGTCGATGCAATGAATCCCCAAGCAGAACATTTATACCTGTCACTCGGCTTCGAACGAGTCGAAGCACGAAATTTGTTCGGCCACCAGATGTGGCACTTACAAGCAAAGAACCCTAATAAATTAAATAAGAAACTGTTTTGAATTTATCGTGATTGCCCAAAGCACACACGAAAACAAGTACGTCAAGCCAAGAAAAACTTTTTGTAGAAATTCAAAAGAGTTTCTAAACCATTAACCCGTTATTATATAAATATAATATGAAGCTCGACCACATTGCCTTGTATGTAAACGACTTGGAAACTGCACGTACTTTCTTTATACATTATTTCGAAGCGGCTTCCAATGAAATGTACCATAACCCACGCACCGGACTGAAAACCTACTTCCTGTCATTTTCCGATGGAGCACGGCTGGAAATTATGTCACGTCCCGATACGATAGCGTGTGAAAAGAACCCCTTACGACAAGGATTTATCCATATATCTTTCAGCGTAGGAGGAAAAGAACAAGTCGACCGTTTAACTGAACAGCTCCGCACAGACGGCTATTCAGTAATAGACGGACCGCGCACTACCGGCGACGGATATTACGAAAGCTGTATCGAAGGTCCGGAAGGAAACTTGATAGAAATCACCGAATAATCCCTATACACGGCCTTGCCATGAAACTTTACTACCTCTTTATCCTCTTCGGTTTATATACCGTATGCCCGCTCCAAGCCGGCAATGAATTACGGGAACAACTTCAGGGAATCATCACCAAGGCAGACGCACAAGTGGGTGTTGCCCTTATCGTTGACGGAAAAGACACCCTCACCCTAAACAACGAAGCACACTATCCATTGATGAGTGTCATGAAGTACCATCAAGCCTTGGCGGTTGCCCATTACCTGGACGTACACCGTTTGCCTCTTTCTACTTCTATCCCCATCGAAGAAGAAGACCTGCATCCCGATACCTATAGTCCCTTGCGCGACCGCTATCCGAAGGGAGGTGTCCGTCTGTCTGTCAGCGAACTTTTAACCTATACCCTTCAGCTAAGCGACAACAATGCGTGTGACATCTTGTTCGATTATACCGGAGGCGTGGCACAAACCGAAAGCTATCTGCGCTCCATCGGGTGCAGCGGCTTTGCGCTTTCTGCTACCGAGAATGATATGCATCAAGACCTTTCCCGTTGCTATGACAACTGGAGCACTCCGCTTTCCGCAGCCCAACTAATGGACCGCCTCGTTACAGACACGTTACCTATCGATACCACCTATACCCGCTTCATTCGCGAAACCCTGCTGTTCTGCCAGACCGGCAAGTCGAGGCTGCCTTTTCCCTTGCAAGGGACTGACGTACAAATCGGACACAAAACCGGTACCTCCGACCGCAATGCGCAAGGCGAATGGATAGGAATCAACGATGTCGGTTTTGTGCTGCTTCCCGATGGCAAACGATACACTCTTGCGGTGCTGGTAAAACATTCCAAACATCGTTTTGAAGACACCGAAAAGATTATCGCCGATGTATCAACGGCCGTCTTCCGTTTCCTGACGGGAAGCATGGTAAGCTTCTAATTCCGCACGCGAACGGCTTCGGGTCACCATATAAACTCCCCCGAATATCAGAAGAATAGAAATGCCTTTCACCCAATTAAACGTGTCCATGCCCCAGCAAATCGCCACAATGCACGCTACGACCGGCTGAACGTAATTGTACATACCCGCAACGGTAGGACGCAGATTCTTCTGCCCTACGATTACAAAGATGTAACACAAGAACGTACCTCCTACGACTATAAAGAGAATCGAGCCGATTTCCGCCAGACTCAAACTCGACCAACCGGTAGCCAGCAAATCGTCATACGAAAACGGGAGCAAACAAATGAAAGCGTAAGTAAACATCCATTTCATAATGGTGAACACCGAATACTTGCTTACAAAATTCTTGAAAAGCACCAGGTAAAGCGCATAACTCAACTGAGCGGTCAAGACCAATAAATCGCCCCAGATGCTTTTATCGCCCGACACAGATGAACCCGTTCCGGTATGCGAACTGCCCAATATCAGCAACAAAGCACCCGTGGCCCCGAAAGCGATGCCCAGCACTTTCTTTCCTGTAACCGGCTCTTTCAGAAACAAAGCGGCAAGCACCATCGCCCACAATGGCATACTGGTCGTGATAATAGAAGCATCGGCAGGCGATGTCAGCCCTACGCCGAAAATAAAACATCCCTGATTGAATACGATGGCAAGCAACGAAGCGACAAACAGCTTCGCCAAATCCTTATGTCCTACGTGTTCAGGTTTACGGAAAAACGAAACAAGCCAAAACAGAAGCATCGCTCCGAAGACACGCAAATCGGTCACTACCAACGGCGTTACCAGTCCGCCTACCATCACGAGCTTCGCCAGCGGAGACATCAGCCCCCACATGGCATTGGCACAAAGCATGGCTCCGTGCCCTTTCAGTTTTTGTGCATCCATAAAAAACATCTTTTTAAAATCCACCGCAAAATTACATCAGATTTTGAATCGAAAGATAGAAAATGCCATAAAATAAATGTAACTTTGCACGTTGATTAATCATAAAAAGAGGAAGAATATGCAAATAGAACCCGGTAAACCCTACGAACTGAAAGAACCCATCGCCCGACACCTCGGCATCAGATTAACCGAAGTAAAGGATGGATACGTAAAGGCAACCATGCCCGTCAATGAAAATACCGCACGTCCCTGCACTCCTGTCGACATCTTAAACGGAGGAGCCTCTTTGGCATGTGCCGAAATTGTCAGCGGATACGGCTCAATATACTTGTGCAAGGAAGACGAAGAGCCAGTAGGCATTCAGGTAAGCGCCAACCATGTAGGCATGACACCCGTGGGAGAAGGACGCTATGTAGAGGCAAGAGCCACCATCGTACACCGCGGACGCACCCAGCACGTATGGAACGTAGACATCGTCACACCGGAGGGCAAACTGATATCTACCGCCCGTGTCACTAACCTGATTATAAAGAAACGGGTATGAACCAACCTTCCATAGCCATCCATAAACTGATAGACAGTCTGACACGAAGCACGGTAAATTTTGCCCTCTACCGCCAGCCGTGGACCGATGAGCCTATCCTCATATTACAAGATAACGGAGAAACTGTAGCGTTCGACAGCCTGAACGACGTAAACGGGAAACGAGGTTTTCTGCTGGCTCCTTTCCGCTCGACCGAACAGCACCCGATTGTGCTGATCCGGCCGAACCGGACTGCACAAAACTGGGATGCCATCAGCGAAACATTAAACCGTTTTGCCCAAGAACATCCCGAACGGATTCCGGCACCAACCGAACTGCCCCTGCCTCCGGCAACGGCCCATATCCAATATGCCTCTACCAGTGAAGAGAAAGAAGCCTATCTGCAAGCGTTCAACCGCTTCATCGAGCCTTTACGGCAAGGCACATTCCAAAAGTTAGTGCTGTCGAGACGCACCCGCCAGCAACTGCCCGAAGGATTCTCACCGCTCTCCGCCTTTGTCAATGCATGCAACAGTTATCCGCGCATGATGGTTTCACTCTGCCACACCCCCGAAACAGGTACCTGGTTGGGCAGCACCCCTGAAATCATATTAAGCGGACACGATACCCAATGGCACACTGTGTCGCTTGCAGGTACCATGCCGATGCAAGGTGACACGATGCCTACAGAATGGAGCGACAAAGACCGGCGCGAACAAGCGTTTGTAAGCGACTACATCCGGCGCACCCTCAAACTGTTTGGCAACAAGATTACAGAGAAAGGGCCTTATACGGCACGGGCAGGGCAATTGGTCCACCTGAAAACCGATTTTACCTTTACCCTGAAAGAGACTTCACGGTTGGGAAGCATTTTAAACGAGCTGCATCCCACACCTGCCGTTTGCGGACTTCCCAAACAAGAGGCTTACGCATTTATCAATGATTACGAGGGATACGACCGGAATTACTACGCCGGCATCATCGGCTGGATTGACCCGGCAGGAGATACCTCGCTTTATGTCAACCTGCGCTGCATGAAGATTACCGATAAAGAGAGTACGCTCTTTGCAGGAGGAGGCATCCTGCCTTCATCCACTTTACAAACAGAATGGGAAGAAACCCGTCACAAACTGAAAACGATGCTGAATATATTGTAGGCGCAAGCATTTGATTCCCACCCTCAGGCAAACGCCAAGAAGCTGTTTTGAATTTATCGTGCGATGATTTGGGATGAGTTTTTGAGGCATTTTCGCTTCTGTGATGAGGAAGATAGCGGGCTATCTGACGAAGAACAGGAGCGGAAAGGACCAAAAAATCGCCCAAAGCACACACGAAAACGGATACATCAAGCCAAGAAAAACTTTTTGGAGAAATTCAAAACAGCTTCTAAGAAATGACGTGACGTTCGACTTCAAAATGCCGCACGTTCTCTGTCAGGCGATAACAGGAACCAGACGAGCCGTTTCATAGAACAAAAGAAGATGTATACAGATAAGAAAAATATATTGCAACTTGCAGCATTATTGCGTGCGCACGGCATCCGGCGGATAGTGCTTTGTCCCGGAAGCCGCGACATTCCGCTGGTGCAGACATTTACCCACATACCCGGCTTTGTCTGTTATCCGGTGACCGATGAGCGCAGTGCCGGGTTCTTTGCAATCGGACTGGCATTGCACGACAATGCCCCTGCCGCTGTATGTTGCACTTCCGGCAGTGCCTTGCTCAACCTGCATCCTGCCGTATCCGAAGCCTATTACCAACAAATACCTTTGGTGATTATCTCCGCCGACCGTCCTGCGGCATGGATTGGACAAATGGACGGACAGACTTTGCCCCAACCTGGCGTGTTCGGCCAGTTAGTGAAGAAATCGGTCAACCTGCCAGATGTGCGGACCGAAGAAGATGAATGGTTCTGCAACCGCCTCATCAATGAAGCTTTATTGGAAACCTGTCATCACGGAAAAGGTCCCGTCCACATCAATGTGCCGATAAGCGAACCGTTCTTCCAGTTTCCCGTAACCCGGTTACCCGAAGCGCGTGTCATCACCCGCATCCAGAAATGGGATCCGATACTTACCGACCGTTTGCTTTCTTATCAGAAACGAATGGTGGTAGCCGGACAAGCCAATCCGAAACAGTCCTTTCCGTCCGTTTCCCATACCTTATTATATAAGCACTTTGCGTGGATAGCCGAAACCATCGGCAATCCGGTGATGGCTGGGGAGACAATCTGCCACATCGACCAGCTTCTCTATCCGATGGATAAGGAAACACAAGAAGCGATGCGCCCTGAATTGCTGATTACTTTCGGCGGACACATTATTTCGAAACGCCTGAAGAAATTCTTACGCCAGCATCCGCCCATTGAGCATTGGCATGTATGTGCCGATGGCGAAGTGACAGACTTGTTCGAATCATTGACCACCGTCATCGAAACCGAACCGTCCGCTTTTTGGAAGCAGGCTGCAGAAGCTTTAAACAAAAGCGAACCTCCATATCCGCAGATATGGAAAGCAAAACTGAAAGTCCTTCCTTGCCCGACGTTTGATTACTCGGAGATGCACGCCATCGGAGAAGTCATCTGCCGGCTTCCTGCCCACAGCATATTGCATCTGGGCAATAGTTCGACGGTGCGTTATGCCCAATTGTTCGACTTACCCGCAGAAGTGGAAGTACAGTCAAACCGAGGTGTAAACGGCATTGAAGGCTCTCTGTCAGCCGCTATCGGTTATGCCGCCGCATCGCCCGACAAGCTGAACTTTATCCTGATAGGCGACCTGAGCTTTTTCTACGACATGAACGCCTTATGGAACCCAAACTACAGAAACAACGTCCGTATCCTGTTGCTCAACAACGAAGGCGGTGAAATCTTTCATGCGCTTCCCGGGTTGTCACTCGATGAAGAAGCGCATCGTTTCGTCATCGGCACCCATCACGCGTCAGGAAAGGCGTGGGCGGAAGACCGGGGCTTCGACTACTTGCAAGCCCACAACGAAAGCGAACTGCAAACCGCACTGAAAACATTTATGCAACCCGCCGCCACGCCCCACCCCCTGCTGCTGGAAGTGTTTACCGACAAAACCCGCGACACCCAATTACTAAAAGCATATTATCACAAACTGAAACAATAAAACTTACGAATTATGGCACAAAGAGAATGGAAAACCATCAAGGAATACAACGATATCCTTTTCGATTTTTATAACGGAATCGCCAAAATCACCATCAACCGTCCGCGGTACCGCAATGCTTTCACCCCCGATACGACCATGGAGCTAAGCAATGCCCTGCTCTATTGCCGCGAATGTCCGGACATCAATGTAGTTGTTTTAACCGGTGCGGGAGACAAGGCATTCTGCTCAGGGGGAGATATGCACGTGAAAGGACACGGAGGCTATGTAGGTTCTGATGGCGTGCCCCGTCTGAATATCCTCGATGTACAAAAACAAATCCGTTCCATCCCCAAACCGGTCATTGCCATGGTAAATGGTTATGCCATCGGAGGCGGACACGTGCTCCACGTAGTATGCGACCTGACCATCGCTTCCGAGAATGCCATCTTCGGCCAGACCGGTCCGCGGGTAGGCAGCTTCGACGCAGGCTTCGGCGCATCCTATTTAGCCCGTGTCGTAGGTCAGAAGAAAGCGCGCGAAATATGGTTCCTCTGCCGCCAGTATTCGGCTCAGGAAGCCTTGGAAATGGGATTAGTCAATAAAGTCGTACCTTTCGGCCAACTGGAGGATGAAGTCGTTGCATGGGCGGAAACCATGATGCAACACAGTCCCCTTGCCCTCCGCATGATTAAAGCCGGACTTAATGCCGAACTGGACGGACAGGCAGGTATCCAGGAACTGGCTGGAGACGCCACCATGTTGTATTACATGACCGAAGAAGCCCAAGAGGGAGGCAAAGCGTTCTTGGAAAAGCGCAAGCCCGACTGGTCGAAATATCCTAAATTACCCTAAGCCTTATGTACACCATTAAAATTATACCCCGAACCTTACATTTCAAGCAACCCGCAGGCACATCCAGAGGAGTTTACCTCACCCGCAAGGTCTGGTATCTCATCTTGAAAGATACCGAAACCGGACAATACGGCATCGGCGAATGTGCGCCGCTTCCTGCCTTGAGTTGCGATGACATCCCCGATTACGAAGATGTGCTTACTTGCCATTGCCTGCAGACCACCGAACACGGAAACATCGACTACGAAGCATTGCGCCCTTATCCGTCGATGCTTTTCGGGCTGGAAACGGCTTTTTGCCACCTGCGCTCCGGAAGCCTCCGGTTTTGGAATACACCGTTTTCAGAAGGAAAGCAGGGCATTCCTATCAACGGATTGATTTGGATGGGCAACTTCGATGAAATGTACCAACGGATAGAAGAAAAGATGCAAGCCGGATTCCGATGCATCAAAGTAAAGATAGGAGCCATCGACTTCGAACGTGAACTGGAGTTGCTGGCGCATATCCGTCATTATTTCTCACCCGATGAAATCGAGCTTCGGGTAGATGCCAACGGGGCTTTCCCGCCTGCCGAAGCACCGGACAGATTAGAACAGCTCAGCCGGTTCCATCTGCACTCCATCGAGCAACCCATCCGTGCCGGACAATGGGAAGAAATGAGGAAATTGTGTCAAGACAGCCCCATCCCCATCGCATTGGACGAAGAACTGATAGGTATCAACACCCCTGAGCGGAAAGCCCAATTGCTCGACACCATCCGCCCGCAATATATCATCTTGAAGCCATCGCTTCACGGCGGAATGAAAGGAGCCGAAGAATGGATTAGCTTGGCCAATGAACGCAATATCGGCTCATGGGTCACTTCGGCGCTCGAATCGAATGTCGGACTGAACAGCATCGCCCAATGGTGTGCTACGCTAAACCCTCGGATGCCTCAGGGGTTGGGTACAGGAAAACTCTTTACCGACAACATTCCTTACCCGCTCGATATCCAAGGAGACTGCCTTTGGTTCTTCCCCGAACAATCGGAGCCGGACCTTTTCGAAATTGAGAACTGAGAATGATTACATTGAACCCTACTGAAAAGACTCATTATGTAATTGCTGACATGGACGATTTTACCACTGAAATACCGAATCAAACCATAACCATTTCAGGCAAGACCTATACTGCCGAAGATGCCCGTGCGACATCCGGGAAGCCCAGCCGCCTGCAAACACACTTCCGTAAACAAGAGGGTGAAGAAAGTTTCTTAGCGGCTTTGTCCGATTTCCTCGCCGAATGGTTCGACGGCTCAGATACGGTAAAAGTGCATACATCCGGTTCTACAGGAACGCCTAAGGCTCTTCATGTAGAAAAACGACGCATGATGAACAGTGCCATGCTGACGGTTTCTTTCCTGCATCTCAGACGTGGGGAAAACGCCTTGCTCTGCATGCCCCTGCAATACATTGCGGGAAAAATGGTGGTAGTACGCGCCCTTGTAGCAGGACTTAACCTGATTCCCGTTACCCCGTGCGGCCATCCCCTGCAAAGTATAGATTTGCCCCTTACATTCGGCGCATTGATACCTATGCAGGTCTACAATTCCTTGCAAAACCCCATCGAATGCGAACGGTTGAAAAACATCAGGCATTTGATTATCGGAGGAGGAGCGGTCGACCCCGCCATCGTGCAAACCCTGCGCTCCTTTCCCCACGGTGTATGGAGCACCTACGGCATGACCGAAACCCTTTCACACATCGCCTTGCGGAAATTAAACGGTCCCGATGCATCCGAGTGGTACACTCCTTTCGACCAGGTGGCACTTTCCCTGTCAGACGAAAACACATTGGTCATAGATGCTCCGCTGGTATGTCCCGAACGGCTCACGACAAACGACATTGTCGAATTCAACCGCTCCAGGCAATTCCGCGTCAGCGGCAGAAAAGACAATACCATCAATACAGGCGGAGTAAAAGTGCAAATCGAACAGGTGGAAGCAGCTTTGAAACAGCTGCTGCCACTTCCTTTCCTCATCACTTCCGCTCCCGACATCAAGTTCGGCGAACGCATCGTTTTGCTGGTTCAGGCCACTTCCTTATCAGATGAAGGCCAGGAAGCGGTCAGTAAAGCCATCGGGCAACTTCCTGCCTACTGGAGACCGAAACAAACCATACCGGTCAACGCCTTGCCACTGACAGGCACCGGCAAGCCCGACCGTGCAACGGCCAAAGCCATGGCACGAGACGCATGCAATATAGACGGTTGACAAGAAAAAACTCTAAAGGATGTCCGTATCTTGCCAGTAAACCTGCAGGGGCAGGGTTTGCCTGCCCGAAAGCATCCACGTAGACGCCTACGGGCGGGCTAACCCCGCCCCTGCAGGAGGCTCATTGCGGAATTCATAAAAACTTTTTGCAGAAATCCAAAACAGTTTTATACACATACTTATGAATACCGACAACATCATTCATATCAAGAACATGGTATGCCGCCGCTGTGTCATCATCGTGACCCAACTATTCCAGAAACACGGCATACAGCCAGTCAGTGTCGAATTAGGAACCGTCGTTCTCCCACAACCTCTGCCGCCAGGTACACTTGCCCCCATACGCCGGGATTTGGAAGATTGCGGTTTCGAACTGATAGACGACAAGCGCACCCGAATCATCGAACAAATACGCACAGCGGTCATCCGGTACGTACAAGAAGACGGACTGGCAGACCAGGCGAACTTGTCCGACTACGTCAGCCGACAATGCCACCGCGACTATAGTGCGCTCAGCAAACTGTTTACGGAAACAAACGGAACCACCATCGAAAAATACCACATCGCCCAAAAGATAGAACGTGCCAAGGAACTGCTGGTTTACGACGAACTGACCATCGGTGAAATAGCCGACAAGCTGCACTATTCAAGCGCGGCCCACCTCAGCTCCCAGTTCCGTACCGTAACCGGACTCTCTCCTTCGCAGTTCAAGCAACTGAAGCATCCCAAGCTGAAGCCTTTGGATGAAGTATGAACCGTCACCACCCGTAAAAGTGGTCAGAAAATCTGTAATAAGTGTACTTTCGCATTCCGATAAACTTTCTACTTTTGTACCGTGACACAAATGTAGATATGTGAATATCGTCACCCGCAAAATGCAAGAAAACGGTGTGAAGACCGATATAAACACCGAACATACAACCTAAAAATAAAATGAAACATGAAAAAGACATTTCAAACACTCCTGTGCGCAGCACTTGCATGGATAGGCACTGCCGGATGCGGACAAGCCCAGCCCGCGGGAAACACAACAGCCGGAAACAATGAAAACCTTCCGAAAGTGTATTTCTACAAAGAAATCAATGCTGGAAACTTAGAAGCTGTTTTGAATTTCTCCAAAAAGTTTTTCTTGGCTTGATGTATCC
>URCM01000074.1 GCA_900546355.1 uncultured Bacteroides sp.
GTAGGGCTGGAACCGGATCCATCCGGGCAGACCCATGGTATCCAGTTCTGGGGAAACAGCTTTGTAGCAGGTCCGCAAGGCGAACTGCTGGCACAGGCAAGCAATACGGAAGAAGAAAACCTTGTGGTAGACATCGATATGGACCGAAGCGAGAAAGTACGCCGCTGGTGGCCCTTCTTGCGAGACCGCCGCATAGAAAAGTTCGGCGAACTGACCCAAAGGTTCATCGACTGACCGAAGGGACATCAACCATGACGCAAGCAATGCAATGTGTATAGCCAGCAAAGAGAATCGCCACAGACATTTGGCCTAAGGAAACGATGTGAATCCACTGTGGTGAAATGCCCATGCTTTTCCGTAAGAAGTTTTATTGCATTGAAACTAAAGTTTTATTGCACTGGAACTTTAGTTTCAATGCAATAAAAAAGCCTGAAACTACCTATATGTATAGGAAAAGAAGAGGATGCGCCAGCAAGTGCATCCTCTTTCTATTCAATAAACTTCCGGCTAAAGCATCAATCGATTTCTTCATCCGCTTCGTAACCACCCATCTCACGGATGGCATTCTTCAGCATTACATATTGCTGGAAAAGATGGTTGACCGGCACTTCATCCTGTGTATAGTCGTGCATCGGGCTTTTGAGGAAGAAGCTCAGGAAACGCTGAATGCCATAGCGTCCGGCACGTGCGGCAAGGTCGCTTAACAGCACCAAGTCAAGGCAAAGAGGAGCAGCCAGGATAGAATCACGACACAAGAAGTTTATCTTAATTTGCATCGGATACCCCATCCATCCGAATATATCAATATTGTCCCAACCTTCTTTGTTGTCATTGCGCGGCGGATAATAGTTGATGCGCACTTTATGATAGTAACCCGTATATAAATCGGGTTGCTCTTCCGGCACTAAAATCGATTCCAAAGTAGAAAGTTTGCTCACTTCCTTCGTATGGAAATTAGCAGGTTCATCCAAAACCAAGCCATCGCGATTACCTAAAATATTTGTTGAGAACCAGCCCGACAATCCCAAGCAACGGGTACCGATAATCGGCGCAAAGCCTGATTTCACCAATGTCTGCCCCGTCTTGAAATCTTTTCCCGCAATCGGCAGTTGGGTCTTTTCCGCCATCTCCCACATGGCGGGAATATCTACCGTCGTATTCGGCGCACCCATAATAAACGGCGCACCTTCGGCAAGCGCCGCGTATGCATAACACATCGAAGGAGCGATATGTTCACGGTCGTCATTTTTCATGGCTTGCTCCAATGCCGCCAACGTACCATGTACTTCCTCGCATACCGGCACATAAATTTCGGTAGAAGCTGCCCACAGCACCACCATACGGCTGCATCCGTTTGTTTCTTTAAACTCGCGGATGTCTTTACGCAAAGCCTCTACCATCTCCCAGCGAGTAGCACAGTCTTTCACATTATCGCCATCCAAACGCTTTGCATAATTATAATCGAAAGCTGCCTTCATCGGTACAATCTTCTCTAATTCATCTTTTACCGGATTGATGTCTTTTTCTCTCAGTACCTCACAATTCACAGCCGATTCGTATGCATTGGCAGGATATACATCCCATGCGCCGAAAACGATATCTTTCAAGTCTGTCATCGGAACTATTTCGTTGTAATGAAGGTATTTCTTGTTAGCTCCACGCCCTACACGGATTTTATCGTATTGCGTCATCGAGCCAACAGGTTTTGCCAACCCCTTTCTTACCATCAAAACCCCAGTTATAAACGTAGTGGCTACCGCCCCTAAACCTACACACAGCACACCTAACTTGCCTGTGGCTGGCTGAACATTCTTTTTTTCCATTTCAAATTTTGTTTTTCTGATTTCTATTTATATCATTAAGACAATGACCGCGTAAAGGTAGCCCTTTTATCATAATAGCAAAAGTTTTCCCTGCTTTTTTAGCTCTTTATTCATAAAATGAACACTATTTCTACCAAAACAACCATATAAACAGATATTTCACCAACTGAATCAGAAAACGACGTTTCTTCCATTTAAAGAAAAATATTATCTTTGCACCCGTTTTCCAACCGAATAACAAAATAGATAATGAACGATATTTGCTGCATAGGACATATTACACTGGATAAGATAATCACCCCTAAACAAACCGTTTATATGCCGGGAGGCACTTCTTATTATTTTTCACACGGAATCCAGCACCTGAATGACTACACACATTATAAATTAGTCACTTCGCTGGCTCCGAGCGAATACCAATCGGTTGACGAACTACGCGCCGAAGGCATAAACGTAGAAGTCATCCCTAGTCACCATACCGTGTATTTCGAAAACAAATACGAAGAAAACCAGAACAACCGTACCCAACGTGTATTGGCTAAAGCCGACCCGTTCACTGTAGAAAAGTTGAAACACCTGGAAGCCCGCTTCTTTCATTTAGGCAGTCTGCTCTCCGATGATTTTCCGCTTGAAGTTATCGAATATTTGTCTACCAAAGGTACGCTTTCGGTAGATGCACAAGGATATTTACGGGAGGTACGTGGCGAGAACGTCTATCCGACGGACTGGAACGGAAAACAGGAAGCACTGAAATACATAGATATCTTAAAAGTGAACGAACACGAGGCTGCTGTCCTTACCGGCTCTTCCGATTATGTCGAAGCGGTCCACTTATTGCACCAATGGGGAGTAAAAGAAGTCTTGCTGACTTTAGGAAGCGAGGGGTCTTTGATTTACGCCGAAGATACCCTGTACCGCATTCCCGCTTACCCACCTCAAGAAATAGTAGATGCTACCGGATGTGGAGACACCTATATGCTGGGCTACTTGTATATGCGCAACAAAGAAGCATCTTATGCTGAAGCAGGTTCGTTTGCCGCGGCTTTATCCACAATCAAACTGGAAAAGTCCGGTCCCTTCAGTGGAACGGAAGAAATGGCTGCCGATATTGTAAAACATAGCCAATTAAAAGCAGAGACATTATCCTGAACGACACGAATTGGCCGCTTACGAATCAGCATACAAAGACACGGAGAAAAAATATATTCACATTTTTGTCTGATAAGCATTGCTTTTCCAAAAATAAACAATATATTTGTGGTAATTTGTAATAACCTAATAATTACCACACTATGAGTCTTGAAAAAACATTAGTCATTTTAAAGCCCAGTGCTGTACAGCGTGGGTTAATCGGAGAAATCACCACTCGTTTCGAACGCAAAGGACTACGGCTGGCTGGAATGAAAATGATGCAACTTACCGATGAACTGTTAAACGAACACTATGCACACCTGACAGACAAACCTTTCTTCGGACGTATAAAACAATCGATGATGGCTTCACCGGTTATCGCTTGCTGCTACGAAGGGGTGGATGCAGTACAAGTAGTACGCGGCATGACCGGCGCTACCAATGGACGCAAAGCCACTCCGGGCACAATTCGCGGTGATTACAGTATGAGCGCACAAGAAAACATCGTCCACACATCCGATTCTCCTGAAAATGCAATCATCGAGCTAAACCGTTTCTTCAAGCCTGAAGAAATATTCGATTACAAGCTCGGCACACTTCCTTTCATCAACTACGAAGGAGAAGAGTAAAGTTTTAAAAAACACAGAGACACAAAAATACAGAAAAACCAATCTTCCAATCAATGGAAAAAGAAGTCCGTATCGTTGTGTCTCTATGTTCACTTTCTTCTTTAAAGTCTTTTCCTAAACCGCTACCGTTGCTTATCAAAGTTCGTCCAAATCACTCCCGGTACGTTCCATAATACCGGCAGCCAGACTATCTGCCACTTGTGTGATGACCACCAACGGATAAAGCATACGGGCGGTGTCATAATTACGTAAATCTTCGTAACTGTTCTGATTAAGCCCGAATGCTCCCATATGCCAGCGGATAGCGAGCATTTCATCGTCGCTCATCTCTAATCCATTACACAACAAGAGTATTACCGACTTCTCGCCATGTCCCATCGGAAAACTTTTATATGTCACTTTATAACCTTCGGTATCCTCCCAAACACCCAATGCATTCTTACGCTTTTTCACGCTACGCACATAAATGTCACTCTTGCATACATCGTGAAGCAAACTGGCGATAATCACACTATCCCGTCCGACTTCATTTTCTAAACCCGGCTCCAGTTTTTTCATTCCTTCCCACACAGCCAAAGCGGCTTTACACGTATTAATAGAATGTAACACCAATCCGCCTTCGGTATTCAAATGATGCCCGGCCGAGGCGGGAGCGGTAAAGAATCCCATTCCTTCCAACCCTTCTATCACATCTTCCACTCCGTCACGCCCCGTAGAACGTAACAGTTCGATAAATTCTTCCTTGTTTTTCTTAATATCCATCATCTATAATTTTCTAACTAATTTATGATTCATGCCAACCAAGGCTTCACAATCTCCTCAGTCCGATTCCAAAGCTCTTCCATCTGTACATGATGTGTATACTTTTCCGAAAGCGGCTTGACGTGGCAACTTACATTCAGTGTACCAGTCCGCCCGCCTGCCTCCTTATCCAATAAAAGATGTATCGCAGTAGCTGCACCTTGGCGCGGCGTACGGATAAAAGGACGGAAAAGCACATCTGTCAATGGGTCGAACCATGCATGCATCGTAATAATATCGGTCGACACAATCCCCGGATCGGCAGCATTGACTACAATTCCTTTTTCACGTACTCTACGAGCCAAATCGATGGTGAACAGCGTCAAAGCCAGCTTCGTATTGCTATAAATGGGAATACGCCAAAACGCACCTTTCTTTCCCTGGGTAAAGAAATATGGGAAATCCAACCGTCCGATAGCATACGTACACGACACCATATTGACGATACGGCTTCCCTCTCCCATCAGCGGCAAAAGTTTACGAGTCAACAAATAATGTCCTACATAGTTCACGCTAACGGTACGTTCCAATCCATCTTCGGTAATATGCCTGCCCGTTTCCATCGTGCCTGCGTCATTCATCAGCAAACTGACCGGTTCACCTTCCGACAGAAGCGCATCAGCAAAAGCACCTACCGAAGCCAGCGAAGCCAAATCGAGCTCACGTATTTCCAACCTCAGGCCATCCCGCTCTTGTAACAATTTATGGCGCACTTCTTCTGCCTTGGACAAACGGCAGCTTGCCATGATGACCCGATATCCTGCCAATGCCACGGCACGGGTTATCTCAGTACCCATACCTCCATCGGCACCTGTTATCACAGCTAATTTCGGTTTTTCTTCCATCATTGCACAGCCTGCCTTTCTTCTATCTGTTCGATTTCTTTCTTCAAACAAGGCGGAAGCTCTTCTTGCAAATGTTGGTGGCACGCCATTTCAATCGAATACATCCGGGCAATGCAATAATTGCTGTGCCGACAATTACAACGGGCTTTCTCTTCTTCACGCATCCGATTGACAAATCCAGGCTCGTTCAACAAAGCACGCCCCATTTGCACGGCCTCAAAACCACAATCGAGCACTTCGTCTATCTTCTCACGCGATACGAGACCTCCTACATACACCAACGGCATCTTGATTTCTTTACGGAAATTCAAAGCATCATCCAAGAAATAAGCCTCTTTAAAGGGAACGGAAGGAATCATCCATTTGCCTACCATCCGCACTCCGTATTTCAACCACCAACAAGTCATATAATATGTCATGCTACGGATAGGCATCTCGCCACGCATTACATACATCGGTGCCTTGCTTACGAAACCTCCGCTCAACACCAACGCATGTGCCCCCGACTGCTCCAACCGTTTAGCCACCTGCAACGATTCATCCAATTCCATGCCGCCTCTGAATCCATCGCGCATATTCATCTTTACCAATACCGCCATATCGCTTCCCGCAGCTTTCATCACTTCATCCATCACCATATCCATGAACCGCATCCGGTTCGAGAGTGAACCACCGTATGCGTCTTTCCGATGATTAGTAGACGGAGACAGGAACTGGCTGATCAAATAACCATGCCCGGCATGAATCTCCACTGCATCAAATCCCGCTTCGCGAGCCAAATTAACCGAACGTCCATAAGCACGCGCCATTTCGGGCAATTCTTCGGCACGAAGCCCGCGCACAAACGTGGGCGAATAGAGATTGAATCCGCTACTGGCACCCACAGGCAAGCAACCACAAATACTTTTATGCGACATATTTCCGCAATGACCTAACTGGATACTTGCCGCCGCACCTTCTTTATGCACCGCATCAGTCAGTTCACGTAAGCCAGGCACTATTTCGGGACGCATCCACAACTGGCGGTCGAACGACAAGCCACTCCGTGTTACAGCAGCATATGCTACCGTCGTCATGCCCACCCCCCCCGCAGCTACCGACCGATGATAATCGAGCAGCATCTGCGAAGGCTTATTCCCCGGACACATACTCTCGAACGCAGCCGAACGAATGGTACGATTACGCAACGTAAGTGGCCCCAATGTGACCGGAGTAAACAATTTCGAGTTTTCCATATTTTAATTTTTGACAATTATACATCCTAATATATAAAAGGTATAATCCGTTTCCGATTCCCTACAGCCTCCACTCCAAACTCTTCGCGATACTTACGATGGATGGCATCGGCACGAGGCACTAAGTTAGCCGCCGTCCACCCTACGAACACCCATGCCGCAGGCGAAACGGTAAGTATGGCAAAACCTGTCCACTCCACCAGCTCACCGAAATAATTGGCAGACGTAACATATCGGTACATTCCTTTCTGCGGAAGATAATGCCGCGTATCGCCGGGCTTGCGCAAATGGCGTATCACATGGTCGGAATGTAAGTTTATCCCCATCCCTATGACAAACAAAGACAACCCCAGCCAAGCATGCGGCTCCAACAAATAAGCGGTGCCGATACCCGTAGGCACATTTTCGTTGAACCAAAACAGACCGCCTGCCTGCATCACTCCATTCAACACGTTGAACACCATACCCATTGCCATAATAGCCACCGGCATACGGCTTTTGCCTTTCATCAGGAAAGGAAATACAAACGAACGTTGGAAATAATGAAAAAGAAAAAGAAAGAGGAACACGAATTGCGGCAAAGCGAACCCTGTCCCGCTGCACAACCACAAGACAAGCATCACCACAAACACAGGCGACTCCATCAGCACCCAAGCCAACTTATTATCGACAGCCCATCCCCACGAAGGGGTACGGAACATACCATATCCCGCCTTGACAAAATAAAGGGCAACAAATACAATGAGGGCAATTCCAGCCATCACCCACAAAAATAATTGAAAAGTTTCCGAATCCATATCCATATCCTTTAAACAGGCGTAAAGATACTTCAAAACCTTGAAATAAAAACAAATTCACAGGAAAAAGCCGATAAAAGCATAAAAAACAGCCAAAAAGCCGCTTAAAATCAATCTGCCAATATCCGCATCGCAATATCCAAATAGCGGGTCATGTCTACCGTAAAAGGACCATCGTACACATCGTGGCGTTTCCGTCCCAAACGAACCACCACAGCATCCTCGGCAGGAAGAGCATAAATATATTGTCCCAGCATCCCTCTCATACACGGGACAACCTCCCCACGATAAGGCATCAACCATACCTGCATCCCATAATAACTAAGCGAGTCTTTGCCCCACTGGTCTTTCAGATACGAAGCGGGACGCAACATTTCGTCCATGTATTTCCGCGACACTATCTGATTTCCATTCCATTCGCCCCGATGAAGCATCAACTTGCCGAAACGAGCCGCATCACGTGCTGTCGTATGGAAACAACAAAACGCTTTCTCATCACCTCCTTCCTTGTCCAACAACCAATAAGCATCCCGTTCTGCCTGCATCGGTTTCCATAACTTCTCTTCCGCATAGCCGCTCAATGTTTTCCCCGTAGCGGCTTCTAAGACAAACGCCAAAAGCTGAGTTTCACCACTGCGGTAAGAAAACCGGATGCCAGGACGCTCTTCTACCTCCAAGCCGGTCACCAATTCGTATAAGTCATTTCCGTAATAGCCGTGGGTCGTGACCGAAAAAAGCGAGGCATACGCTTCGTCCCACGCCATACCACCACTCATCGTAAGCAAATCGCGCAACGTAACATCCGCCTGCATACCTTTATTATAGCCTGGAATGTACCGCGACACCTTGTCATCCAAGCTGTGTATCTTTCCTTCATCAAGCGCCACACCCACAAGCAACCCGACAATCGTCTTTGTGGCCGAATAAAGATTTGAAGTCAACATATTGTTCCAGCCGTCCCGATAGCTTTCGAACAGGATACTATCTCCGCGAACCACCAGAAAAGCGACCGTGTGCAAACTATCCAAGTAGGCCGCGTCTTTCCCGGAAAGCTGAAAACGATTATAACCTTCCGCTTCCGCCCACCGCCATACATTGCCCACATCATGACGCACCGTGTCACGATAGAACGTCTCCACATCATCAATGACAGGCATCCAATGAATCAACGCCTGACGTGCGTAATAAGGCAATGAGAAATACACAACGGCAAGCAAACCCACAATGCCGAAGCCTATACCCATCCTTTTCTTTAAAATAGCTTTCATTTCTGTTTGACGAATCATTTAAAGCGATATACCCAAGCGACCCTTTTACCGCATCCCGCAAATAGTTCGCTTACCGCTTGCAAGATATAAATAAAATCCATACCTTAGGCCGATTTTTAACAAAAACATGAATCTTATGTGGACAACTATCAAATTTTTCATATTCGCGGCAATATATATTATAGGTATGGTCAGTGCAGCCAGAACCAACACCGTATGGACGGGCGACCTAAGTTACCGAATCATCCACCTGCTGCTCTTTATCACCGGTATGATTGTTTTAATCAGCCTTCCCAAAATCAAGACGGCACAAACAAACACATGGAATAAAATAGCCCGCTGGTGCTTCGGTTTCGCTTGTTTGGTTTATGTCCTCACCTATCTCTCGGCCGTTTTCGTCCATGACTTGCCTCTACTTGTCAAGTAAAAACACCATTATGAACGGCATTTAGGATGGCAATGCACCGGAGATTCTTTGCAAACCGATTCCGTCCTACTACAAAATGACAGCTGCCTTGCAGATACCGTTCAGCCCGCACTCGGCGCATTTGGGATTACGTGCCGTGCAGACGTACCTGCCGTGTAGAATGAGCCAATGGTGAGCTTTCGGGATAAGTGACTCGGGGATGTACTTCACCAATTCACGCTCGGTAGCAAGAGGCGTGGTGCAAGAAGCGGGAACCAAGCCGATGCGGTGGCTTACACGGAACACGTGGGTATCGACCGCCATTGTCGCTTTATGGAACACCACACTCTGCACGACATTTGCCGTTTTCCGTCCCACACCGGGAAGCTTCACCAGTTCTTCGAGTGTGTCGGGCACCTGTCCTCCATAATCACGTACCAGCATTTGCGCCGTACCTACGAGGTGACGTGCCTTGTTGTTGGGATAGCTCACGCTCCGGATGTATTCGTAAACCACATCGGAAGTGGTGGCAGCCATAGCTTCTGCCGTAGGAAAATCACGGAACAATGCCGGAGTAATCATATTGACCCGCTTGTCGGTGCATTGTGCGCTTAAGATAACGGCTACAAGCAACTGGAAAGGGTCTTCGTAATGCAATTCGGTTTCTGCCACGGGCATCGCCTGCTCGAAATAAGCGATTACCCGGTCGTAAAGTTCTTTTTTTCTCATTTTTCTTTCGTTCCCATTTTTATATAAAAAGTGCCGTTGAGGCAAATCGCAATCTCTCCGGCTTTTAATACCATTTCTTCCGCTTAAAGTACACGCATACACCGATGGCGATGAGCAACATCAGTCCCCAAGCATAGAGGTATCCGTATTTCCAGTCCAGTTCGGGCATGACGCGGAAGTTCATCCCCCAGATGCCGGCGAGAAAAGTCAGCGGAATAAAGATGGTAGACACCACGGTGAGCTGGCGCATGATGTTGTTCATGTGCCGGTCGTTGCTGGAAAGAATCATATCGACCAGCGCACCGAGCAGGTCACGGCATCCTTCCAATGTTTGCAGGACAAATTGCAGGTGGTCGTTTACATCGTTGAAGAAGGGGCGGCTCGCCTTATGCAGCAACCGGGTATCTTCAGGATGAAGAAGTTTGGCGATTTGTTCTTTCAGCGGGAAGATGCATTTCTTTATCAGGCGATAATTACGCCGGAACACGTGCAGGTCGCCGATTGTTGGGTCCATCACACCGGGCGTGAGCAAGCGCTCTTCCAAGTCTTCCAGCTTGTCTTCCATATCCGAAATGATGGACATGAAACTGGTCATCACACTATTCAGAATCACGCTCAGCAGAAAGTCTGACGAGCGGGTACGGATTTTCAACACGTCATTTTCTATCGCCGTATAGATTTCATCGAAAAAATCGGTATCGTTTTCCGTAAAAGTGAGCAGGTAATCTTCGCCTTGCACCAGGCAAAGCTGCTGGGGAAGATATTCGTCCTCACCTGTAGCGGAAAGCAGTTTCAGGATTACGACATTATAGTCTTCGTGTGCTTCAATCTTGGTGAGATGAAGCGAATTGAGAATATCCTGCTCGGTAAGGAACCCAATGCCGAAATGCCGGCATACCTTCTGTATTTCTTCCGTATCCTTCAGCCCATGTATCTGAATCCAGTGCATGGAGCCCGCCTTGAAATAAGGCAATATGTCTTCTATGGTGTCACCGTCTTGGTTTTCCGCTCCGGCTGGTCCATACGTACACAAGTGCAGGTGCGTCGGGGTCTTGCTTCCTCCGATATAGTTCAGTTCTTCCGTCAAAAGATTGTTCTTTGCCATAATCTTGCCTATAGAAAGTGTACAAATATAGGGTTTTCTTGCTAATCCGACAAATTATCCGTAACTTTGCGCCCGATAAAAAGATGAGGATGTTTCTTTGCCGGAACATCTTCCGTGTATTCTAGGACAACCACGTAAAAAACAGGAGCGATGAAAAAAGAAAATCTCGTATCGGTGCCTTTTATGGTTTTGGGCATCGTGTTTTGTGTATGCCTCGTAGCGGCAAACCTATTAGAAACCAAAGTCATCCAAATGGGTCCCGTGGCGGTTACGGCAGGCCTGATTGTATTTCCCATATCTTACATTATCAACGATTGCATTGCCGAAGTATGGGGCTTCCGCAAAGCGCGTCTCATCATTTGGATGGGATTTCTTATGAATTTTATGGCCGTTGGCTTGGGACAGCTAGCCGTGGCATTGCCCGCCGCTCCATTCTGGGAAGGTGAAGAAGGGTTCAACTTCGTGTTCGGCATGGCTCCCCGCATCGCCATCGCCAGCCTGCTGGCATTTCTGGCAGGGTCATTCATCAACGCCTACGTAATGAGCCGCATGAAACTGGCTTCACAGGGAAAACATTTTTCGGCACGCGCTATCCTTTCTACGGTATTCGGCGAAAGTGCCGACTCGCTCATATTTTTCCCCCTGGCATTCGGAGGACTGATGCCAATAGAAGAGTTAGGCAAAATGATGCTGGTACAAGTCATACTGAAAACCGCGTATGAAATCGTCGTACTCCCTGTCACCATCCGCGTCGTGCGTTACATCAAGCACATCGACGGGTCGGACGCCTACGATGCAGGCATCTCCTACAACATCTTGAAGATTAAAGAAATCTGATTTTACCAATCGACATGCCTCTTTTTTATATTGGGCATAATCATAAAAATACCATACAATGAATAAAGACAAAGCATTAGTCGTATTCAGTGGCGGACAAGACTCTACCACTTGCCTGTTTTGGGCAAAAAAACATTTTAAAGAAGTGTATGCACTCAGTTTCCTCTACGGACAAAAGCACATCAAGGAAGTAGACCTGGCACGCGAAATCGCCCGCAAAGCCGAAGTGCATTTCGACACAATGGATGTATCGTTCATCGGACATCTGGGAAAAAATTCACTTACAGATACATCCATCCAGATGGATGAAACAAAACCGAAGGAAACTTACCCCAATACATTCGTCCCGGGACGCAACCTGTTCTTTCTAAGCATTGCAGCCGTATATGCACGCGAACATGGCATCTACCACCTCGTAACCGGTGTATCACAAACCGATTTCAGCGGATACCCCGATTGCCGTGACACTTTTATCCGCTCGCTCAACGTTACCTTGAACCTTGCCATGGACGAGCAATTTGTCATCCACACTCCACTGATGTGGATAGACAAGGCCGAAACTTGGGCACTGGCAGACGAACTGGGAGTGCTCGACCTGGTACGTCACGAAACCCTGACGTGTTATAACGGAATCCCAGGAGACGGATGCGGGCATTGTCCTGCCTGCAAATTGCGCCGCGAAGGACTGGAAAAATACCTGAATAGTAAACAGTGTGATAAACACATTAGCGAATAAAAAAGATGGAAAGAAAAGACGAACTGACCATTTTAGGCAAGACTACCGCCTATAAACAAGACTATGCACCCGAAGTACTGGAAGCATTCACCAACAAGCACCCTGAAAACGATTATTGGGTGCGGTTCAATTGCCCGGAGTTCACCAGCCTCTGCCCCATTACAGGACAACCGGACTTTGCAGAAATACGCATCTGTTATCTGCCGGATATGAAAATGGTGGAAAGCAAAAGCCTGAAACTATATCTCTTCAGTTTCCGTAACCACGGAGATTTCCACGAAGATTGTGTAAACATCATCATGAAAGACCTCATCCGCCTGATGGACCCGAAGTACATCGAAGTGACAGGCATATTTACCCCGCGCGGAGGAATCTCCATCTATCCGTATTGCAACTACGGACGCCCCGGCACAAAATATGAAGAACTGGCAGCGTATCGGATGAGAAACTTTGGACTATTTACAACCAGCAACTGACGATTATCAAGAGAGTTCCAGCCCCAGTTCCTCTTTCAGTTTCAAGAGACTGGGGTTCTTTTGGCTCATCATTTGAAAACGTTCCAAGTGACTATAAGCACGTACATTTTCACCCTGCTCACTCACACGCACCTTCATTGTGATTTTACGGTTATGGAGCCGCCCCCGCAAGTGCGCTTCAATACCTGCACTTAGGTTCTGCATATATTTTTGCACCATGCCATTATCTACCACTACCTCAAAAGTTACCCCATCCTCCAGCAAATGCGGATGGATGTTGCGCATACGCGCAGCGTTGGCAGCTTCCTCCTTCGGAAGATTCACCGCATATTCGGTCCAATAAACATTCAAATCCCTTTCATTGATGATGTAGTCCTCGTATGCCTGTTCATCGGATACGGAAGGCTTCACACCCGCCTGTGCGGTATGCGTATTCTTTTGCGCGGCATACGGACGCTTAATGGATATATTCATGCTTCCTGCCTTCATTACCGGAATCTTATTGCCTATATCCATCTTCGGGAGCGGACTGGAGTGTACCGCATTTGTCTCCGCGGGCTTTGGCTGAGGCTGGCAAACAGGCCGAGGTTCGGAAACGGATGCTCCAGCCGCCGGTTGAGACACTTGAGCAGGCTGGGCTTGACTGAATACGGGTTTAAGAGTCTGCTTAGGGCTACGCCCCTCACTTTCCGCATCAGGCTCGGTAAGTTGTGCCAACTGAATCAGGGTCAATTCTATCAGCAAGCGCTTGTTCTTGCTTACCCGGTAATTCAGGTCACAATCATTGCAAAGCTTCATTGCCTTGAAAAGGAAGGGGGCGGTACATTTTTGCGCTTGCGCCAGATACCGGTCGCGGATAGAAGCTCCTACCTCTAACAGAGGCAACGTGGAAGGGTCGCGACTCACCAATAAATCACGGAAGTGTGAAGCCAGACCCGTGATGAAATGATTTCCGTCGAATCCTTTCTGCAACACATCGTTGAACGTGAGCAAGCATTCGGACACCTTATTCTCCAATATAAAATCGGTCAACCGGAAATAATACTCATAATCCAACACATTCAGATTCTCGATGACACTCTTATACGTGATGTGTCCATTGGTGAAGCTCACTATCTGGTCGAAGATAGACAAAGCGTCGCGCATACCTCCGTCTGCCTTTTGGGCGATTACCGTCAAGGCTTCGGGTTCTGCCTCAATATGTTCTTTCGAAGCTACGTTCTCCAGATGCTCCACCATATCGTTCACACCGATACGGTTGAAATCATAAATCTGACACCGGCTCAGGATGGTAGGAAGTATCTTATGCTTTTCGGTCGTAGCAAGAATGAAAATGGCATGACGGGGCGGTTCTTCCAATGTCTTCAGGAAGGCATTGAAAGCCGCTTGCGAAAGCATGTGCACCTCATCGATGATATACACCTTATACATCCCTACCTGAGGCGGGATACGCACCTGCTCGATAAGCGAACGGATATCCTCTACCGAATTATTCGAAGCCGCATCCAGTTCATGAATGTTGTAAGAACGTTGTTCGTTGAAAGCGACACACGACTCACACTCGTTACACGCTTCCCCATCGGGAGTAGGATGCAAACAATTGATAGTTTTGGCGAAAATACGGGCGCAAGTCGTTTTTCCCACTCCTCGAGGCCCACAGAACAAGTAGGCATGTGCCAGCTTGTGGTTGGCTATAGCGTTCTTCAGAGTAACAGTCAATGCCCTTTGTCCCACGACGGTGTCGAAGGTGGAAGGACGGTATTTGCGTGCCGATACGATGTAATTCTCCATACTTCCGATGTCCTTGTTTTAATACGATTAGTGATTCATCCGCACAAAAGTATATAAAAATATCGGTTTTTCTTACCGATTTGCCGTGAAATCTTTTTATCTTTGCCGCGTCATCTTAGCATAAACCATCCGATTATGAGCAAACTTAAAGTTGTGTGGAATTATGTCCGCCGTCATAAGTACCTGATAACCATCTTAGCATTTCTGTTAATCATCGGCGTGTTGGACGAGGAGAACAGTCTGATACAACGTGTCAAGCACAAACGTGAAATCTTTGAGTTAAAACGCGAAATCAAACATTACCGAAACCAATACGAAGAAAGCAGCCGAGAGCTGAAAGAGCTTACATCCAACCCCGAAGTGTTGGAAAAAGCCGCACGGGAAAAATACTTGATGAAGAAGCAAAACGAAGACATCTATATCTTTGAAGAAGACTTAAACCAGAAAAATGAAAAATAAATATTATCCGATTATATCAACTGTGGGAGCCTTATTGTTATTGGCCGGAGCGGTTATCCAAATTACCCATACGATATGGGCACCCTACATCTACCTTGTAGGAGCCATTTTATTCGCTTATGTACAAGTAACGAGCGGATACGATGGAGAAAATATCGTCATCAAGCGCCTGCGCCGCCAGCAGATGTTAGGAGCTGCTCTTTTAGTGCTGGCAGGTGTAATGATGCTCATCTGGCACCGCAATGAATGGGTGCTCTGCCTCACCATAGCCGCTGTACTTGAACTCTATACAGCATTCCGCATTCCGCAGGAAATGAAGAATGAGGAATGAAAAATTGCACAATCCGTACATTCATCACTCCTCATTCTTCATTTTTTATTTAGAAGCTGTTTTGAATTTCTCCAAAAAGTTTTTCTTGGCTTGATGT
>URCM01000075.1 GCA_900546355.1 uncultured Bacteroides sp.
TCCAGTCCTACCTTGGCAGGACTGGGAAGTGATATGGCTTATATCGAATCAGGAGCCGCCCAAAACCGTTCGGCATCCGTTGTGTGTATATCCGAAGGACCTGCGTCAGGGTCGGTGAATCCGGCTGGTGCCAATGTAATCTGCCGTCCTTTCATGGAATCCTCTTTGCCATATCCCGTCTCTTCCCAACAGATAAACCAATAAAGGTTTTTTGCCCAATACGAACGGTAATAATCATAATTGAAGTATTCTTTCAGGCTATCGAATAAGGGATGGATTTGCATCGGTGAACCGGAGATATACCGTTTCCGCATCTCTGCCAGTGAGAGGGGAGTGCCTTCCGAATTGCTTATCCAAGCTTGCATGTCCGAGTCTATCATCGCCCATTTGTTTTGTTCGGGAAGCCAGACCAGATTTACCACATGGCAATCCGAATCAAGCGTATCTGCAGGAAGGCAAGTGACGAAACGGTTGGTAATGCCTTCCGATAGCATCAGTTCATGCAACAGGATGGAATGCAGGCGGCAATTGAATGCCGGTTCTACTTCACGGGTGTATTTCCATAAGTCGATAGCATTGCGTTTTTCGGGATATTTCGTTTGGTTAGCGTGTGGGATATTGCTTGCCACGAACTTAGCTAAAGTCAAAGCTTTATCCCAAGTGCTTGCGGAAGAATCGGTCAATAGGGTGTCGAGGCGGAAATATGCGCGTATCTTTTGTGCCTGAAGCGTGTCTTGTTGATATATAAAATGATAATGTGCCGTATCGGAAGCGTATGGTGTGGCATTACGTAATAATTCGATACGTTCTGTTTCTTCCAGCTTAGAAGTATATGCTATCATTTGCTCTTTGAAAACGAAGCGGATGAGTAAGGCGGCAATGATAAAGATAAGGATTAGTCCGGCTAATATATAGCCGATAATTTTCAAAATCTTTTTCATAAATCTGCTTTTTTAGTTTTGAATTTTGTATTTGTGTATGCAAATGCAAAGTTAGTGTTATTTCCTGATAAAGCGGTTTCCCTTTGAAAGAAATTCACTATCTTTGCGCTTCAATTTTAAAATTTCGAATATGAAGTCAGATATAGAAATAGCTCGCAGTACGGAGCTGATGAAAATTAAGCAGATAGCCCAGAATTACGGGATTCCGGTAGACCAAGTGCATCATTACGGAAGTTATATGGCTAAGGTTTCGGAAACATTGATAGACGAAGAAAAGGTGAAGCAAAGCAACCTGATATTGGTGACCGCTATTACTCCGACCAAAGCCGGTATCGGTAAGACTACCGTATCCATCGGGCTTGCCTTGGGACTGAACCGCATTGGGAAGAAGGCTTTTTGTGCCTTGCGCGAGCCTTCGCTCGGACCGTGTTTCGGAATGAAGGGCGGGGCAGCCGGAGGAGGATACGCTCAGGTGCTCCCGATGGAGAAAATCAACCTGCATTTCACGGGAGATTTCCACGCCATTACTTCGGCGCATAACATGATTGCCGCTTTGCTTGATAATTATATGTATCAGAATCAGGACAACGGTTTTGCGATGAAAGAAGTGTTGTGGAACAGGGTGCTGGACGTGAACGACCGCGGCTTGCGTTACATCGTGACCGGATTGGGAGGCAAGACCAACGGCATCACCCGTGAGTCGAGCTTCGACATCACTCCGGCATCAGAAATCATGGCAATCCTTTGCTTGGCGAAAGACGAGGCCGACCTCCGGCGCCGGATTGAGAATATCTTGCTGGGCTTTACCATCGATAACAAACCTTTTACGGTGAAAGATTTGGGCGTAGCAGGGGCAATCACGGTATTGCTGAAAGACGCTATTGCACCCAACTTGGTACAGACCACCGAACATACACCCGCTATTGTGCACGGCGGTCCGTTCGCCAATATCGCTCACGGATGCAATTCTGTTTTGGCTACGAAACTGGCTATGACCTTCGGCGAATATGTAGTGACAGAAGCCGGGTTCGGTGCCGACCTGGGTGCGGAGAAGTTCTACGACATCAAATGCCGCAAGGCAGGGCTTCAACCGAAGCTGACCGTTATTGTAGCTACGGCACAAGGCCTGAAGATGCACGGCGGTGTGAGCCTCGACAAAATCAAGGAACCGAACCGGGAAGGTCTGCGAAAAGGTTTCGCCAACCTTGACAAACACATCGAAAACCTGCGTTCGTTCGGACAGACGGTTGTTGTGGCATTCAACCGCTATGCGAACGATACCGATGAGGAAATCGCTTTGGCGCGCCGTCATTGCGAGGAATTGGGTGTAGGCTTTGCCGTAAACAATGCTTTTTCCGAAGGAGGTGCCGGAGCCGTTGAGTTGGCACAATTGGTGGTGGATACCATCGGGCGGCATCCTTCGCGACCTTTGCGTTTCGCTTACGAGGAAACCGACAGCATCGAGGAAAAAATAGCGAAAGTAGCCACTCGTCTGTATGGAGCGGCGGAAGTGACATACAGCATTACGGCACGCAAGAAAATCAAGATGGCAGAGGCATTGGGTTACGAAAAGTTCCCTATCTGCATTGCCAAGACTCAATATTCCTTCTCCACCGATCCGAAACAGTATGGTGTGGCAAAGGATTTCGAATTCCATGTGCGCGACATCGTGCTGAATGCCGGAGCGGAAATGCTGGTGGTCATTGCGGGCGAGATTATGCGTATGCCCGGCTTGCCTAAAGAGCCTCAGGCGTTGCACATCGATATCGTGAATGGAGAAATAGAAGGATTATCTTAATTCCTGAAGAATGAAAAAGCGAAGGGCATATATCATTGCGGCTGTAGTCATAGCCGTGTTTTTGGGTGTCGTCGGGGTAAGGCAATATATGCATTACCTGGCACAGCCCTTGGATGAAGTGGAAGTGACCGACTCGGCGGAAGTGGATAACATTGTGCGCAAGTATGGCATACCTGTTTCGGATTATCAAATCCAGTATGGGATTGTAGAGCCAGGGCAGAACCTTTCCGTCATTCTTCGGAAGCACGGCTTGTCGCTGACCGAAGTGCACCAGTTGACGGAAAAGGCAAAGGGAGTGTTCGATGTGCGTAAGATAAGAGACGGGCAAGCCTATGCGGTCTTCTCTACGAAAGACAGCATTCCGCAAAAGGAATATTTTGTCTACGAAGAAAGTCCGAAGTCGTATGTTGTCTTCGATTTGCGTAAGGATTACCAGGTGACACGCGGAGAAAATCCGGTGACATGGGAACGTAAAACCGTGGGTGGACGGGTGGAATCATCGCTATGGGTAGCAATGCAGCAATGCGATACGAATCCCCAATTAGCCCTTGACCTCTCGAACATCTTCGGGTGGAGCATCGACTTCTTCGGCTTGCAAAAGGAAGACGAGTTCCGTGTATGGTACGAGCAGGAAACCGTCGAGGGAAAAGCTTTGCAGAACTTTCATGTACTGGCGGCTTCGTTTGCTCACGGAGACAGCATTTATTATGCCATCCCTTTCGTACAGGATGGTGAGGAACTCTATTACAATGCCGATGGCAACAGCCTGGAAGGTGAGTTCCTGAAAGCTCCGCTCGACTATTACCGCATTTCTTCGCGCTTCTCGAACAGCCGTTTTCATCCTGTCTTGCGCCGCTATCGGGCACATCATGGGGTGGATTACGCTGCTCCGAAAGGTACACCTGTCTATGCCATCGGAAAAGGAAAGGTAATAGCCAAAGCATACCAGGCAGGCGGAGCGGGAAATTACCTGAAAATCCGTCACAATAGCCGTTATACCACAACTTATATGCATCTTTCGGGCTTTGCCAAAGGCATCAAGGTGGGTTCGGAAGTGAAGCAAAAGGAAGTCATCGGTTATGTGGGGAGCACAGGCCTCTCCACCGGTCCCCACCTCGATTTCCGTGTCTACGATAACGGTACGCCCGTCAATCCGCTTACTATCAAGTCGCAGCCCAAGAAGCCGATAAGCGAAGCCAACCGTGCGGAGTTTGCTATCGTGCGCGATTCTTTGCTCCGGGTGCTTGGAGGGATTGAAGTGAAAACGGATACATCCCGGAATGTACGGTTATAAGAATCACCGGTCTGCTTTCCCGATTTTATTTGCCGATTTTATCTGCCAATAACTTCATTACATTTTTCTGTTTGTCACTTTTTATTCGTACTTTTGTCGCTCCAAATTCAAAATGCTGGATATGTTATCAAAAATCATTCTTCAAGCCAATATTGACAAGGTGGCGAAATGCTTTGAGCACGCCGATAAGATAGTAATTGTTTCCCACGTGTCGCCCGATGGCGATGCAATAGGCTCTTCGTTGGGCCTGCTTCATTTCTTGGAGACACAGGGTAAAGATGTCCATGTTATTGTTCCCAATGCATTTCCCGACTTCTTAAAGTGGATGTCGGGGGCAAAAGACATAGTCCGTTACGACAAGTATGCAGAATTTGCCGATAAACTAATAGCCGAGGCGGAAGTAATCTGTTGTTTGGACTTTAACGCGTTGAACCGTATTGATGCCGTAGCGACACCCGTGGTGAAAGCGCAGGCCAAGAAAATCCTGATAGACCATCATCTGAATCCGGAAGATTTCTGCCAAGTAGTTATTTCACATCCCGAAATATCTTCTACATCCGAACTGGTGTTCCGTCTGATATGCCGTATGGGATGTTTCGAGGACATTACGAAAGAGGGAGCAGAATGCATTTATACCGGTATGATGACAGATACGGGTGGCTTTACTTACAATTCGAACAATCAGGAGATTTATTTTATCATTAGCGAACTGCTTTCGAAGGGCATCGACAAAGACGAAATTTACCGCAAAGTCTTCAACACGTATTCCGAAGACCGTTTGCGCCTGATGGGGTATGTACTCTACGACAGGATGCAGGTATATCCGCAGTTCCGTGCTGCGCTGATTACACTCACCCGGAACGAGCAAAACAGATTCAGGTGTGTAAAAGGCGATACGGAAGGGTTTGTCAACATTCCTCTGCAAATAAAAAATATTTGCTTTTCGGCTTTTCTGCGGGAAGATACCGAAAAGAATATGATTAAGATTTCCCTCCGCTCGGTAGGGACATTCCCGTGCAACAAAGTAGCGGCGGAATTTTTCAATGGAGGTGGTCATCTGAATGCTTCTGGCGGTGAATATTATGGTACGATGGACGAGGCTGTGCAGCTTTTGAAGCAAGCACTGGTGAAATACGAGGATTTACTACTGAAAAGCTGAGGTGTCTATACCCCCTTAATAAAGTAACTGTTATTGCTTAGTTATGGATAAAAAGGAATATATGCGGGCCAACAAGGAATGGTTGGCGAGGAAGTCGAAAGAAGAAGGTGTGTTTCCTTTGTCGAAAGGTGTGTTTTATAAGGTGATTTCACCGGGTGACCCCAAAGGCAAAAGTCCGTCGCCCCGAAGCATCATCACCGTACATTATACCGGCTGTACGATTGAGGGTAAGCAGTTCGATAGCAGTCGTGGCGGAGTACCTCTTGCCATTCGTTTGTCTGATGTGATAGAAGGTTGGGTTATTGCCTTGCAAAGGATGCACACAGGTGACCGTTGGGAAGTATACATTCCCGCCGAATGCGGATACGGCAAACTCTCTTTATCGGGGATACCTGCTGGTTCTACATTGGTATTCGATATCGAATTGATAGGGGTGGCATAAGAAACTCATATTTCCACTTTGTCTCCGCAGCTCATGTAACGGATTGCCTTGCCCATTTGCTTTTTCAACGCATCGTATGGGGTCAGGCCTGTACAGTGCATGGTAAAATATTGGCAATCGGCTTGTGCCGACAATTCGCTGGCTAAGGAGTGGATAAACTTTGCTTCCTGTTCGGGCGTTAATCCGTTTTCTTACTAAACGCATCCGAACTTCAGTACGCCATCTTGTTTGATAACAAATTTCTGATATATTCGACTGTATTACTTGCTAGTTCGGATATTCTTTGTATCTTTGTTTTTAAAGCCAAACTTTAAATAGAGATGAGATATGGACAAACGTCATTTCTTGGTGGCAGCGATGTGTCTGATGACGCTTGCCGCCTGCACTCAAAAGACAGAGTTGCCCGAGAATCCGAAAGATAAAGAAGAATATCGTGACAATCAGGGTAATAGTTGGATATACAATGCGATGCTGATGCGCTGGGCACTCATGCCGTCGGCGATGAACGGGTTGAGCACAACCCATTATTATTATCCGAATACAGGGTCGTGGACTGATGCCAACGGCACGCGTGTCAACGCACCTTCGGGGGTAAAAGTCGCTCCTTCGGCAAGCAGTAAGTCGAAATCAAGCGGGCGCGTGTTCGGCACTACGCATCGGTCTTCGGGCGTGAGCGCGTGAACAACCGTCGTTTCGGATGTTTATATAACAATCTTCTGCAAGGACATTCATATATTTTTTATACGGTTAAAATTTTATGGAAAGAAAATATGTATCTCCCCGTTTCGATTATAAAGAGAAGATAGAGGCTTTGGGCTTTGACTTTCATGGTGACTATTGGCGCGAGGAAGCTTATTACCGGTTTACTTCGGAGGAGATAGAACGGCTGGAGGAAGCCACGGCCGAAGCATACCGGATGTATTGTGAAGCGGCGGCGTATATTATCGAACGGAATCCCGAATGGATGGAGCGGTTCTTGCAACTTCCGCCTGAAGTGTGCCACAGGATTCGGGAATCGTGGGATGCGGACGAGCTGAGTTTGTACGGACGGTTCGATTTCATGTTGGATGAGAAAGGTGTTCCCCGCATCCTGGAGTTTAACGCGGATACGCCTACTTCGCTTTTGGAAGCGTCGGTTATCCAATGGCAATGGAAGGAAGACGTATTTCCAGAGTGCGACCAATATAACGGCATTCATGAGGGATTGGTACAATCGTGGAAAGATATTTTCCCGATGGGAAGTGATATTCATTTTGCGGGAGTGTTGGAGAATCATGAAGATACAGGCACGTTGCAATACTTGGCCAGTACAGCGATGGAAGCAGGCTATTCGACGCGGGTGCTCGACATTAACGATATGGATTTGCAAGACGGATGTTTTTACGACCCGAGCGGTGAGCGCATCGAGCAATGTTTTAAATTATATCCGTGGGAATGGATGGCAGACGAAAGCCCTGAGGGGTGTCTGGCTTCGGTAAAGTGGCTGGAACCGATATGGAAGTTGGTGATGTCGAACAAAGCGATTTTGACTACTCTTTTTGAGTTGTTCCCTCATTCGCCATACGTGCTTCCGTGTTTCCTTTCACGTCCGGAAGCAGGAATATATTGCAAGAAACCTGTTTTTGCCCGCGAAGGGCATAATGTGAGTGTGGTTGAAATCCGTAATTGGGAGGAACATACATTGCTTCGTGAAACGGCAGGCGATTATAATAAAGGGGCGTACGTATACCAGTTGTATGTAAAGCCTACGGTATACAGTGGACGTTATCCTGTTATCGGTTCGTGGATTGTAGGCGGTGAACCTGCAGGCATCGGTATCCGTGAGAACCGTACCGAAATCACCGACAACCTCTCGGAGTTTGTGCCCCATGTTATTTATTAGTTATTAGTTATTAGTTATTAGTTAATAGTTAATAGTTAATAGTGGGATATAGTGTTAAGGATTCCCCACCGTTATTAATTATTAATTATTAACTATTAATTATATTCACTTCATTCCTCTCGCCTTGTAGATTCGTTCCTTGGCGTTATTGATGTTCTGGAATTTTTCTTTGGCGGCCTTGCGGATATCTTCCCCTAAGGTAGCTACACGGTCGGGATGATGCTTCAGGGCAAGACGCCGGTAGGCGGCACGCACTTCCTCATCGGTGGCCGAAGGGTCTATTTCCAATACCTTATATGCGTCGGCAAGTGAGTCTCCTCCAAGATTAAGCATTGACTCTACTTCTTTTTCAGAAAGTTGCATCGCCTGTGCCACTTCTTTCAAAGCTTCTATCTCTTGTTGGCATACTTTGCCGTCGCTTTGCGAAATCTTTACTAAGAAATCGAGTAATTGCAGGCGTTCGCTGTATGTCAGGTTGGCGGCTATCTGTGCGCCACATTCATGGATTGTGTTGCGGAAGGCGTAGGGATTGACAGCATCCATCCGTTTTTGTTCATCGAAGAGATTGAGCAGGATTTGCTGCCCTTCGTTCACTGCATCTTCGCCGAAATTTGTACGGAGGAAACGGCGCACGAATTCCATTTCGCTATGCATGATTCTTCCATCAGCGCGAATGACATAGGATGCCATGACGAGCATGGAGAACAGAAAACTATTGCGCTGGCCTGCATTGGCATAGGTGTCTTGTTGGCCTTGGTTGTTGTAATCTGTGCCAAAATCTGTCTGTGCATCGTTCGTTTTGTCGAAGAGGGAACCGATGGCAAATCCCACCAATGCTCCCAGCGGTCCACTGGTCATGAATCCCATGATTCCGCCAATCCATTTTCCTAATTTCATGGTTGTGTCGTTTTTATTTTTGTTTTTTTAATAGTAAATTGGTTTGCGAAAAAATCGAACACAGAGACACAAAGACACGAAGGGATAATTTAGAGAACTCTGTCCTCTCAAAAATAAACTCTGTGTCTCCGTGCCTCTGTGTTTGATAAAAATAAAACTCTGCGCTTCTGCGTCTCTGCGTTCCATTCCATTTTCGCAATCCATTTCTTATAATAGGTGTCCGATAGAAAAGCACACAGATGACACGGTGCGGAAGGCTCATTGACACAGACTTTAAAATCCGTGGCTTCTATATATCCGTGTTATCTGTGTGCTATATTAATATAGGTTCCTGTAGTTCGGGGAACCGGTCATTCCTGTTTGGGTTGCGTGTAGATAACATTCATCTGTATCTTTTGGCTTTCGTCTGCCGATTCGTTGAGGTTTTCTCCTCCCACCAGCATGGCGGAATTTACGCTTAAGTCATTCCCGATTTCGATAACGTTGCCTTGTGTGTCGGTTTCGGTCGTGACGGGTATCAGCAATACTTTATCCCAATCGGGATTTTCAGCTTTCCAACGTTCCCATTCAGCTTCTCCCTTTTCTATTTCGGGACGTATTTCGCTGAATATATGTGCAATCAATCGGTTCAATTTAGAAAAGGAGTATGAATGTGTCGTACTGTTGTAGGTTGAAAGGAAAGAAGTACGGTCGTCGTTGGTCAAGTTGTTCTCAAAAAATCCCTTCATTTCGTTTGCTCTTACCAGCAGCAATGTGTTTGGAGTTCCCATCTTGTAAGGACTGTTGCTTTGGTCTCTCAACTTTTCAAAAGAGACGGAGATGGAGTTTAGCGTATCCGTACGGTGGTCCTCATACATTTGCTCTATCGGGAGCGTGACTTTGGTACAGATTCCTGCAGGCGTTTTCAGGTAAGTGCGTGTAGGGTCTTTCACCAACTCCTGCAGTCCCGAATTCTGGAAACGGGTAGACATGAATACTTCTTTGGTGGCGGTCATCGGCACTACGGCGGTCAGCAAAGAGTCGGCTGTGTCTGCCGAGTTACGTCCCATATAAGTTACGGTAAGGTGCAGGTAAATATCGGAGAGGTACAAGATAGAGCCTTCACCATTTATTACATGCACATAGAATCCTTTAAGGACATTGTCCACAAAAGCCTGAGCGTCCTTAAAATAAGGATGGACCGTGTTTCCGTTTTCGGTGGTGGTATAGTCGTATTTGCTTTTGAAATTGTCGCAGAAAGCTTTCCCCAACTCTATGGACACATGCGGATAATAGTCGGATGTTTGGTGTAGCGAGTCGCTGACACTGCGGTCGTAAGCGCTGTAGTCTTTTGTTGCCAAGGGCGGATTCTGCGAGTTGTAATAGCGCGTAGGGTCTAAGTTGGTATAATACAAGTTTTTGTCTTGCCCGTCGTCATGAATGGTGGCGGTGAGTGTATCGACCTGTAGGCGGAGCGTTGCCAGCGAGTCGCCAAAATAACTTGTATAATATAATCCCAGTGTCGCTTCGTCAATGCTTTGCAGGCGGTCGGGGAGTTGAAAGTTTTCGGGACAATTTATTTGCACGAGGAAGTCGGATGTGAAAGTGCCATAATCTTCGTCGGTAAATTTTCCCAAATAAGCTGTGTTGGAGCGCGAGTAGACCGAGTCGAGAAAATGCGATTCGGTTGTTACTACATAGGCATCGGCTTTCGATTGGATGAAATCATCATCGGCCACAAATTGTCCGATGCCTGTCGTCTCATCGTCACAGCTGCAGAGTGTAGCGGCAGACAATGCTAATGCCGCCAAGAACTTAAGTTTCATTTTCTTTTTATTAATAGATTCACGTTTTTTGACTTATTCTGCATCGCCCAATACCTTTTTATATAAGGCATCGCAAGCGTCGGCATACGCGTTTTCATCGGCTTGGTAGCCTACTGTCGGAAGATTCAGGCTGCGTGCGTATTCCATGATGGCAGGATTTACTTTTTCACTGTTCTGGATTACACCGTCGGAATAAGTGATGGCCAGTTTGCACAACTCTTCGTAATCAGCAGGTGTCTTGATTTTTTTGGTGTCATCGGCGGTGATTTCCCTGAAAACCAGCTGACGGGCAAACTCCGGTGCCAGGTTCGACTTGAATCCATCGCTATAAACCGAGAAGACGATTTTCGAATCGCGGAAGGAAGGTTCATCGTAGTAGGCTTTCTTGATGAGAAGCGGAGCTACAGCACTCATCCATCCATGACAGTGGACAACGTCCGGGCACCAACGTAGTTTCTTCACGGTTTCCAGTACGCCCCGGGCATAGAAGATGGCTCGTTCACCGTTGTCTTCGTATTCGTTGCCATTCTCGTCGGCGGCTATCAGGCGATGCTGGAAATAGTCATCATTGTCGATAAAATACACCTGGCGGCGTGCGGCTTGAATCGAAGCCACCTTGATAATCAAGGGGTGGTCGGTTTCGTCAATAATGATGTTCATTCCCGATAAGCGGATTACTTCATGCAGTTGGTTACGGCGTTCGTTCACGTTGCCCCATTTGGGCATGAAGGTACGGATTTCCCAGCCCTTGTCTTGAATGGCTTGCGGAAGGTTCTGGCCGATTAACGATAGTTCACTTTCGGGTACGTAAGGAGTAATTTCTTGTGTAATGAATAATACTTTCTTTGCGCTCATTGTTGTTATTATTGCTCTAAAGGTTGCGCAAAGATACAAAAAAAAACAGATGTGACCGTCAATTCGTATGCGTTATTTACCTTATAGTTTGTTAATCTGCGTGCAGATTGTGCTTTTTTCGGGCTGTGCTGTTCATTATTTGACAAAAATATGGTTACTTTGCACCCGATTTTTAAAAACATTGGGTCCAGAGCCTGCCTTAAGTTCTCTTATGGCATAAGCTATGCAGACGGCAAAGCAGGCTCTTAATTATCGGAAAAATGGAATTAATTCAAACTATTCAGGAACTTCGCGCCAAGCTGGACGTGCTTCGGGGCGAAGGCAAAACTATCGGTTTGGTTCCTACTATGGGAGCTTTGCATGCGGGCCACGCTTCGTTGGTGAAACGCGCCGTCGCTGAGAATGATGTAGTGGTGGTAAGCGATTTCGTGAATCCCACCCAGTTTAACGACAAGAATGACTTGGCCAAATATCCGCGCACGCTGGACGCCGATTGCCGGTTGCTGGAGGAATGTGGCGTGACGTTCGTGTTTGCCCCGTCGGTGGAAGAGATTTATCCCGAACCCGATACGCGCACGTTCAGTTATGCGCCGCTGGATACGGTGATGGAAGGCAAGTACCGCCCGGGGCATTTCAATGGTGTGTGCCAGATAGTAAGCAAGTTGTTTTTAATCGTAGAACCTACACGTGCTTATTTCGGCGAGAAAGACTTCCAGCAGCTTGCCATCATCCGCGAGATGGTGCGCCGTTATCCGTTCGACTTGCAGATTGTGGGCTGCCCGATTGTGCGTGAAGCCGATGGGCTGGCACTGAGCAGCCGGAACGCACGCCTTAGCCAGGAGCAGCGTGGACAGGCCCTGCAAATCTCGAAAACCCTGTTCGCCAGTGTGGATTATGCCAAAACCCATACGTTGGCGGAAACGAAAGCTTTTGTCGGGAAACGCATCAACGATGCGGAAGGCCTGCGCCTGGAATATTTCGAAATCGTGGACGGGAACACGTTGCAGGCGGTGGATGCATGGGAAGAAAGCACTTACATCGTAGGTTGCATCACCGTGTTCTGTGGGGAAGTCCGTCTGATTGATAACATTAAATATAAGGAGTGACAAGGAGATGATGATACAAGTATTGAAGTCGAAGATACATTGCGTGACCGTGACCGAAGCCAACCTGAACTACATGGGCAGCATCACGGTGGACGAGGATTTGCTCGATGCGGCCAACATGATAGCGGGCGAGAAGGTCCAGATTGTAGACAACAACAACGGCGAACGTTTCGAAACCTATATTATAAAAGGAGAACGCGGCTCGGGGTGCGTTTGCCTGAACGGTGCCGCCGCACGGAAAGTGCAGGTGGGAGATGTGGTCATCATCATGTCGTATGCCTTGATGGATTTCGAAGAAGCCAAGCGATTCAAGCCTTCGGTCATTTTCCCCGATACGCTCACGAACAAAATTTAAGAGGTACAGAGATACGGAGATTTTTATATATTGAACACAGAGACGCAAAGACACGGAGTTTTTTATTTACGATTTTACAATTTACGATTTACTATTTTTATATATTGAACACAGAGACACAAAGACACGGAGGGATAATTTAGAGAACTCTGTCCTCTAAAAAAATAAAAACTCTGTGCCTCCGTGCCTCCGTGTTCGATAAAACAAAAAACTATTAACTATTCATTATTAATTGTTAACTAATCAGAAACTGTCCGCTTTTTCCTTGATAAGCCCTGTGCGGTATCCTACCAGTAATTTCTTGAGGTCTTCTATCTGGATGGCCAGTTCTTTTCCTTTATCGGTGTCTTTCACCATCATGCGTTTGGCACTCATTTCTACGATTTGGGTGGTCGACTTGATGTCGAGCCCTTCTTCGATGGCGCGTTGGGTAGAGGTGAACGGTTCGTGTTGCACCAGCTGGAAGCCGCGTGAATGGTAGACCAGCGTGTAGCCCGCGATGCCCGTTTCGGGCTGGTAGGCTTTCGAGAATCCCCCGTCTATCACCATCAGTTTGCCGTTCGCCTTGATGGGTTTTTCGCCTTTTACCGCTTTTACGGGCACATGTCCGTTGATGATGTGACGGTGCTCGCCTTCAACGCCGAATTCGTCCAATATCATGTCGCAGATGTCTTCGCGGTCGCGCAGCTGGTAATAATAGCCTTTTGTTTCCACGTGGGTTTCCTTGTCGCTGACGAAATACCGCTCGAAGGTTGCCATCTTGTCTTTGTCGAAGGCGGGAGAGTCTTTTCCGCACCACAGGTACCACATATAGTCTAAGGCGAACGCTTTTTCTTCGCTGTCGTTTTCATCGAAGTAGGCGGTGCGTATCAGCTGTCCTACGCGTTTCAGCAGGGATTGCCCTTTGTATTTTTCTCCCAGGATATCGATTTCTTTCAGGGTGCCGTCGGCATTGAGTGGCATCGAGGCATGGAAGAGCAGGTTCGAATTGCATACGTTATACATGCATCCGTAGCGGAACAGGCATTTCATGTGCTTGCGCAGCTTTTCGCTTCCGATGAATGAATTGTGCAATTTCTGCACGATGTCGCGCTCTTCGTCGCTCAGCCGGTATGGGTCTTTCGGGTCTACGGTGGGGAAGAAGCTGTCGCGCAACGGGTATTCTTTGCCGTCGATCAAGACTGTTTGCTTCTCGAAATCAATGCGGTGCAGCAACATCCGGTCTTCCATCCGGAATTCGGGGCGGCGGCGGATGATTTCAGCTTCCAGCTTGAACTGGATGATGCTGATGGCTTTGTGCATCTGGGCAATGAGGCGGATGGTTTTCTGGCTGTCTGTATTGGTGGTTTTGTCGATGCGCGGGCCGAAGAGCGTACACGGGTTGCCGGCATAAGTTTCCATGGCAAAGGTGGCGAGCGGCAGGAGGTTGATGCCGTATCCGTCTTCCAGCACGGCGAGGTTGCCGTAGCGCATGGCAAGGCGCAACACGTTGGCTATGTTGCAGTCGTTTCCCGAAGCCGCCCCCATCCAGAGGATGTCGTGGTTCCCCCATTGGATGTCGAAGTTGTGGTAATCGCAGAGGGTGTCCATGATGATGTGCGGGCCGGGGCCGCGGTCGAAAATATCGCCTAAGATGTGAAGCATATCGATGGTCAGGCGTTGGATCAGGTTGCATAGTGCCACGATGAAATCGTCGGCACGGTGCGTATCGATGATGGTGCTGATGATGACGTTGATGTAAGCCTGTTTGTTGGGGTCCATGCTGCTTTCGTGCAGCAGTTCCTGGATGATGTACGAGAATTCTTCGGGCAAGGCTTTCCGTACTTTCGAACGGGTGTATTTGGAAGATACATTCTGGCACACTTTTACCAGCTGGTTCAAGGTGATGACATACCAGTCTTCCAGCTCTGTCTCTACCGCTTTTACCAATTGCAGTTTTTGCTCGGGGTAATAAATCAGGGTGCAAAGTTCTTTCTTTTCCGCCTCGCGCAGGGTGTTGCCGAATATTTCGTTCACTTTCCGTTTGATCGCTCCCGAGGCATTGCGCAACACGTGGCGGAAGGCTTCGTATTCGCCGTGCAGGTCGGCAAGGAAATGTTCGGTACCTTTCGGCAGGTTCAGTATGGCTTCCAGGTTGATGATTTCGGTGCTGGCGGCGGCTATGGTCGGGAAGCTATGCGAAAGCAATTCGAGGTAACGGATGTCGTCCTGAATCATTTCGGGCGTGATTTGGTTGTAGGGTTTCATGGGCATTATGGGTTAAATAATTTTTATAAAAACAACATCAGTACCAGTTGGGCGATGATTACGCGGGTAAACATGCCCAGCGGGTAAACGGTAGCATAGCTCACGGCAGGGTTGTCGTTGGGGATGATGTCGTTGGCATAGTTCAGTGCCATGGGGTTCGCCATGCTTCCGCAAAGCATTCCGCAGGTATTGCCAAAATCGACATGGAAACACCTCAACGCGACAAGTGCCATGATGACTACGGGTACAAAGGTAATAATAAATCCGATACCAATCCATAGTGCGCCTTCGGGACGCATCACGGTTTCGAAAAAATGTGCGCCCGCATCCAGTCCCAGGCAAGCCAGGTAGAGGGATAATCCGATGCCGCGTAGCATCAGGCTGGCGCTTCGGGTGGTATAGGTCAGCATGTGGAACCGGGGGCCGTACGAGCCTATCAGGATGCCGGCTATAATGGGTCCTCCCGCCAGCCCTAACTTGACGGGAGAAGAAATGCCCGGGATGGCGATAGGGATGGAGCCTACGATCAATCCCAACACAATGCCGATGAAGATAGATGCCAGGTTGGGGTCTTTCAGGGTCTTTACCGTGTTGCCCAACACTTTCTCTACGTTCTTGATGGCGGCGGCTTCGCCTACCACGGTCAGGCGGTCGCCC
>URCM01000076.1 GCA_900546355.1 uncultured Bacteroides sp.
TGCCTCAAAAACTCATCCCAAATCATCGCACGATAAATTCAAAACAGCTTCTAAAGGACCACCGTAAAAAAGCAATCCTCTCCCTTTCACTCCGGAAACAACGCTATCCAGACTTCCTTCAATTGAAAAAACGCACATTCAGCAAAAGAGCATATCCACTGAAACACAAAGCTTTAAAAAGAAGACAAAGTAAATTTCACCAATAAAATTAAAAAATTTCATTTTCCGGATAAGTGTTTTGCAAAATATAATTGTTATTATTATAGTTTTACCCAAAAGGAATAAGAAAACAAGAGAGAAATATATTAATAGTATGTTTAACCTTAGAAAAGCAAGTATGAGAAGCAAAAACTCGTGCATGAGCTCGAAGAAACTCGTTCGGGCACTATTGGTTTCGACACTGTTTACTGTACCAACACAGTTGGTGTCGGCGCAATTAAACATTGCATTAACCAATACTCAGTTGGGGACTATGATTCAGCAGATTCAAGCTCAGTCCCAGTATCAATTCTTTTACGATGACGAATTGGCAGAAACCCCCATCGGTTCGGTGAAAGCCAATGGTTCTACCGTAGAAGAGGTTTTGGACCAAGCATTGGCTGGAAAAGGCATCAGCTATGTAGTAGACGATAACGTCATTTATTTGTCGAAAGAATCTACTTCCACTACTGCCGCTCCTTCATCGGCCAACGCAGCACAGCAAGATCAGCTACAAGAAATCACCGGTCGGGTTATCGACGCTACAGGTGAAGCACTGATTGGTGTATCTGTAGTCGAAAAAGGTACTACAAACGGAAGCATTACCGACTGGGACGGTAACTTTACAGTCAAAGTTCCTGTAGGTTCTACGTTGCAGTTCTCTTATATCGGTTACAAAACGGTGGAAATGCCGGTAGAAGCCGGAAAGACAACCATCAACCTGACGATGGAAGAAGACTCCGAAATGCTGGACGAAGTGGTGGTAACCGCTTTGGGTATCAAGCGTGAAAAGAAAATGTTGGGTTACGCCGTTCAGGAACTGAAGAGCGATGAACTGAACCGTACGGGCGACCCGTCGGTAACCAGTGCTTTGCAAGGTAAAGTGGCAGGTCTGCAAATGAACACATCAGCTACCGGTTTGGGCGGTTCTACCAAGATTACCATCCGTGGTAACTCTTCATTGAGCGACAACAACCAGCCGTTGTGGATTGTGGACGGTGTGCCGTTCAGTGACAACAGTGATTCCGACGCTTCATTCTATGGCGGTGTCGACCGTGGTGGCGCTTCGTTGGATATCAACCCGGACGATATCGAAAGTATCTCGGTATTGAAAGGTCCGAATGCCGCAGCCCTTTACGGTAGCCGTGCCGGTAACGGTGTGATTTTGGTAACGACCAAGAAAGGTTCGAAGAAAGACGGTTTCGGCGTACGCTATAGCGGTAACTTTACTTGGACAAAGGTTGCCGAAACTTTGGATATGCAGGAACGTTACGGACAGGGTCAGATAGGGGCAACTGGAGGAGCAGAATATACTACAGGAGCTGCCAGTAGCTGGGGCCCCGTATTGGACGGTTCAATGAAGGAAGCTTGGAACGGTCAGACTTACGCTTATTCTAAATACGGAAACAAACTGAAAGATTATTTTGATACCGGTTTCTCTCAGACTCACAACGTATCTATCCAAAACGGAACAGACACCTCTCACTACCGTGCATCATTCGGCGCATCTAACAACGACGGTATGTTCCCCAACGAGAAACTGCAACGTATCAACGTAGACTTGAATGCAGGTACGCAACTCAACGAATATTTCTCTATGGACGGTAAGATTTCGTTGTCGCGAACCAAAGCTGAAGACCGTCCAATGTATGGAAATTACGGTGCTATCAATATGTTAATGGGTATTCCGCACAATGTACGCTTGGATGACTTGCGTCAGTATTCCGATGATACTCATGTGCATGTCAATTGGTACGGCCCGACAGCAGGTATCCGTAACCCATATTATGTATTGAACCAGCGTCATAACGAAGATGAACGTTGGCGTGCATTCGGTTACTACAATGCGAAGATTAATTTTACTGACTGGTTGCATTTCTCTGCTAAATATGCATTCGACTACTATCGTACCCGCATCGAAGAAACCAATGCCGGTGATGGTATCAACGGTGAAAGTTCATTGGCTATGGTGACAAACGATGCGATGGATCGCCGGGAAGAAAACTTCTTCGAATCGAATGCCGAATTTATGTTGATGGCAGACAAGCAAATCACTGACAACTTCCGTTTAGGTGTGAATTTGGGTGCCAACTTCATGTATCAGAAATACGAAGCCTTGAATGCCGGTGTAGGTAATATGTTGATTAAAGGCAACTGGATGTTTAATGCAGCGAACTTGCTCCGTACGGCAGGTGAAACCGGCTACGAACGTGCGACAAACTCTGTATTCGGTTCGGCACAGTTGGCATGGAAAGAATACTTGGCTTTGGACTTGACTGCCCGTAACGACTGGTCGTCTACATTGCCTCAGCAGAACAACTCTTTCTTCTATCCGTCTGCTAACTTGAGTTTCGTTATCTCCGATTTCGTCCGCTCGTTGAACAAGGAATTGCCCAGCTGGTTGACTTTTGCCAAACTGCGTTTGTCTGCAGCCCAGGTAGGTAAGGATACAAGCCCTTATCAATTGTACAATACGTATTCTTATTCATTTGATAACGGCATCCTGACTCCGACCCGTGACAATGTGAAGATGAACGACCAGTTGAAGCCGGAAATCGCTACTTCTTACGAAGTCGGTTTGGACATGAAGTTCTTCGACAACCGCTTAGGCTTTGACTTCACCTATTATTATATGAAGACCAAGAACCAGATTATGAAAGTGCCCGCAGCAGCTCCATGGTCAGGTGGCCAGTGGGTGAACGCCGGTTTGATTTCGAATAAAGGTGTGGAATTGATGATTTATTCTACCATTGTAGATACCAAAGACTTTACGTTTGATTTGAACTTGAACATGGCTCACAACGTTTCTACAGTTGATGAGTTGGCACCCGATCAAGGCGTAAGATACATGTTCTTCGAAGGTGATACCAATTTCCCGATTCAAGTAGGTGCTACCGAAGGTGGTAAATTAGGTGACATCTATGCAAGTACGCTTTATCAGCGTGATGAAAATGGCAACATCATCATCGGTGCGAACGGTATGCCGATGACCATTACCGATGAAGCTGAACGTGTAGCTAACCCGATTGGTAACATCCAGCCGAAACTGACAATGTCTGTATCTCCGACTTTCACTTACAAAGGCATTACGCTGTCGGCTATGTTCGACATGAAGTTTGGTGGTGACATCTTCTCTTATTCAGAAATGGTAGCTACTGGTAACGGTTTGGCAAAACGTACGGAAAACCGTGGTGAGAATAACAACTACATGATGGTATTCCCAGGTGTAAAAGAAGACGGTACTACAAATAACACCGCTATTAGAGCTTCTGACTATTATGGCAATTTGTTGCCGGAAGATTTCTTGTATGACGCTTCGTTCATCAAGCTGAAAGAATTGTCTATCGGTTATTCGTTCCCGTCAAAACTGTTGCAAAAGACTCCGTTGACTTCATTAAACGTTTCGTTCGTGGCACGTAACTTGTGCTACCTGCTGAAGCATACACCGGGCACCAGCCCTGAAGGCGGTTACGATACCTCAATGTTCTCGCAGGCTATCGATTATGCGGCTCTGCCGTACTCTCGTACTTTCGGTTTATCTGTTAGTTTAGGTTTTTAATCTTACATAAAAATAGTAACTTATGAAATTCAATACATATAAGTCAGTGGCTATGTGCTCCCTGTTGGCACTGTTAGCTGGATGTCATGACTTTGAAGAAATGAATACCAATCCCTACCAGCCGGTCTACGACCCGAGTGTCATTGGCGGTACGGGCGATGGCATTAATATCGATTACGAAGTATCGGACAATGCGTTGCAAAGCTTGCGTGCCACCGAAGGCTCGGCAGGCGCAACGTTCTCCAACTTGGTTTACGAAGGAATGTATAACGATTACCAGATAACCACGAATTTGACCCACGATGTCTATGCCGGTTATTGGGGTAATAACTCGTTCGCACCTCCCAGTGCTCCTACTTATTCATACAACGATGGATGGTCGGGCGCACGTTGGAGACACTTCTACGATGACCGTACGGTGAGTGAGTATAGCCAGTTAATCAAGACCTTCCATTTCTGCGATGAAGACTACTATCAGAATGCGTTCTACATTACGCGTATCTATTACGCTTTCCTGATGGCGGCGCAGACGGATACCTATGGTGATATTCCTATCAAGTATTACGTGAAGGGTATGCTTCCACCGGAAGAAAACGTAGAATACTCTTCGCAGGAAGAAGTGTACCACATGATTTTCGACATTCTGGATCAAGCTATTACTAATTTGCATAATCCGACTCTTCCTACAGCTCAGCAATTTAACTTTGGTGATGATGATTTGTGCTATGGCGGTGATGTGGAAAGCTGGATTCGTTTCGCCAATACCTTGCGGTTGCGTTTGGCTTTGCGCGTATCCAATGTAGATCCGGCCTTGGCTAAACAGCAAGGCGAAGCGGCATTGAATGACCCATCAGGTCTGATGCAAGGCCAGGAAGACAACATGAAGCTGGTACCGAAGCGGCAATACATTACCGGTGGTAACGAAAACATCTACGGTTTGCTCTTCTCTTGGGGCGCCAACGTAGTGCTGCCGAAAGAAATGGAATGGGCTTATAAGAACCAGGCTTTGAAGCCGGGCGTAACCACAGCGACTCCGGGATTTGAGCAGAAAGCTCCTGCCAACCTGTACACAGCAGGTGGTGTAGATGAAACGATGTTCAATGCCAGTGAAGACAACTGTTACCTCGACCCACGTTGTAGCATCCTTTGGTTCCGTCCTTCTGTATATGCGGATTTGAATCAAGCTGTACCAAAAGAGTCTGATGCAGATTTCTGTGGTATACGTAATGGTGCAACCGTTTTGGGTAGTTCACAAACGGTTAACTATTCCCCCAACCGTTGTAACCTGCAGTCGGATGCCATGAATCCGAAGATTTGGTGGAACTTGGCTCGTGAAATCGTTTGGTTCGGCTATTCGGAAAGCTTGTTCCTGAAAGCCGAAGCCGCTTTACGTGGCTGGACGGGTTCGTCTTTGACTCAATCCGCTAAAGATTACTACTTGGATGGTATCCGTGCCTCGATGGACTATTACGGTATTGCAGAAGCCGACTACAGCGATTACATCAACAACCTGCAGGGGTTGGCTGCTTTCGATGGCGGATCTAAAGAAGAGCAACTGGAACAAATCATCACACAGAAATGGATTGCCGTATTCCCGAACGGAAACGAAGGTTGGGCAGAAGTCCGTCGTACCGACTATCCGCGTTACATGTTGGTAGTACAAGGCGGTAACGGTTCAAACGGCGAAGTGGATAACGATAAGCTGATTAAACGTGTACAATATCCGGACAGCGAATCGCGCAACCCGTTGAAGCCGACTCAATACAACCAAGGTACCAGAGTTTGGTGGGACGTAGCCGACACCATGGGTGAAGACGGCAAGTGGCACCAACCGGACAACTTCAGATAAGCTGCTGAATCTCGTCTCATCACGAGATACATACTTCAAGCCGGAGAGCGTCAAACCGCTCTCCGGCTTTTTTATCTCCCTGCTTTATCCTGCCAACCGGAACTTTCCGTTTTACATTCTTGTTTCAACTGTTAATTTGAAAGTTTATCAAAACTTATTCCGCAGCACAACGCCTCATCAGGCACTTCCCGCCTACCCATCCTACCCTATTATCGAATATTTTGTAACAAATTGATACCTTCTAATTTTGTTAACCGCTAAATTTGTTAACATAAAGCGGTTAAATGTGCGATAAAAACCACTGTAAAAGCTTTGAGTTTTAAGGAAATTTGTTACATTTGTTTCTAAATCTTTAATAACACAAAAACAAAAGAAGAAACGTATGAAAGATCAGTTGAAACATTTCTTGCTGTTTGCTGTACTGACTATTTGTTGTACAGCTACGGCGGTAGCCCAGGCTACCCTGAAAGGTATGGTTGTGGATGCGGGTACCAACGAACCTCTGATAGGAGCGACCGTTGCCGTAAAAGGCTCAACCTTGGGTGCTATAACCGATGTAAACGGAGGATTTACCCTAAAGGTTCCAAACTCGGAAGTGACCATTGTGTTCACCTACATTGGATATAAAGAAAAACAAATGGACATTACCGGACAAGGGACAATCGACCTGGGTTCTGTCGCACTGGACACGATGCACAGATGTTGCAGGATGTGGTAGTCACTTCTTCTATTGCTATCGCACGCAAAACACCGGTAGCCGTATCCAGCGTCAGCATGGATTTCATTGAAGAAAAACTCGGTACACAAGAATTTCCTGAAATCTTGAAATCCACGCCGGGTGTACATGCCAATAAAGAAGGTGGAGGTTATGGCGACTCCGAAATCTATATGCGTGGTTTCGGCAACGAGAACATCGCCGTCATGGTGAACGGTGTGCCGATGAACGATATGGAATGGGGAGGTGTTTACTGGTCGAATTGGGCAGGATTGACCGATGTGACCCGCACCATGCAAACCCAGCGTGGTTTGGGTGCTTCAAAAGTATCGGCTCCTTCTGTAGGTGGTACCATCAACATTATAACCCGTAGTCTGGACAGCGAAAAAGGCGGAACCATTGCTTACTCGATGGGGAACGATGGCATGAACAAGATGTTGTTCAGCGTTTCTACCGGTGTATCGAAGAGCGGTTGGGCAATGACGTTGCTCGGTGCGCGCACGTGGGGTAACGGATATGTGCAAGGTACCGATTTCGAAGGATACAATTATTTTCTGAACATCTCGAAACGCATCAATGACGCTCATCAGTTGTCGTTGACGGCTTTCGGTGCTCCGCAAAAGCATTATCAGCGCGACGGTGCCTTGACCATTGCAGACTGGCAACGCGTGGAAAAAGTATACGGTGTGAAGAACTACAAGTATAATTCCACTTACGGATTCGACAACAACGGAGAACGCCAAAGCGCGGAATACAACGTATACCACAAGCCGCAAATCAGCTTGAACCACCAGTGGCAAATCGATGAGAAATCATCATTGAGTACCGTGGCATACGTGTCTATCGGACGCGGTTACGGTAATTCGGGACAAGGTAACGAAGATTACGGCTATTCGTATCGTGACTGGAATGGTGCTTATTATGGCGAGTTGCAGACCAAATTCCGCAAGGCGGACGGCACGTTTGATTACGGAGCTATCGAAGACATCAATGCCGCAAGCGAATATGGTTCGATGTTGGTGATGAGCCAGTCGAAAAACTACCATAACTGGTACGGATTGCTCTCGACTTACACCACCAAGTTCGGTGAATACTTCGATTTCTACGGAGGTGTTGACTTCCGTTATTATAAAGGTACGCATACGAACGAGATTTCGGACCTGTTCGGCGGCCAATACTTTATGGACTCTACCCGTGGCGATGTGCAGGCGGCAAACAATGCCAATGCGGCTAATCCAGCATGGAGATACCAGAAGCTGGGTGTAGGTGATGTGGTGTACCGTGACTACGACGGACATGTATTGCAAGAGGGGGCTTTCTTCCAGACTGAATTTAATAAAGACAAACTCTCGGCTTTCGTAGCGGGTTCGTTATCGAACACCACCTACTGGCGTTACGACCGCTTCTATTACGACAAGGCTCATGCCAAATCGGACAAAATCAGCTTCTTGGGCTTTACGGCAAAAGGTGGTGCCAACTACAATATCACCGACAATCACAATGTATTCTTCAACTTAGGCTATATCAGCCGTGCGCCGAAGTTCTCTTACGGAGCTTTCATGCAAGCTACTACCAGCCATGCGATTAACAAGGATGCCAAGAATGAAAAGGTATTGTCGTTCGAATTAGGATACGGTTTCCGCAACGAATGGTTAAGCGCGAACGTGAACGCTTACTACACCAAATGGTTGGACAAGACCATGACCAAGAGCGGCACGATGGACAACCAGACTGAATATTACATGAACATGACCGGGGTGAACGCCTTGCACAAAGGTATCGAGCTGGATGTGAAAATCACACCGCTGAACTGGCTGGAGCTGACGGGTATGTTCTCGCTGGGTGACTGGAAATGGGATAGCAACGCTACGGGATATGCTTACGATCCGTATGGAAACGCTTTGACCGCAGAGGGTACAACTACTACGGTAGGTGCTGCCGACCATGCCAATGCCAAGATTAACCTGAAAGGCGTGCGTGTGGGAGGTTCTGCACAGACTACTGCTGCTATCGGAGCAACCTTCAAGATTGGCAAATCCATCCGTGTAGGTGCCGACTGGACGTACTATGGACGCAACTATGCGTACTATTCGTTGTCGGGAAGCAACTTGTCATTAGGCAAGGAAGTATCAGTACTCGACCCGTGGAAGATTCCGGCAGCCAGCCAGTTCGACCTGAATGCTTCGTACCGCTTCAAGATCGGCAAGCTGAATGCAACACTCTCCGGAAACGTGAACAACCTGTTGGATTACCAGTACATCTCGAAGGCATTCAATCCGAACACGCTTTCTTCCTCTACCCTACAAGAAGCTACCGCCGATAACATTTATTGCTACTACGCGTTCGGCCGTACATATAGCTTGAGACTGAAAGTAAACTTCTAATCCTAAAAAAGAAACGCAGTATATGAAAAAGATAATATTGATGTCGACCGTATTGCTGGCAGGATTGTCGGCGTGCGAAGATTACAACGACCAGTTTAATATTGATTCTTCCCTGACCGATGTGAAGACGGGTGTCACTATCCAGCTGGCTTCTTCCGATTATGGAACCATAGCGGGAATGGAAGAAAATAAAGAGCTTGCCTTGTCGAAAGATCCCGAAGGACAATCGTATGTGAAAGCACTGGAGGCTATCGGTGAAAACAAGTATTTTGCCGACGCTACGGAAGCCGAATGGTATTTGCCCGCATTCATCGATTACAAATATCCGAATGCCGATACCGGTTCGCGCATCTCGGTACAATATAATATGTATAGAGGCCAGTCGGGCTATCTCGCCGATTTCAAGAAGATATCGGACTACACATTGACCAACAACGATTACCGGAGCGTGTGGAACGGCACGTCTACTGCCACTTATTTATCTCCGTCTACACTGAGACAGATTCCTTCTGTTCTCGAATCGCGAATGGAAAACCCGCAAGAAGGTGATATGGTAGCCGTGAATTACGCTTATTCGGAGTTTGAACCCGGTGCGGGAGGCGGTGTCGTTCCAGTAGTGTACCAGCAGGTTAATGATTTCGAAGGGGAAGCGGGCAACTATGTGATTGCAGCTAAAGCCAACGATGGTAAGTATTATCCTTTCGGCAAACTGAATGACCCCAGCAAAAATTATGGATATATCTACCCCGATGCGATTACCGTAACCGATGGTATTATTTCTTCGGATAATGGTGCCGACCAGGTGATTACCATCGAAGAAGGAAAGGAAGGTTATACCTTGCTGAACACGAATATGCAGTATATCTACCAAAGCGGTACGTTCAATAGCTTCAACTTTACTTCTTCACTTCCTACCGAAGGTGGTGAATGGAGCATCGAGGCAAATGGTGATGGTACATTTAAGTTGAAAAATATCGAAAAGGACAAGAATGTGAAGCTGACCTTGTATAACGGTTCGTACAGTTATGGAAGTTATCCGGCTTCTTCTTATACTTATCTTGAAGACGCGATGAAGGAAGAAAGCAAGCTGTTCACCATCAAGGATGTGACACTGCCCGAAGGCTCTTCGTATGTATGGTCGCACGACCCCAAATATGGTTATTACAAGGCTTCGGCATACGTGGGCGGCAAGAACCTGCCTGCCGAAAGCTGGTTCGTATCTTCCGTAATCGATTTGTCGGAAACCTCCAATCCGATGCTGAAATTGGATTTTGCCTTTAACTTCCTGAATGGCAACAAGGCGGAAGACTTCATGCAGATAAAAGCATCTACGGATTATGCAGGCGATGTAAAAACCGCTACATGGACAGACTTGACTTACGATGGTTCTAAATTCAACGGATGGAACTTTATCGCACAGTCTGTCGACTTGAAGCAGTTCGAAGGAAAGAAGATTACCTTGGCATTCGCTTACAAGAGTACCGACCAGTGTGCGCCTACCGCCGAAATCAAAAACCTGGCGATTGTAAACGGACAATACTGGGATGTATGCCTTTTCAAGGAAGTACCCGAATCGGAAGTAGCAGCCCAGATGTTGCAGATGAGCCGTGCGTCGGGCGCATACGCCAATACCGCTGCTCTTTACGTATATCGTGAAGGTGCATGGAGTGAATATACGAATGAAGATGCAAATGTCGTAGTTGCCGACCCGGTATTCTATGCAGAATTAGGTGCTGACTATGTATCGAAACCCGCGAATGTATTCCCCATTTATTTGGCACAGAAGTTCCCGTTTGCGGCTAAGGGCGATAAGGCTTCCGTGGTTTACCGTGCGGATGCCGAGGGCACAATGACTGTAACGGAATATACGTATGATGCCGGCTGGAACGCATCGCAGATTTATTCTTCCCGTACCACTACTTTCGAAAAGACCGAAGAAGGATATGTGGCTATGGCTGGTACTTACCTGAATGAAAGCTTGGTTGGGGACGAAGGCGGATTCGTTATCCAAGACATCTCAATGCAGGGCGTGAACTACGTATGGAAGAACGACGCTACATACGGATGGAAAGCTTCCGCATATTATAATAACACGAACTATCCGGCAGAAAGCTGGCTGGTATCCCCGATTGTAGATTTGTCGGAAGCCATGGCTCCGCAATTGTCATTTGAAGAAGCACACCGTTACCTGAATGGTGAAGCGTTGACCGACCATTTCGCTATCAAGATTTCTACCGACTATGTAGACAATGTAGAAACTTGCACATGGGAAGACTTGATATTCGATGAAACACAATGGTCTGACGGTCAGACCTGGGATTTCTATCCCGTAGGCCCGTATGACTTGAGCGCATACGTGGGACAAACCATCCGGATTGCCTTTGTTTACACCAGCAATTCGACGGCTGCTCCTACGTGGGAATTCAAGAATGTCCTGGTAAATGAAGCTGAATAAAAAGTAATTATTTGTATTTCACCACAGGGGATGTGTATCCTCTGTGGTGTTTTTATTAAATAAAAGTATGAAACATCTTTGGAGAATTTACCTACTGTTCCTTTCTTGCATGGCAGTAGGATGCAGTGACAATGACACAATAATCATTGAAAATGAAACCACGCAGGAAGGAGCAATCACACTCATACTGAAAGGATATGAAGACATTTCGGAAGGTTTTTCTGTTTGTCAGCCCGAAGGATTTACCTATCCGTTTTATATCCAAGACCAGACCTTTCATGGCGATGTCTATTATTTCGTAAAGAGCAACGCCGAACGTCTGGACGCCATGACGGAAGTACCGGCTAAAGAAAATAATTGGCAACAGTCTATCGACATAGAAGAAGACGCAGCCTATTGGGCCTGGTGTGCCGGTGCCGACCGTTACCGTTACCTGAAGTTCCGGGTTATAGACATCGAAGGAAACAATGTAACGATTGAATATGTGGAAGCAGATGCTCCCGCAGGAAACTGGAATGCGAATGCCGGAGACGCTTATAGCCAGGAATATGAAATGCCCTGCCTGAACGATTCGAATGTTTTTGTGACTCACGATGTTGATATGGAAGGCAATCGGATATTGAACTACGCTTTGGAATGGAATGTTTCGAAAAGACATGCCAACTGGGTAGCTTTCTCCTTCGACAAGACGACTTCTGCCGATGAAGTATCGCGTACCGACGCATGGGAAGTAGACCCGGAACTGCCTTCGGATATGCAGACCGAAGAAGCAGACCATAAGAGCGACGGTTTCGACAAAGGTCATTTATGTGCTTCAGAAGACCGGGTATATCTGAAAGAAGCCAACGAACAGACCTTCTATTATAGCAACATGTCGCCTCAACTGAATGACTTCAACGGAGGTTTTTGGCGTGGATTGGAAGAACAAGTACAGACGTGGGGACGCTCTACCGCACCGGAAACTTACGATAAAGTATATGTAGCAAAAGGAGGAACCCTCAACGAATTATTGGTGAACTTCACCGGAACACATGTTTCGGGTGGTACTCCTACGACTGACGAAAACGGTTTTACCATACACGGATTGGCGTGTCCCGCATCTTATTTCATGGCGGTATTGAGCCAGAAAGGAACAGAATTTCATGCTATCGCTTTCTTGGTTCCTCATCAGGAAGGGTTGACCCGCAATCCGAAAGCCACAGATTTGCAACACTATGTGGTTTCGGTAGACGAATTGGAACGGAAGACAGGCATCGATTTCTTCTGCAATCTGGATGATGCAACAGAGAATCAAGTAGAAGCAGAATCGGTAATAAGTGACTGGAATTGGTAATAAAATGAAAGAATATGTATAAAAGAATCGGATTGGCACTGTTTTTAGCCTTACTTGTTGTAGTAGGCAATGCACAAAATAAAAAAGGGAAACTCTACGGAGTGGCTTTTTATAATTTGGAGAATATGTTCGACACTGTTCACGATGAAGGCAAGAACGATTACGAATACCTGCCCGACGGACGGAACAAATGGGATGAAAAGAAATATCAGTCGAAATTGGAACATATATCGACGGTATTGAGCCTTTTAGCTACCGATAAAGTCACCGAAGGCGCGGCAGTAATCGGTATGGCGGAAGTAGAAAACCGACACGTGTTAGAAGACCTGTTGAAGCAACCGGCTTTGGCAGAACGGGGGTATCAGATTATCCATTACGAAGGACCGGACGAACGAGGGATTGATTGTGCCATGTTCTACAATCCGGAACTTTATCAAGTAACAGCTACCAAACTGGTGCCCTATGTATTGGCCAATCCTACCGACCGTCCTACCCGGGGCTTTCTGATAGCGGATGGAAAATTGGCAGGCGAACGGGTAGCCTTTATCATCAACCATTGGCCTTCCCGTGGAGCCCAATCCCCTGCACGTGAGCGTGCCGGAATGCAGGTACGTGCCTTGAAGGATTCGCTACAACGCTTGGATTCCAAAATCAAAATCATCATCATGGGCGACATGAACGATGACCCGATGGATAAAAGCATGGCGGAATCATTAGGCGCAAAACGTTACGCAAAGGAGGTAAAAAAGAAAGAACTGTATAATCCGTGGTGGAATACGTTGGCTGAAGGAGACGGCACACTGAAATACCGTGGCAAATGGAACCTATTCGACCAGATTGTCTTCACCGGAAATTTCCTGAACCGCCGTCACCGTAAACTGACCTACGAAAGCCATGAGATATTCAAGCGTGATTATTTGTTTCAAACCGATGGCAAATATGCCGGCTATCCCAACCGCACACAAGCCGGAGGACGCTGGCTGAACGGATATAGTGACCACTTGCCAACAATCGTTTATTTTATTAAACGATAAGAGGTATAAAAATACCCGGCTTCCATGATGGGAAGCCGGGTATTTTTATATCTGAATATCCTCAATTTCCCCAAATAGGGAATAAGAAGCGCTTTATGGTAAACTTCCGCCTTCAAGTATCCTTGCTTCTATGACCAAGTATTATTGGATACTTAGCCATTTATCCTTGCTTCTATCGCAGTTGAAGCATAGTTCCATTTGCAAGGGAATAATTAGGCAAGAACGGATATTCATTTTTTTTCATAAGCAGAAATGAAAGAATGTCATGCTTCTGCAGGAGCTTCAGCAGCCGGTGCTTCTTCTGCCGGAGTTTCTTCTGCTTTAGCGGCAGCTTCTGCTTCAGCTTTAGCGGCAGCCTCAGCAGCTTTCTTTTCCGCTACCTTCTTTGCTATTTCTTCATTTATTTTCTTTTCTGCTTCCAGACGTTCTTTCGCAGCAGCTTTCTTAGCTTCTTCTTCTTTTGCTCTCTGTGCGTCTAAACCTGCTTGTTTGTTTTCTTTCCAAGCATTGAAACGAGCTTCAGCTGTAGCTTCATCGAATGCGCCTTTAGCGACACCTCCCATCAAGTGTTTCTTCATGTAAACACCTTCGCGAGATAAAATGTTGCGTACAGTGTCTGTAGGTTGTGCACCTACCATTACCCAATACATAGCGCGGTCGAAATTCAAATCTACTGTGGCAGGATTCGTATTCGGGTTGTAAGTACCCACTTTTTCAATAAATCTACCATCACGTGGTGCTCTTGAATCTGCGATAACGATTGAATAGAACGCATAACCTTTACGTCCTCTTCTTTGCAATCTGATTTTTGTTGCCATTTTGTTGCTTTTAATTAATTATTAATGATTTGAATTAAGCTAATATCCCGTATTAGCGGCTGCAAAGGTAATGCTTTTTGTTTGATTTGCAAAGAGTTTGTCATTTATTTATTTCACGCAGCCATTTTTCCAATTCACCGGTCCACTGGCGTTTGTAGATAAAACTATCCCTGTATCCCCATCCATGACCGCCAACAGGATAAATGTGCAGGCTGGCTGGAACCTTGTTCTTCACCAACGCCGAATAATAATTGACGCTATTGGCTACCGGTACAACACCATCATCGCTACTATGCATGATGAATGCTTGAGGTGTCTGCGGGGTGACTTGCAGCTCGTTAGCATATTTCTCTTCGAGGTCTTTGGAAGGATGCTTGCCCAACAGGTTGTCATGCGACCCCATGTGTGTATAAGCAGGCTCCATCGTGATAACCGGATAAAAAAGAATCTGGAAATCAGGACGAGTCTCAGCATCGAGGAAGTGAGTGGCAACCGTACTTGCCAAATGTCCTCCGGCCGAAGCCCCCATAATACCTACTTTTTGTATCTTCCATTCTTTTGCGTGTTGGCGCATGATGCGCAATGCCTGCTGTGCATCGCTCAGAGGCACTTCGTGGTTACCGTTAGGCATACGGTATTTCAGCACTGCATACGTAATGCCTTGGCTGTTAAACCAGCTTGCCATATCATGGCCTTCGTGCGACATTGCCAAGTGGGCATATCCTCCACCCGGACAAGCGACTACAGCCAATCCGTTACCCGAAGATGCGGGATAAACCGTCAATGTAGGTTCCGCTACATAAATGGGGCCGTTTTCTACCTGTTGTGTCATTCCGTTGCTGTTAGGTGCTCCGTCAGACCACAACTTGATTTCAATCGGTTTCTGCGCCGACAGCAGCGTAGAAACAAAGAGTAAACTCAGCAATACTAACTTTTTCATGGTATAAATGAATTCAAAACAGTTTCTTAACAGGCTCTAAAAGAATGTGCGATGTTATAGTAAAACAAAATTGGTTTGCGAAAAAATCGAACGCAGAGACGCAAAGACG
>URCM01000077.1 GCA_900546355.1 uncultured Bacteroides sp.
AGTATAAACCTGTCCTGCTTTATGTGTAGGACGCTTAATATTTACGTATGAAAAAATACATACTTACCCTCATCGCAATCTTTGCGCTCGGTTTCAACGCTGTACAAGCACAACGGACTGAACATAAAGGCTTAATCTGGTCGACCCTGCACGGACTGGAATACGAATTCAAAGCAGGAGTCAATATAGGAGGAACTTCCCCTCTTCCGCTCCCACACGAAATCAGAAGCATCGACAGCTACAGCCCTGGCCTTGCCATCACCATCGAAGGAAATGCTACAAAATGGATAGACGAAGCCAAGAAATGGGGCGTAAGCGTAGGGGTACGCCTTGACAGCAAAAGCATGACGACAGAAGCTACCGTAAAGAATTACGGCATGGAAATCCTCAGCGAGACCGGTGGAAAAATCCAAGGCTTATGGACCGGCGGCGTAAAGACTAAAGTGAAAATGTCACTCCTCACCATACCTATCCTCGCCAATTACAAGATAAGCGAACGATGGAAACTGGTATTCGGCCCTTACTTTTCGTATATGATGAGCGGTGATTTCGACGGCAATGTCTATGAAGGCCATCTGCGTACCCCCGACGCAACCGGAAGCCGCGTCAACTTCACAGGCGACAACATTGCCACCTATGACTTTTCCGAAGACCTCCGCCGTTTCCAATGGGGACTGCAACTGGGCGGAGCATGGAGGGCTTACAAGCACCTGACCGTACATGCCGACTTGACATGGGGACTGAACGACATCTTCCGGAAAGATTTCAACACTATCACTTTCGCCATGTATCCCATCTACCTGAACATCGGATTCGGGTATGTATTCTAAAAAAGACAAGTTGCTGCTGCATATACAGACCGCTACTCAGAAACTGTTTTGAATTTATCGTGCGATGATTTGGGATGAGTTTTTGAGGCATTTTTGCTTCTGTGATGAGGAAGATAGCGGGCTATCTGACGAAGAACAGGAGCGAAAAGGACCAAAAAATCACCCAAAGCACACACGAAAACGGATATATCAAGCCAAGAAAAACTTTTTGGAGAAATTCAAAACAGCTTCTTAGTCCATCACCCAAAGCACTACAAAGAATTATATTTTGTTTGATGTACCACCATGAAAACAAACAAATAAAAGACTGACTCGGATTGCAATCTGAGTCAGTCTCATCTTTGATATAGCACACTAAAATAAACTGGAATTACAGCCTTTTACTTTTTTCTTGCAAGGTACTCGATGGCATAAACTGGCCAGCGGGGAACTTTCCGTATATTTGTACGGACTGCAGGAATGTCGCACAGCAGGAAGAAAGCTGCAAGAGTTAAGGCGAACCAGATAACATAGCCGTATACCTGTTTCATTGCTACCATCATCATGGAATGCAGGAAATCGTGTCCAACGTACTCGCCGAAGTTAAAGTGTGCCATATCCAAGTGTGTAAGGGTGAGTTGCTGCCCGTAACTCATCATGTTGTCGTTCATAAAGTGCGAGAAGATGGTGGTATAAATGCCATAACCTGTCGCTCCTGCCAGATACATGTGGAGGATATTGAACACGAACAAGCCCATGAAAAATTGTTCAAGGCTGGGCACAGATTCGTCCAAAGCCCACATCAACGCCGGGGCAAGTATGGCATAAGCGAATCCACGCAGGAAGATAGCAAGGCGGTATTGCTCGATATTGACATTCATGTCCAGCGTGAAGTACATCCACATACCATAGAGCGCAATGCTGATGAAGGCAATTCCAAAGAGTTTCCATATCTTCCATTTCTTTACTTTCAGCCAATAGAGATCCAGCAGGATACCAACGTACATACCGGGAAGCGCCCACATATACTGCGCCTCTTTGGTCAGTTCCTCCAGCCGAATGACTTCGCTGTAAAGTATTTCTTCCATTGTGTGCTCTGCACCGAAAGCGAGTTCGGCAAAGAAAGTGACAATGAGAATGGGAACAACGTTGCGACGTGTGAAAAGACTAAGCTCGATGTAGGGATAACGGTAGTTGCGCAGACGAAAAAGCACAATACCGGAAAGCACAATGGCAACACCGAGCAGAAGTCGCATATGGAACGTGTCGAACCACATGAAATAGTCGCCATACACCACGATATACGACACTATGAGCATCAGTCCACAGATAAGTAACGCTCCCTGAAAGTCAATCCCCTTGAGTGACAGACGCTGGAGCATGGGACAGAACGGACGGCAGAAGACGGCTTGCGTGAGCAGCACGAACAGCATGGTACCGACCGTAAAGACGTGCATCATCAGCCATGTGAAATGATGACCGAACCAAGCTGCAAGCCATCCGCTACCCTCAATGGCAGTGAGCAGGATGATATGGAGCACGGGAAAGAATACGGCAAAATCACGCCGGGGAGTGATCCAAAGCTGGATGTTGCTCATACATTCGAATGTGCCTTGTATCTTGGCCATTCCGGCGATGAAGCACACCACCGTGAGTACAGGCATCGACTGGCAATACATTGTCAACACGTTGCATACGCCAAGGACAATGGCCTTGCCGTTCGGCGTAGAGTTACGCTTTATCTCACGGCTTACTGTCGATTTGTGGACTCCTATGGAACGAGCAATCATTTCCAGAGTCTCACCCTTTTGTTTTCCCAGGTAAATTCCATACCTTTGCTCACGGGTTAAGTGCTTATACATAATTGACAATACAAAAGTAATTAATCCGTGGGAGACGGCGGTCTCCCTTTTTTATTTTGTATTGCCGGATGACCCGAAGCCGGGCTACCACCGCCTTCCTCCGTCCTTTCCGCTACGCTCCAAGGACGGAGGAAGGCGGTGGCGGAGTTGCACTTCTAACTTGACGGTGGGTTTTGAATTTTGCCCAGGTTTAGAAGCTGTTTTGAATTTATCGTGCGATGATTGGGGATGAGCTTTTGAAGCATTTCCTTTTGACCATACGTTACATACAAAACGAAAAAAGCGTGAAAGCAAGCTGTTTATGTCCTGCTTTCACGCCACGTTGTTGTCTCAGAAAAAAGTTTAAGTTTACTCTGCTACGGCTTCGTTTTCAATCGTAACATCATCAATATATAAAGTACTTCCTACAGCTGCATTGTATGCTGCGCCATCGGCACTTGCCGAGAAGATAACGGCAAACTTATACATCTTGCTTGCATCGTAGTCTTTTACATATTCCAAGTTCAACTCGAACGGAGTATATTCAGCGACGGGTTCGCCCGTAGAGAACATGGCTTGGGCAACGACCTTGTCTGAAGTGTAAATCGTGCTTCCGTTCAGCGTTTCCTCTTCGCTTTCTACTTCATACAGCACAGCACTAATCGCGCAAGCATCTTTCCGGTCTGCCTGCAATTCGCCTGCCGCATTGTAAAATTCTGTACCCGGAGTGTATTTAAAATAACCAGATACTTTTACCGGCTTCTCATTATAAACCACGCCGAATTCAGTTGTTGCCATCGGGTCGGTCATAGCAGCCATTGCATTGAAGTTACCCAAGAACATCGAACCTGCGGTTACTTTCGGAATAACCTGACCGAAGATTTCACCACCTTGCGTATCTACCGATTCCAGAATCGCTGCCTTCGAACCTGAATGCGCATCCGCTGTTTCACGCACCGGATATTCGCCCGTATAAGTGATTCCACCCAAAATTCCCAGATTCTTAATCAAAGCAACCGCATCGTTGCAAGTAGCCCATCCTTCGGGATTTACCACTTCGGGATACATAGCTCCTTCGGGAGTAGCCCATGTCTCGAAATCGTACCGAACCAGACTGGTTATACCGCAAGATACCGTATAAGTCACACTTGTCACTCCGTCTTCTGCAACCACGGTAAAAGAAGCGTTGCCCGTTTCGAAATTGACAGCCTCACCACTTGCCGGAGTTACCGTAGCACCTTCAGATACTTCAATCGTAGGTACCAAGGCCGTAATGTCCAGCCCTTTTTCTACCGTGAATGTAATCGTGTGGGCTTCTTCATCAATCACCGGTTGAGTAAGCACAGCGGCATTGGCTTCTACAGACGTATCAAAAGAGAACGAAGTGATTTGAGCTTCCGAGCTTGCTATTTCTGCAGTTACGCCGCGTTCACCCGTAAATGTGACGGTAACGTCTTGTTGAGCAGCTCCCAATTGGGCGTTTATACTCAAATCCAAAGCCAGAATCTTATCCACAATTGTTCCGCTATTCAACGTCACGGTGCAAGTCATCGAACCATCTTCTGCCGCCAGCTCAAAAGGTTCAGCCGTGAAGCTATAGCTATTATCGCCGGTCGAAGTCAACGGGCAATTACTCAAATTGATATCGCCTACCTGAATCCCAAGAAAAGAAAAATCTACAATCGACAAAGAAATAGCGTTGTCGCCAGCCTTTGTTACATTGACATTCTGGGCAATGCCATCGCCCGAAATAACCTGACCAAACAACTGAATTTCCAATGTACCTCCATAATTTCCGGCAATTTCTTCCTCTATCGGAGCCACGGGAGTCTCCTCATCATCACTACACGAAGTGAAAAGAGGCATAGCGCACACGAGCGCAAACAAATAAAAAAACAAATTCTTTTTCATTTCTTTCAAATTTATGTTTTAGTCGATTTTTAACCCGGCTGCAAAGTTGGTATAAATTACGCACTTACGCAAGACCTATTTTCAATATTTTTAGTCGATTCTTAAAAACAAGACACAAAAGCACACCTTTTAGGACAAATACTTCCGTTTTTCCCGCCTTTTCAGAACACCATTACGGAATAAAGGCCGCACTCCTGATATAAAAGGAATGCAGCCCTTATTATATATAAAGGTATATGCCTTTATCAAGCCTTTACACGGCCTACGTATGAACCGTCGCGCGTATCGACTTCGATAGTTTCGTCTTGATTGATGAACAACGGCACACGTACAGTAGCGCCTGTTTCTACCGTAGCAGGCTTCGTAGCGTTTGTAGCAGTATCACCCTTCAAGCCCGGTTCGGTATAAGTGACTTTCAATTGCACTTTTACCGGCAGTTCGGCAAACAGGATGGTTTCGGTAGAAGCATCCGACACAACGTCTACCACCATTTCTTCCTTCAGGAAATCAACGCCTTCAATCAAATCGCGGGCGATAGGCACTTGTTCGTAAGTTTCCTGGTTCATGAAGATATAATCGTCACCTTCTTTATAAAGGAATTGATACGGGCGACGTTCCACACGTACATCCTCCAGCTTTTCACCGATATTGAAACGGCGTTCCAATACATAGCCGTCTACCACGTCTTTCAGCTTCGTACGCATGAAAGTGTTTCCCTTACCCGGTTTTACATGCAAGAAGTCGATGCAAAAATACAACTTGCCATCCATGCGGATAGCGGTTCCAATCTTAATGTCTTGAGCATTAATCATAACTAGAAATCTTTATTTTATGTGATTACTGATTTGTTTGTCTTCATCTATTCGGGCGCAAAATTAATCTAAATCAGGGAAAAACACAAAAAGATTTGTCTAAAAATGATTTAGCTATTTGGTTTATTGAAAAAAAGTCACTACTTTTGCAGCCCGAACGATATGAAATAATAACATAATTAGATACGAAGATGAAAAGAACTTATCAACCCTCCAACAGAAAGAGAAAAAACAAACACGGTTTCCGTGAAAGAATGGCAACTGCTAATGGCCGCCGCGTATTGGCTGCGCGCCGTGCCAAGGGACGTAAGAAACTGACTGTCTCTGACGAATACAATGGCGTAAAAGCATAAGTCCGAGACCGGAAAAAGACTAAGGAGTCGCAAGATGCTGAGACAGTGTTTTGCGGCTTTTCTTTTTTTATTGTATCTTTGACCCCGAAAACCAAGATTGATTGCATGATATTATGACAAAGCTGAAAGAATTTTTCTCATTCAAGCACAACCGTTTCTTCTGGTGGAACACCATCGGAATGATTGTGGTGATTGTCGGTGCCATTGTCGGGACATTGTTCTGGCTGGATGCATACACCCACCATGGACAGTCGTATCTCGTCCCCAACGTCAAGCACAAATCATTGGAACAGGCGCAACTCCTGCTTCAAAACCAGAATATGCAAAGCGCAGTGGTCGACTCTACCTACGTGAAAGAACTTTCTCCCGGCATCATCCTCGAACAGAAGCCCGAAGCAGGCATGAGGGTGAAGGAAGGACGCACCATCTACCTGACTATCAACACGCGCGAAGTGCCCCGTGTCAGGATACCCGACATTATCGACAATAGCTCCATGCGCCAGGCAGCCGCCAAGCTGAAGGCGATGAAGTTCAAGCTGACCGAGCCCGAACTGGTGCCCGGAGAACAAGACTGGGTGTATGGCATCAAATACAGGGGAAGAAAGCTGAAATCGGGTGACAAAGTGCCATTCGAAGCCTTACTGACTTTATGCATAGGTGATACACACCTGCGCGACTCGCTTGCTACCGACTCCTTGAACTTCAACCTGAACGATGCAGGAGAAGCGCAAGTAGATGACTCTTGGTTTTAAGTTAAATGAAAAGACGAACGCATATAGCTGAACCGCCCCATGGATACAGATGACATAACCGAACTGGATGATACCCTTGAAGACATTGAGCCGATAGGCTCTCCGCCCGAACTATACGAACATTTCCGTGTCACGGTAGACAAAGGGCAAGCTCCGGTACGTATCGACAGATACCTGTTCGAACGTATCGTCAACGCATCGCGCAACCGCATCCAAACGGCTGCGGATAACGGCTATGTCATGGCTAACGGGAAACCGGTGAAAAGCAGCTATAAGGTAAAGCCGCTCGATGTCTTGACCGTGATGATGGATCGCCCGCGGTATGAAAACGACATCATCCCCGAAGACATTCCCTTGGATATCGTTTATGAAGACGACGACTTGATGGTGATAAACAAGCCGGCGGGCCTGGTCGTACATCCGGGTTGCGGAAATTACCATGGCACCTTGGTGAACGCCATAGCCTGGCACCTGAGAGACGTGCCTTCGTATAACCCGAACGACCCGCAAGTAGGCCTGGTGCACCGCATCGACAAGGACACGTCGGGACTATTGGTTGTAGCCAAGACCCCGAATGCCAAGACGCATTTAGGCTTGCAATTCTACAACAAGACCACCCAGCGCGAATACAACGCTTTGGTATGGGGCATCATCGATGAAGACGAAGGAACCATCGAAGGCAATATCGGACGGAACCCCAAAGACCGCATGCAAATGGCGGTACTGAGCGACCCTACGCAAGGAAAACATGCCGTTACCCATTACAAGGTATTGGAACGTCTGGGCTATGTCACCCTCGTGAAATGTGTGCTCGAAACCGGACGCACGCACCAGATACGTGTACACATGAAACACATCGGCCACGTATTGTTCAATGATGAACGATACGGTGGACACGAGATATTGAAAGGAACTCATTTCAGTAAATACAAACAATTTGTAAACAACTGCTTCGCCATTTGCCCCCGGCAAGCCCTGCACGCCAAGACATTGGGATTCGTACATCCCCGCACGGGCAAGGAAATGTTCTTCACTTCCGAACTGCCCGAAGACATGGCACGCTTGCTGGAGAAATGGAGGGCATATATCAGTAACAGAGAAGAATTATGAAACGTATCATTGCTATCGTGGCAGGAGGAGACTCATCAGAACACGATGTCTCCATGAAAAGTGCAGAAGGAATCTATTCTTTCATCGACAAAGATAAATATAATATATATGTCATCGAACTGAGCCACAAAGGCTGGAACGCCATCTTGGAGGACGGTTCGAAGAGCGCAGTCGACAAGAACGACTTCAGCTTCGTGGAGAAGGGGCAGAAGATAAAACCCGACTTCGCCTACATCACTATCCACGGCACACCGGGCGAGAACGGCATCCTGCAAGGCTATTTCGAATTGCTCGGCATTCCCTATTCGACCTGTGATGTATTGGTTTCGGCACTGACGTTCAATAAGTTTGTGACCAACCAATACTTGAAAAGCTTCGGTGTGCGGGTGGCTGAATCGATGCTGGTACACAAGCGGAACGGCATCAGCGATGAGGAAGTCATCGAAAAAATCGGCTTGCCCTGCTTCATCAAGCCCAATGCCAGCGGTTCCAGCTTCGGTGTGACCAAGGTGAAGACCAAAGAGCAAATCCAACCCGCCCTGCAAGCCGCCTTCGCCGAATCGGATGACGCGATGATAGAAGCCTTTATGGACGGCGTCGAACTGGCAAACGGATGCTACAAGACACGAAACAAGTCGGTGGTATTGCCTATCACGGAAGTGGTCAGCAAGAACGAATTCTTCGACTTCAACGCGAAATACAACGGGCAAGTGACCGAAATCACCCCCGCACGCCTCAGCCCCGAACTGACCGCACGGGTACAGAAACTTACCTCCGCCATTTACGACATCTTGGGGTGCAAAGGTCTGGTGCGGGTAGACTATATCATCACCGAAGGCGAGAAAATCAACCTGCTCGAAATCAATACGACTCCGGGCATGACCGCCACCAGCTTTATCCCCCAGCAGGCACGTGCCGCAGGTATCGATATGAAAGAGATTATGACCGACATCATAGAGGATAGCTTCTCGAAATGAAAGAATGAAGAATGAAGAACGAAGAAATCCATGCGGATGAAGCAATTCTTCGTTCTTCATTCTTCATTCTTCATTGAAAATATGTATCTTTGAGGCAAACTTTAAAATAACACATCATGAACATTCCTGCTGAATTCGACGAGATACGTCCGTATACACCCGAGGAACTTCCGCAAGTATTCGACGAGCTTCTGGCCGACCCTGCCTTTCAGAAAGTTATCAGCGTAGTCATGCCGGGGATGCCCCTCGATATGCTTGGCCGTCAATTGCATCAATGTAAAAACAACTTAGAGGTGCAAACCGCCATATTCTATCCGATTCTGCATAAAGTCATCAAAGAATATACCGATGGATTTATGCTGGACGCCACTTCCTTGCCCGATAAAGAAAAGAACTATACCTTCATCTCCAACCACCGGGATATCGTGCTTGACCCCGGATTCTTATCCGTGGGACTGGTCGACAATCACTTCTCGACTACCGTAGAGATTGCCATCGGAGACAACTTGCTCATTTATCCCTGGATAAAGAAACTGGTACGGGTAAACAAATCATTCATCGTGCAACGCACACTTAGTATGCGACAGATGATGCTGGCATCGGCACGTATGTCGCGCTATATCCATTTTGCCGTGACAGAGAAAAAAGAAAACGTATGGATAGCCCAACGCGAAGGACGTGCCAAAGACTCGAACGACCGCACACAGGAAAGTGTACTGAAAATGCTGGCATTGGGATGTACAGGCGATGTCATCGACTACTTGAAAGAACTGAACATCGTCCCCACTTCCCTATCATACGAATACGACCCGTGCGATTTCCTGAAAGCCAAGGAAATGCAGCAAAAGCGCGACATCGAAGGATTCAAGAAAACCCAGCAAGATGACTTAATCAATATGCAGACCGGCATCTTCGGCTATAAAGGCAAAGTCTATTTCCAAACCGCACCTTGCATCAATGAAGAACTGGAAACCTTGCGCGGATGCCCGAAGAACGAACTTTTCCTGAAGCTGGCGCACCTCATCGACTTGCATATACATCGCAACTACCGGCTCTATCCGGGCAATTACATCGCGTGCGACTTGCTGGAAGGCAAACATGAGTTTGCCGGTCAATACACGAAGGAAGACCAAATGAAATTCGAAGCCTACCTGCAAAAGAAACTCGACATGATAGACCTGCCTGACAAAGACATTCCATTCTTGCGCCAATGCATCCTGACGATGTATGCCAATCCGGTCATCAACCACCTGAAAGCATTGGAAGCATGACAAGACGTGTATTTCTCCATTTGTTTCTTCTTTGCCTGCTCCTGACGGCATGCAAAGAAGAAACGTATGTATATCCCGATGTCCTCACCGAATTCATCGACCTACAGACCGATGAAAGCGGAACCATCACCCGGCTGATTACCGATAACGGAAAACACTATGCCGTACAGCCGCGCGAAGGACTGAACGGACTTCATGCCGACACGATTTACCGCACCGTATCAATCTACCAACCCCTGTCGGAAGGAGAAAAGCCGGAAGCAAAGTTATATTCCAGCCACATAACGGTTTCGCCTTATCCCGTCAAGGCAACCGAATGGAAAGACAGCATCCATACCGACCCCGTAGATATTCAGAGCATCTGGCGTTCAGGCAAATACCTGAACCTGATAGTGGAAGTGAAACGAAAAGACCAGCCTCATACGTTCCATTTCATTGAAGACAGCATTTCAACCGACACGCAAGGCATACGTACTTTATACTTACGCCTGTACCATAACAGCAAGCAAGACTATGAGGCATTTACCGACCTCACTTACCTGTCTGTGCCGCTTCAGCATTATCGAGACACTTTATGCACGGGAGACAAAATCCGCTTCCGCATCCATACGTACAAAGAAGGACAAACATACAGAGAATTCACCTATTAATTTCCCATATCATGATTAAACCCCTCTATTTCTTTTTCTTCGTAATCGTCTGCCTGCTCGGACTAATGGCATGCAGCGCAAAACCTCAAGACAAATTCAAGAACCTGACAGCCGATGAATTCGACCGGCTCATACAAGATGAAGAAGTGCAACGACTGGATGTACGTACAGTTGCGGAATATAGCGAAGGGCACATACCGGGCAGCCTGAATGTAAATGTGTTAGAAGACCATTTTGCCGCAGCCACCGAAGAGGTGCTTGATAAAAACCGACCTGTAGCCGTGTATTGCAAAAGCGGACGCCGGAGCCGGAATGCCGCACGCATCCTTACCAACTTAGGCTATAAAGTCTATAATCTGGACAAAGGGTTTGATAACTGGAAAGAATACGGCAAGGAAGTGGAGAGATAATTAATAGTTAATAATGAATAGTTAATAATGAATAGTGAATAATGAATAATGAATAGTTAATAGTGGGAAGTGTTTTCTGCCATTCGTTATTAACTATTCATTATTCACTATTCACTATTAACTTACAACGCCTGAAGCATACGCTTCAGCACTACCGTAGCGGAGATTTCACGGTTCGCGGCTTCGGGGATGACAAGTGAAGTAGGCGCTTCGATTACATCATCGGTCACAATCATGTTGCGGCGCACCGGAAGGCAATGCATGAAGAAGGCATTGTTTGTTACCTCCATGTGGTCTGTATCTACCGTCCAACTCATGTCCTTGCTCAATACTTTACCATAATCAGCCGGATTAGTCACGCCCGGACATGCCCAGTTCTTTGCATAGATGAAGTCAGCTCCTTCGAAGGCTTTCATCTGGTTGTACTCCACCTTGGCGCCACGCACGAACTTCGGGTCGAGTTCATAGCCTTCGGGATGTGTAATCACAAAGTCCACATTGGCTTCGTTCATGAAATCGGCAAATGAATTAGGTACGGCTTGAGGCAAGGCACGCGGATGAGGAGCCCAAGTCAATACCACTTTCGGACGCTCTGTCCGCTTATATTCTTCGATGGTTATCAAATCGGCAAAAGCCTGAAGCGGGTGTCCGGTAGCCGCTTCCATTGAGAATACAGGCTTACCCGAATACTGGATAAACTGATTCAGAATCTTCTCGGTATAATCATCCTCACGGCTCTCGAAACGGGCAAACGAGCGCACACCGATAATGTCGCAATACGATGCCATCACCGGAATAGCTTCCAGCAAATGCTCGCTCTTATCTCCGTCCATTACCACGCCCCGTTCGGTTTCCAGCTTCCATGCGCCTTGATTCACATCGAGTACAATCACGTCCATGCCCAAATTACGTGCCGCTTTCTGCGTACTTAGGCGCGTACGCAAGCTATTATTGAAGAATATCAGCAAACAAGTGCGGTGTTTGCCCAGCGCTTCATATTTATAACGGTCTTTCTTGATTTCAAAAGCTTCGGAAAGGGCGGTCTTCAAATCGCCCAAATCAAATACATTCGTGTAAGTTCTCATACAGTTATTAACTATTAATTGTTAATTATTAATTATCTCGAATCTGTCCATTTCCCTCTATCAACCACTTATACGTAGTTATCTCGCGCAAGCCCATCGGACCACGGGCATGTAGTTTTTGGGTACTGATGCCAATCTCAGCCCCCAATCCAAATTGCGCGCCATCGGTGAACGAGGTGGGCGCATTGACATATACGCAAGCCGCATCTACCATGCGCTGGAAATAAGCAGCGGCATCTTTATCCTCAGTCACAATACATTCGCTATGCTTCGAACTATAAGCATAGATATGTGTAAGTGCCTCCTCGATGTCCGAAACGGTACGGATAGCCATTTTATAATCCATGAACTCCGTCCCGTAGCTTTCCGGTGTGGCACGGCAAAGCAATTCCTCCGGATAACGTCCCTGAAGTGCCTGATATGCCGGCTCGTCCGCATACAAAATCACATGCGATGCTTGCAAAGGCGCACACAACTCCGGCAAATCCGCCAAACGTTCCCGATGCACCAGCAAGCAATCCAACGCATTGCATACACTCACCCGCCGGGTCTTGGCATTATTCACGATAGCGGCACCTTTTACTGAATCGCCCGCTACATCAAAATAGGTATGACACACGCCTGCTCCCGTTTCGATAACCGGAATGGTGGCTTCACGGCGCACATAATCTATCAGACCTTTGCTTCCGCGAGGAATAATCAAGTCGACCAGTCCTTCGGCATGAAGCAATTCCGTCGTAGCTTCCCGTTCGGCCGGAAGAAGCTCCACGATGTGTTCATCCAAACAAAAACGCCGCAAAACCTCATGAATCAAAGCCACTATCGCCCGGTTCGAGCAATCCGCGTCATGCCCGCCCTTCAAGACACAAGCGCTTCCGCTCTTAAAGCAAAGCGAGAACACATCGAAACTCACATTGGGACGTGCCTCATAGATAATGCCGATGACCCCGAAAGGCACACTCACCTTCCGCAAGCGCAATCCGTTCGGACGCACGGTCTCTTCCAAGACCCGATTCAAAGGAGAAGGCAAGGAAGCCACGTTCCTCATATCCGAAGCGATGCCTTTCAAGCGGCCGGGGGTCAATTTCAACCGGTCGTATTTCGGATTCGCAGGCTCCATGCGGCGCAAGTCTTCCGCATTGGCTTCCAGCAAGACATCAACGCGGTCGAGAATCGTGTCCGAAACCGCCCGCAACACCTCATTGATACGTGCTTCTTCCAGCAAAGGCAGGCCACGCGATGCCTGTCGTACTTGCAACAAAGTATCGGTTATACTCATAACAATCAATTTAAATCCATGCAAAAATAAAATTCTTTCCAACACTCCGGCACTTTTTCTCCGTTTATTTTCATTATTCTAAAAAAAATCCCTATCTTTGGTTATAGATAATCTAAAAATATACAGTTATGGAAGCAACATCGTATGGTTCATTGGTAGAAGTCTACAGGGGAAATCTCTGGGAAGCCGAATTAGTGAAAGGATTGTTGGAGTCGGCAGGTGTATCCGCCATGCTGAAAGACGAGACTTTGTCCGCTATCACCTCACCCTATTCAAATATGGGCGGACAAGTTTTGGTCATGGTAAACAAGGAAGAAGAAGTATATGCCCGCAAAGTGGTAGAACGGAGACAAGCATGAAAAAAGCCCTATTTACTTTTGCACTTTCGGCTGCTGGCGCCTTCTCTGCCACAGCCCAAACCCTACAGCCCGCTACGTGGCAAGCCTACGGGGTGAGTTTCAAAGCCCCCGCAGGCTATACCATAGAAGATGATTCGGAAGAAGGCTATATCCTCAGCACACCTACTTATTACATCACCGTCCAACTATTAGAAGGCGAAGGCATCCAACGCTCCGAACTGGCTCAGGAATTGAAAAACATCGCTACCGACGATGAAGTGACTTCCCAAAGCGACATCACAAACTTTGAACTGCCCCAATTCTACGGCGTATGGTTACGGGGCAATTGCGAAAGCGATCAATGCCTCTATAGTTACCTGCTGACCAAAGAAGACGGCAGCGGGCTTTATGTATCCATCGTCTATTCCGAACCCACCGATCCGCTTCCTGAAACAATACTTAAAAGCTTCACAATTGAAGAATAAAAACGACCCGAACATGAAAGCAACTTCCATTCACACGACACTACTCTTTGCAGTCGCCCTTATCCTCTTACCGGCAAAATTCACGCCATCGCACGCACAAACCGGTCCTGACGCCCCCACATCCCCATCTTCTTACAGTTGCGTAGAGATACCGCAAAGCATGACATTTTGCGGAGAAACCATCGACCTTACCCGTTTCGACCGCCGCGAACGCATGGACCGCGAACTGCTTGCCTTTTCTTATATGCACAGCACTACCCTCCAAATGATTAAGCGGGCCAACCGTTATTTCCCCATCGTGGAATCGATTTTGCACGAAAACGGTGTGCCCGATGATTTCAAATACCTGATGTCCATCGAGAGTAACAACAATCCGTTGGCACGGTCGGGAGCGGGAGCCGCAGGATTGTGGCAATTCATGCCAGCCACCGGACGTGAATTCGGACTGGAAGTAGGCAATTCGGTTGACGAACGCTATCACGTAGAAAAAGCCACCCGTGCAGCCTGCCGTTACCTGAAGCAAGCCTACGCCCGCTTCGGGAGTTGGACCAGTGTAGCCGCGTCTTACAATGCCGGGCAAGGACGAATCTCCCGCGAACTGAAACGGCAATACGAAGAAAACGCACTCGACCTGCAATTGGTAGAAGAAACCGCCCGATACGTCTACCGCATCCTTGCCGCCAAAATGCTATTTGCCGACCCTGCCCGTTTCGGCTTCCGCCTGCGCGCGTCCGACCTTTATCCGCCCATCCCCTACCGCGAAATCAAAGTAGAAAGCACCATCGAAGACCTGCCTCGCTTCGCCAAAAGCCAAGGTATCACTTACGCTTTGCTGCGCAACATGAATCCTTGGCTCCGCTCCCATACACTGCATGTACATGGCTCGAAAGTCTACTACCTGCGCATCCCCGACAAGGAAGGTATGTACTACAATCCCCGTGTGCTCTTCCCGCACGACCCGAAATGGACCGTAGAGTAACCTCATGTCCGCTTGACATAAACGGTAGTGAACCTATT
>URCM01000078.1 GCA_900546355.1 uncultured Bacteroides sp.
GGATACATCAAGCCAAGAAAAACTTTTTGGAGAAATTCAAAACAGCTTCTAAGCAACATATAAAAGTTTGTTAAGAGTTTTGCTCAAAATATGACTTTATCGGAAAATTGAAAGGCTCTAAAGTTAAATGACTTTTTATTCGCGTAAAAATGAGCTTGTTTCAAAAAATGGAAATTGATTCCCTTTTTTGAAACAGATTCATCGATTGTTTGTTTTTTGTGCCTCTGTATCTTTGCGTTTAACCGAAGAAGCCATATGGATTTTTTCGCAATTCATTTCTGATTGGCTATAACTTAGCCTGCCCAATTTTCCCTATCTAAGTTACGGTAGCTGATGGCTTCGGCAAGATGGTGGGGGAGGATGGCTTCGCTTCCGTCCAGGTCGGCAATGGTGCGCGAAACCTTCAGGATGCGGTCGTAGGCACGGGCGGAGAGGTTGAAGCGTTCCATGGCGGTGCGCAGGAGATTCATGCCGTGTGCATCGGGTTGAGCATATTGGTGGAGCAGGCGGGAGGTCATTTGTGCGTTGCAATGTACGTCCGGTATATCGGCGAAACGCTTTGCCTGTATCTGCCGGGCACGTATCACACGTTCGCGGATGGCGGCGCTGGGTTCGCCTTTTTGCCGTTCGGCAAGCTTCTCGAAAGGTACAGGAACGATTTCCACCTGGATGTCAATGCGGTCGAGGAGAGGACCGGAGATACGGTTCAAGTACTTCTGCACTTGTCCGGGCGTGCATACGCAATGGCGGGTAGGGTGGTTGTAATAGCCGCACGGACACGGGTTCATTGAGGCTATCAGGGTGAAGCTGGCGGGATAATCCAAGGTGTATTTGGCGCGCGAGATGGTGATGCGCCGGTCTTCCAGCGGCTGGCGGAGCACTTCGAGGACGCTTCGGTTGAACTCGGGCAGTTCATCGAGGAACAATACGCCGTTATGTGCCAGGCTGATTTCGCCCGGCTGGGGATTGGTACCTCCGCCTACCATAGCCACTTGCGAAATAGTGTGGTGCGGGCTTCGGAACGGGCGGACGGCGATGAGCGACGAGTCTTTTCCCAACTTGCCGGCTACGGAATGTATCTTGGTCGTTTCCAAGCTCTCGGCCAGCGAGAGGGGAGGAAGGATGCTGGGAAGGCATTTCGCCATCATCGACTTTCCGCTTCCCGGTGCGCCAATCATAATCAGGTTGTGTCCGCCGGCCGCCGCGACTTCCAAGGCACGCTTTACATTCTCTTGTCCCTTCACGTCGGCAAAGTCGAAAGGAAAGTTCGTCTGGCTCCGGTAAAATTCTTCACGTGTATTGACGACGGTGGGTTCTAGTTCGCGTTTGCCGTTGAAGAAGTCGATGACTTCGGTGATGCTCTCTACGCCATATACGTTCAGGTTGTTGACTACGGCGGCTTCGCGTGCGTTCTGTTTGGGCAGGATGAATCCTTCGAATCCCTGTTGGCGGGCGCAGATGGCAATAGGCAATGCTCCTTTGATGGGCTGGAGGCTTCCGTCCAGGCTCAGTTCACCGATAAGTAAGTAGCGTTCGAGTTTCTCGGTAGAGACCGCTCCGGATACGGCGAGGATACCTATTGCCAGCGGGAGGTCGTATGCCGAGCCTTCCTTGCGGATGTCCGCGGGAGCCATGTTGATGACTATCTGGCAGGTAGGAAATTTGTATCCGTTGACCTGCAAGGCGGCTACGATGCGTTCGTGGCTTTCTTTTACGGCGGAGTCGGGCAGTCCGACGAGGAAAAACTTGATGCCTCGTGAGCTATTGACTTCGATGGTGACAATGGTTGCGTCGATTCCTTGAACGGCTGCACCGAATAGTTTGATTAGCATTTAAGGTGTATTTAAGGTTTTATTCTTTTATCAATTCGTTTATTTTCTCGTATAAGGTTTCATCAGGCAGGTGGGTTGCCACAATTTTGCGGCTATCGTTTATCAGGATGTTGTCGGGGATGTTCTGGATGTGGTTTTGCTTTACTATCGGGTTGTTCCATCCCTTGAAATCGCAGGTTTCTATCCATTTCCCGCTATCCTTTTTGCATTTCTTCAGCCATTTGTCTTTCTCGTAATCGAGGGAAACGTTCAATACCTTGAACTTTTTCTCGGGTAGCTTTTCGATGAATTTCGCCAGTGAGTCGCGCCGGGCAAGGCTTTCTTCATTCCAGCTTGCCCAGAAGTTGATTAAGGTATAGCTTCCTTTGTCTCCGCTCCATGCGATGTATTTCCCTTCGCGGTCTTTACACGAAAAGTAGTTGATGTATTCTTTGTTCCGTTGCTGGTTATCTTCTTGCGAGGGCAATGCCTTCAGGATGACGCTGAGGATGCGGCTGTCTTTTACGTTTCCTGTCAAAGGAGCGATGAGCCGGTCTATCTTTTCGATGTCGGGCGAAGGGGTCTGGATGAAATATTGATTGATAAGGTATGCCGACACAAAAGAAGCGGGATGCGTTTGGATGAATTTCTCGACGGCTTGTGTCCGCTGGATAGAGTCGGCGGTTTGCTGTATTTCTTTCAGCAATGTGCCATACTCGCCGTTCATGCCGTCGCCTGTGATGTCGGGTGTTTCGAAGGTACCCGTCAGTTTCATTTCTTGTCCTTTATCGGCAAAGACGGGTATGACATTGCCCGATTCGGGTGCGAGCAGGCGGAACAGGGTGATGGTGTCGGGGGTGAAAGTATAGTTGAATCTCCCTTCTTTGGGGAAAATCGTGTCGAGTTTGGATGTCGGGTCATCGTAGACCACGAGGATGGGCTTATCGTCAAGTCCTCTCATTTCGGCTTGGAGTGTGAACTTGGTGTCTTCCTTACAGGAGAGGAGGGCGAGCAAGCTAAGTGCGATAAGCGATGGATGTAACTTCATGAGTGGTCGGATATATATTGATTTGCTTGCGAATGTACATAAATTTTTTGAAATAAAAAAGCCGGAATACGATTTGCATTCCGGCTTTCCGTATTTATCAGGTAAGATTACTTGATTTCGTTTGCATATTTAGCGAATTCGCGGTCGTTCTGAGCGCTTGCTTTCAAGTTAGCGTCTTTCTGACCTACCTTAGCCATGCTTGACTTAACCAGGTCGGCATTGTTGGTGCGTGCACCTACGATAGCCATCAGGTAATCGGTGTAAGCATCCGGGTTCTTAACGCCTTCCAAGGTAGTCTTAGCCTTGTTGTAGTCTTTAGCCAAGATTTGAGCCAAAGCGGCTGAGTTGGTCTTGGTGTCGCCGAAAGCTTGTACGGCACGGTCGTACTGACCTTGTTTGATGTACAGGTTACCCAGAGCTTCGTTAGCGGTGTTAGCGCCTGTAGACTTGCTCAGGTAAGTTTCAGCTTCTGCTACATTGCCTTTGCACAATTCGCACAAACCGAGGTTGGTGTTTACTTCTGCTGCGCTTGCGCTCTTGCTTGCTGCTTGCTTGAAGTAGTTTTCAGCTGCGTTCAAGTCGCCTGCTGCGTATGACATCATACCCAAGTTGTTGTAAGCACGGAAGTCGTTCGGATATTTTTCAATGGCTCTCTTGTAGATAGCTTCCTTGCGTGCGTTGTCTTGAGTCAGGGTAGCTGCATACAACAATTCGTCTACGCTGATAGAGTCTTCTTTCGCGTCGAATGCGGCGTTGATTTCTTCATCGCTACGTCCGATAACATCGTAGTTGGCGGTCAGGCGTGCACGACGCAATTGCGGAAGGATTTCATCTGCCAAAGTCTTGTAAACTGAAGAGATGTTCTTGATTTCAGTTTCACGTTGTTCGGGGTCTTGGTACATAGACAGAACGCGCAAGATAAGGTCTTTATCTTGGATGTTTGACTTAGAAACCAGTTCCTGGAAGCCTTCCCAGTCTTGTGCAGTGTACTTAGCGTCTACTTGAGCTTCAATTTCACCTTTCTTCAGTTCCTTGTTCAGGTACTTTTCAGTGTTTTCCTGACGGTCTTCAGCCAAGCCCGTGTTCAGTTTCACACCACCATCGGGAGATGCGTAAGCAGAGATTTCAATGTTGTTCAGCTTGAAGTTCTTCTTGTCGCCGTTGATAGCTACGACTTTCTTGTTGAAATCTTTGATGCCTTCCGACTTCAGTTCGCTTGCGCGGATGTTAGCCTGTTGGATCAAGAACATGATTTGAGCTTCCTGAGCCTGCTTGATAATGCGTTGGAATGCATCAGCTGCGTAAGCGGCATTAGCCGACTTAACGGTAGGCAATTCAGAAGTAGCGATTACACCGTCGGCAATCTTTACAGAAGGAATGGTGTATTCTTTCTTTCCTTTCTTAATCTTGAAATCAAGATAAAGTTCAGATTTAGCCATTTCGGGTACATAGTCGAAAGAGGCTTTCATCGTATAGGTACCGCCCATCTTGTAAGAGATAGTCTGGTCGTTACCTTCTACTTTTTCACCTTGGAACATAGCCGGCTGGCCTTTGGCTTCGCCTCCGTCCCATCTCAATACCGGAGTAACTTCAACGGTTGCTGTTTTCTTGAAATACTTTTCAGGGAACTTACCTGTGATGGTTACAGGCACTTTACCACCGATAGCTTCCAATACTTCAGGATCAGTTGTGAAATAGCTCGGGTCTAGTTCACCCATCTTGCTACATGAAGAGAAAGCAAGAACTAACAATGCCACTAAGGGCAAATACAACTTCTTAATCATGGTTTTTAATATTTGGTTTGTTAAAAATATAATCTAGTTGGTTCTTATATTTGGGGGCAAAGATAAGAAAAACTCCAATAGCTGTTAACTTTTTGCGCTCTTTTTTTAAACAGATATTAAAAAAAAGATTAAAACAGGCTGTATATTCTATCTAAATTGCTTCTTTATGTTCCGTGGATGATGCTCCAGAATTTCTTGGCGGAGCATATTGCGGTCGATGTGGGTGTAGATTTCGGTTGTTTCGATGCTTTCATGTCCCAGCATGGCTTGGATAGCACGCAGGTTGGCTCCGCCTTCCAGCAGATGAGTGGCGAACGAATGGCGGAATGTGTGGGGGCTGATGTTTTTTTTCAGTCCGATGCGGCCTGCCAACTCCTTTATTATATGAAACACCATGATGCGTGAAATGTTCTTGCCTGGGCGGCTTATAAACACGAAATCTTCATATCCGGGCTTAATCGTGGCGCGGTCACGTTCCATGAAATAGTTGTTCAGCTCGGTGATGGCACGGGGAGAAATAGGCACCAGGCGTTGTTTGCTTCCTTTCCCTTCTACCTTGATGAAGCTTTCGTTCAGGTAAAGGTCGGAAAGTTTGAGGTTGCATAGCTCGGATACCCGCAAGCCGCAGCTATATAGTGTTTCCAGTATGGCGCGGTTGCGTTGCCCTTCGGAAGTGGTCGTGTCGATGGCACCGATGAGCGCATCTATCTCTGCTACGGTCAATACATCGGGCAAGTGCCTGCCTGTCTGAGGGGATTCGAGCAATTCGCTGGGGTCTTGGCGGATATAGTCATCGAGGGTGAGGAAACGGAAAAACGACCGGACACCTGAAAGGATGCGTGCCTGCGAGCGGGGATGGATGCCGATGTCGTGCAGTCCGGCGGAAAAATTTTCCAAGTCCTGCAGGGTTACATCGGTGACATGGATGCCTTCCAGCGTGAGGTAAGCCAGTAGCTTGTCCAAGTCGGTCAGGTAAGCATCTATCGTATTTTCCGATAAAGATTTTTCCAATTTTAGGTATTGGCGGTACTTTGTTATTATCTTCTCGTAGGTTTTCATTTCTTTTTCGTATCTTTGTCCCGGATTTCTCTGCAAATTTATAAAAAGATTTACTCAGTTGAATATGATGAGGATACAAATAATCAACGGCCCCAACATCAACCTGTTGGGGAAACGGGAGCCTTCCATTTATGGCTCCGTATCGTTCGAAGACTATTATCATGCGCTGAAAGAGCGTTATCCGGAAGTGGAAATAGCGTATTTTCAGTCGAATGTAGAAGGTGAGATGATTAATAAAATTCACGAAGTAGGCTTTTCGTATGACGGGATTATCTTGAATGCCGGTGCCTACACACATACTTCCATAGCCTTGCAGGATGCTATCCGTTCGGTGACGGCACCTGTCATCGAGGTGCATATATCTAATGTACATGCGCGTGAGGAGTTCCGTCACAAGTCGATGATTGCTTGTGCATGCCGCGGGGTGATTTGCGGTTTCGGGCTTGATTCGTACCGGTTGGCGTTGGAAGCTTTATTGGCATAACACTAAAAACTATAAACTATATGATGCTCAAACAAACAAAAATCGTCGCGTCTATTTCAGACTTGCGTTGCGATGTTGACTTTATCAGAGACTTGTTTAACGCAGGAATGAACGTAGTGCGTATGAATACCGCTCATGCCAGTCGAGAGGGGTTCGAAAAATTGATTAACAATGTGCGTCAGGTATCGAACCGCATCGGTATCTTGATGGATACTAAAGGACCGGAGGTACGGACTACGGCAAGTGCCGAAGGGCAGATTGACTTTAAGACAGGCGAAACGGTCCGTATAGTCGGCAATCCTGACCTGGAAACTACCCACGAATGTATTGCGGTGAGCTATCCGGGGTTCGTGCGCGACTTGTCGATAGGAGCGAACGTATTGATAGACGACGGTGATTTGGGATTGAAAGTGATTGATAAGGACGAAGATACTTTGATGTGTGAGGTATGCAACGATGCTACATTGGGCAACCGTAAGAGCGTGAATGTGCCGGGGGTACGCATCAACCTGCCTTCGCTTACCGAAAAAGACCGGAACAACATCTTGTATGCCATCGAAAAAGATATTGATTTTATCGCCCACTCGTTCGTGCGCAACAAGCAGGATGTATTGGATATCCGGGAGATACTTGACGCGCATCATAGTGATATCCAGATTATCGCGAAGATTGAAAACCAGGAAGGTGTGGACAATATCGATGAGATTCTGGAAGTGGCGGATGGCGTTATGGTGGCCCGCGGAGACCTGGGTATCGAAGTGCCTCAGGAACGCATTCCGGGCATCCAGCGCAAACTTATCAAGAAATGCATCTTGGCTCGCAAACCGGTGATTGTAGCTACCCAGATGCTTCATACGATGATTAACAATCCGCGTCCGACCCGTGCCGAGGTGACCGATATAGCCAATGCCATTTATTATCGTACCGATGCCTTGATGTTGAGCGGTGAGACGGCGTACGGAAAATATCCGGTGGAAGCCGTGAAGACCATGACGAAAGTGGCGGCACAGGCCGAAAAGGACAAAATGGAAGAGAATGATATTCCTATTCCGTTGACTCCGGAGAATACCGATGTGACTAATTTCTTGGCAAAACAAGCGGTGCGTGCTACGACATTGATGCCCATCCGTGCCATTATCACCGATAGCTTCAGTGGGCGTACGGCACGTAACTTGGCGGCATTCCGTGGCAAGTATCCGGTGCTGGCTATCTGCTACAAAGAAAAAACCATGCGCCATTTGGCCTTGTCGTACGGAGTGGAAGCCATCTATATGCCCGAAAAGGCAAACGGGCAGGAGTATTACTTCACGGCGTTGCGCAAATTGCTTAACGACGGTGTGTTGACCCGTAATGAAATGGTGGCATACTTGAGTGGCGGAAAGAAAGGTACGCATACTTCGTTCCTCGAAATCAATCAGGTAGATGATGTATTGGAAGCCGGCGATGATTATGTTTTGCCGAACCGGAATAGATATTTGTAATGAAAGAAACCGATGTACTGGATGATTACATCCTTCAGCATATCGACCCGGAGAGTGATTACCTGAAGGCGCTTTACCGGGCTACACACGTCAAGCTTTTGCGTCCCCGTATGGCTTCGGGGCACTTGCAAGGACGGATGCTGAAAATGTTTGTCGAAATGATTCGTCCTCGCCAAGTGCTTGAAATAGGGACGTATAGTGGATATTCTGCTTTGTGCCTGGCGGAAGGGCTGGAAGAGGGAGCTATGCTTCATACGTTTGAAATCAACGATGAGCAAGAAGATTTCACCCGTCCGTGGCTGGAAGGTTCGCCGTATGCCGATAAAATCAGGTTTTATATCGGCGATGCCTTGCAGATGGTTCCGCAGATGGACATCACTTTCGACCTTGCCTTCATTGATGGCAACAAACGGGTGTACATCGATTATTACGAGATGATATTGCCTAAGCTCCGTGCGGGAGGCTATATCATCGCTGATAATACGTTGTGGGACGGGCATGTGCTGGAAGAACCTCGGAGTGCCGATGCGCAAACTATCGGCATCAAGAAGTTCAATGATTATGTGGCGTCCGATGAACGTGTGGAGAAAGTCATCCTTCCTTTGCGGGACGGGCTGACTATCATTAGGAAAAAGGAAGAGCAGAAAAGGAAGTAAAGCATTAAAGAACTAAAGGAGGTAAAGCTTTACACCTTTAATACTTTACCTCCTTTACCTCCTTTGATACTTTAATACTGATAAAAGATATATGGAAACAACCAGACAAAACAAGATTGCCCGGCTCATTCAGAAAGAATTGAGCGAGATATTTCAGGCACAGACCCGCTCTATGCGCGGCGTATTGGTTTCGGTAAGTGTGGTACGCATCAGTCCCGATATGAGTTATGCGCGTGCTTATCTGAGTGTGTTCCCTTCGGAACGTGCCGAAGAGATTGTGAAGAACATCAACGACAATATGAAAGCTATCCGTTACGAACTGGGTACACGTGTGCGTTATCAGCTTCGCATTATTCCTGAGTTGAGGTTCTTTGTAGACGATTCGTTAGACTATGCGGCACACATCGATGAGTTGTTGAAGAAATGAATTTTCCCTTCTACATAGTCCGCCGGTATCTGTTTTCGAAGAAGTCGCACAATGCGATTAATGTCATCTCGGCCATCTCCGTGTGTGGTGTGGCGTTGGCTACGTTGGCATTGATATGCACGCTGTCTGTCTTTAATGGGTTTCAAGACCTCGTGGCGTCTTTCTTTACGGCGTTCGATCCTGAACTGAAGATTACGGTGACGCATGGAAAGGTGTTCGACGGGCAAGACCCGCGTGTGCTCCGTTTAAAGCAATTGCCCGAAGTGGCGGTATATTCCGAATCGCTTGAAGATAATGCGATGGTGCAATACCAAGGTAAGCAGGCTATGGCGGTTATTAGGGGAGTGGAAGATAATTTCGACCAGCTTACGCCGATAGATAGCATTTTATTCGGGCGGGGTGATTTGATGTTGCATGATGAGGTGGTCGATTATGCCATTCCCGGCATCCAATTGCTTTCGGCATTGGGGAGCGGCATCCGTTTTCTCGACCCCTTGGAGGTTTATGCGCCTAAGCGTGGCGCGAAAGTAAACGTTGCCAATCCGTCTACGGCATTTGTTACGGGGAACCTGTTTTCTTCCGGCTTGGTTTTTGCCGTCAATCAGGAAAAATACGATGCGGCATATATCCTTACTTCGCTGGAGTTTGCCCGCCGTTTGTTTCAATATACCACCGAGGTCAGTGCGGTCAACCTGCGGTTGCTTCCGGGTACGGATATTGGAATGGTAAAAGAGAAGATTCAAAAACAGTTGGGTAAGGACTTCTGTGTGCAAGACCGTTACGAACAGCAGGCGGATACGTATCGCATTATGCGGGTAGAGAAACTGATTTCTTATCTGTTTCTTACCTTTATATTAATAATAGCTTGCTTCAATGTCATCGGCTCACTTTCGATGTTGATTATCGACAAGCGGGAAGATGTGGGGACATTGCGCAACCTGGGTGCGAGCGACAATCAGATTGTGCGTGTTTTCTTGTTCGAAGGTAGGATGATTTCTTTCTTCGGGGCTTTTATCGGAGTGGTTTTAGGTTTATTACTCTGTTGGGTGCAGCAAGAGTTCGGAGTCATTAAGTTGGGTAGTTCGGGTAGTTTTGTGGTCGATGCCTATCCGGTTAGCGTAGAAGCGATGGATGTCATCGTGGTCTTCGTTACGGTGTTGGTAGTAGGTTTCCTTTCGGTGTGGTATCCCGTGCGTTACCTTAGCAAGCGTTTGCTGAAGTGATACGGAAGAGGCGCTTTTAGGTGCGGAAATCGTTTTATTTGTATGCCGTATAAAAGGCACTTGCTTTCATCGGCTTGTGCAGATACTTACGTTGCGGGAAGCGGATATTTGAAAAATTGATGTATCTTTGCAAGTGCGAACAACACATTAATATAAAGAAAGGACAACACAGTGGCTAAAGATAACGACGTGGTATTGACCCCCATGATGAAACAGTATTTCGATCTGAAGGCAAAGCATCCCGATGCGTTGATGCTCTTCCGGTGCGGCGACTTCTATGAGACTTATTCCGAAGATGCCGTGACCGCTTCGCAAATACTGGGAATCACCTTGACCAAGCGTGCCAACGGGCAGGGGAAAACGGTGGAAATGGCAGGATTCCCGCATCATGCTCTTGATACGTATTTGCCTAAGCTGATACGTGCGGGAAGGCGTGTGGCAATCTGCGACCAGCTGGAAGACCCGAAAACCACGAAGAAACTGGTGAAGCGGGGCATTACCGAGCTGGTGACGCCGGGCGTTGCCATCAGCGACAATGTGTTGTCGTATAAGGAGAACAATTTCCTTGCCGCCATCCATTTCGGGAAAACCGCCTGCGGCATCGCTTTTCTGGATATCTCTACCGGCGAGTTCCTGACCGCCGATGGACCTTCTGACTACATCGACAAGCTTCTGAATAATTTCGCTCCCAAGGAAGTGCTTTTCGAGCGGGGTAAGAAACCGATGTTCGAAGGTAATTTCGGGAACAAGTTCTTTACTTTCGAACTGGATGACTGGGTATTTACCGAGGCTTCGGCACGCGAGAAGCTCTTGAAACATTTCGAGACCAAGAACCTGAAAGGCTTCGGCGTAGAACATCTGAAGAACGGTATCATCGCGGCTGGAGCTATCCTGCAATACCTCGACATGACCCAACATTATCAGATAGGGCATATCACTTCGTTGGCACGCATCGAGGAGGAACGCTACGTGCGGCTGGATAAGTTTACGGTGCACAGCCTGGAGCTGATAGGCAGCATGAACGAGGGAGGCACCAGCCTGCTGGATGTGATAGACCATACCATCAGCCCCATGGGTGCCCGCTTGTTGAAACGCTGGGTGGTGTTTCCCCTGAAGGAAGTAAAACCTATCAACACCCGACTGGATGTGGTGGAATATTTCTTTCGGGAGCCTGATTTCAAGGACTTCATTGAAGAGAAGCTGCATCTGATAGGCGACTTGGAACGCATCGTATCGAAAGCCGCGGTAGGACGTATCTCGCCCCGTGAAGTGGTGCAACTGAAGGTGGCGCTCCAAGCTATTGAGCCTATCAAGAATGCTTGTCTGAACGCAGATAACGAAAGCCTCCGGCGCATCGGGGAACAATTGAACCTCTGTATCTCGATTCGGGATAAGATAGCGAAGGAGATAGTGAACGACCCGCCTTTGTTGGTGAATAAGGGTGGGGTGATAGCCGATGGGGTGAATGCCGAACTGGATGAGCTGCGCCGCATTTCCTATTCGGGAAAGGATTACCTGCTTCAAATCCAGCAACGTGAAATCGAGCAGACCGGCATCCCCAGCCTGAAGATTGCGTATAACAATGTGTTCGGCTATTACATCGAAGTGCGGAACGCACACAAGGACAAGGTGCCTGCCGAGTGGATACGCAAGCAAACGCTGGTGAATGCCGAGCGGTATATCACGCAGGAACTGAAAGAATACGAAGAGAAGATATTGGGGGCGGAAGATAAAATCCTGATACTGGAAACCAAGCTTTATAATGACTTGGTGGCAGACCTTGCCGAGTTTATTCCGGCTATCCAGATCAATGCCACGCAAATCGCACGCCTGGATTGTCTGCTCTCCTTTGCCGATGTGGCGCGCGAGAACAAGTATATCCGTCCGGTGATAGCCGACGATGATGTGCTCGATATCAAGCAAGGACGCCATCCGGTCATCGAGAAGCAATTGCCTGTGGGCGAGAAATACATTGCCAACGATGTTTATCTGGATACGGAATCGCAGCAGATTATCATTATCACGGGACCCAATATGGCGGGTAAGTCTGCCTTGCTCCGCCAGACGGCGCTTATCACGCTCTTGGCGCAGATAGGCTGCTTCGTGCCTGCCGAAAGTGCGCATATCGGACTGGTGGACAAGATATTCACCCGTGTAGGAGCGAGTGATAACATATCGGTGGGCGAATCAACGTTCATGGTCGAGATGAATGAAGCCGCCAATATCCTGAACAACCTATCTCCCCGAAGCCTGGTGCTGTTTGATGAGTTGGGGCGCGGCACTTCCACGTATGACGGCATTTCCATTGCATGGGCTATCGTAGAGCACATCCACGAAAACAAGAAAGCCCATGCCCGTACGCTTTTTGCTACGCACTATCACGAGTTGAACGATATGGAAGCACTCTTCCCGCGTATCAAGAACTATAATGTAACGGTCAAGGAGGTCAACAATAAGGTGATTTTCCTTCGCAAGCTGGAGCGCGGAGGGAGCGAGCATTCGTTTGGTATTCATGTGGCAAAAATGGCGGGCATGCCCCAAAGCATCGTGAAGCGTGCCGATGAAATCCTGCACCGTCTGGAGCAAGAGAACCGGCAGGAAGGCATGGTGTCGCGTCCGAAGGTACAGGCTTCTGCTCCTAAAGACGGCGTCCAGCTCAGCTTCTTCCAGCTTGATGACCCCGTGTTGTGCCAGATACGGGATGAAATCCTGCATCTGGATGTGAACAACTTGACACCGATAGAAGCGTTGAACAAACTGAATGACATTAAACGTATCGTGACAGGAAAGTGAGGGTATTTACTATTTATGCGAATCAGGAGTTATACTTTAAACGGCATTAAAATATGTATTTTGTATATGCCACGTAGTAGAGACGATGTGCTGCACATCGTCTCTACAGAAACGGTACGAGATGTTCAAGGAAATGCACAAATTTATACCATGCATAGTATAAGCGTAGTTATGTTTCACAAGAGTTATAGGAGTTAAAGGTCAATAGTCTTGTTTCTGAAAACGATGCAAAAAGTATTGGCGTCTAACTCCCGGTCCGCCAGGCGGACGATAACTCCCTTTTAACTCCTGATTGGTTTTATTCGATAATTATTTGTAGAGTGCCTTACTCAATTCTTCCAGTCCGGCTTCTCCCGGCAGCCCGGGGAAAGCTTTCTTCATGTCGTCCGTAAAGGCTTGTGCCGTCTGGTTATTGCCGAGCACCTCTTTCATCTTTTTCAGATAGTCGATTTTGAACTCTACCGCATCGCGCTTTGCCGCACCTCCGTGTCCGCCGATGAACAGTTCCGCTCCCGATGCCAGTGACTTTTCCGCTTCTGCTATTTCCGCATCAATGGCAGCCGGAGAAGAAACCTGCAAATGGCTTACGTGTGCCTTTGCCGGAGTCCAGTGCGTATAATAAGCCTTGCCTCCTATCAGGATGCTTGCGCCCGGAAAATCGGATGTCGCTCCGTGACGGAACTCGAACGGAATTCCTGCCCAAGTCTGCGTAGTGCCGAATGCCACTTCCGAAGCCTTGCCTGTAGGCATGTCGGTCAGGGCATCGCCGAAAGCCTGTGCGAATCCCTTCATCATGCCGCCATAGATTTCACCTTTCGTAAATTCGGGCATTTTGGCAGATTGCGGGCACTCACTATGTGTTTTCAACGAGCTTGTTTCTTGTATACAGTTAGTTCCATTCTATATTCCACGGCGTGGAATGTATATTCCAGCCCATGGAACGTACATTCCAGCCCGTGGAACGTATATTCCGGCTGGTGGAATATAGAATATAGCTAAGTGCATGAAGGTTTTCAGTTATCGGTTCAATGAAATTATCTTGTCTTTTATAATAAATAATGTGGAGGATAAGGGCTGATTGCACCCATCCGATAAAAGCTTCGTGCATATTCCGGAGCATACCCGTTCACTTTCCGGCGGTCTATTAGGGCATAAAATCATGCCTTAAAAGCGCAATTTTATATCCGCTCATCCCCTAAAAGGATGAAAAAATGGATAATCAGACATTAAAATTTCAATTTTTCCGGAGTATATCCGTTCAACTGTGCATAGAATCGTCCGCGTATATCTTCGTTTCCGGATCATATCCGTTCATTCTTTACCCGGTTTCAGTTTCCTTTGTGCTTGTAAATTAAAAAGAAACAGCACAATCATGGCAGGAACAACAAAGGATATGAGTCTAATAAAACAAGTACTCCAGCTCAAGCAGGCCGGAGAATCCAATCGCGGTGTAAGCCGCAAGTTACCGATTGACAAGGAAACCGTCAACAACTATGTGAATACAGTGAAATCCAACGGATGGGACATCAGTGAACTTCTTGAGATTGATGATCCCGAGTTGGAAAGGATGTTCCATGCCGGTTCTCCTGCATACACAGACAGGAGAATGCAGGAGTTCCTCAGTCTGCTGCCCGAATACAAGAAGAGATTGACAAATCCCCAATTACACGTAAACCGGCAAACCCTGTTCGAAGAATACCGTGCAACTCATCCGGAGGGTTACGGCAAGTCACAGTTCTATTATCATCTGAAGCAGAATCTCGTTGCTAAGAAGGATATTGCCGCTGTACTTTCCAATACCTATAAGCCCGGTGAGAAGCTCATGGTGGACTTTGCCGGTGACAAACTCAGCTATGTTGACCCTGATACCGGAGAAATCATAAAGGTTGAGGTGTTTGTCGCCTGCATGCCTTACAGCGACTATACCTATG
>URCM01000079.1 GCA_900546355.1 uncultured Bacteroides sp.
CGGATACATCAAGCCAAGAAAAACTTTTTGGAGAAATTCAAAACAGCTTCTTAATGCATGCCGCAATTTCACCAGATTGCATCCATTCACTACAACTTCATCACTTCCTGCTCGAACGTCTCTTTATCTCCTTTTACCTTATTACGGATACGACTACGGTAATTATAGACTGTAGCAAGCGAATAGCCTAAGAAATGGGCGATACGTGCCGTGTCAGTCACCCCCAAACGAATAAGCGCAAAGATACGCAATTCTGTATTCAGCAACTCACCTTTCTTAGGGCAGATTTGTGCATCTTCTTCCAACAAACGATTGAAATCATCAATGAAATGAGGGAATAATTCCAAGAACGACTTGTCAAACTCGGTATAAAACTCCTTGCGTTCGTCACGCAAGAACTGGTCGGAACGGATGGCTTTGAATAAATCTTCGATACGCGACGCCATCGCCAGCTTCTCCAACGAACGCCGATACTGTTCCAACTTATCCAAATAGCTCACACAGCGGTCCAAGTAATTGGCTATATATACTTCTTTGATTTTGCCGGTTTGCGCCAACGTATCGTTTACCGACTTCAATTCTTCATTTGCCAAAGAAAGCCCCACCCTCATCTGCGACAACTTCTTATTCCATGAATACAAACGCAACGCCACTACTATCAACAACACCGCTATTACCACAAACGTCAAGAATAGGATGTTTTTCAAGCGCATCTCATGCTCTATCCGCTCGGAATAAGCTTTGTTGACAATAGGGAAAATTTCGGTCACTTCAAGAAAGCGCAAACGGGCATTACAAGCCACAGCATCTTCCATCGAACAACGCAAATAGCGGTAAGCGCGTTCGATATCGCCTTGCTCATAAAGCAACCATGCCAACCGCTGCAGGGAGGCGTATTCGCGTACCGACATGGCAAGGTCGATAACAGCCGTCTGAGCCAAATAATAGATTTGCATATCCACATCGCCCTTCGCCTCATACACCGAGGCAAGCGTATAATTGACGTACGCTTTTTCTTGCATACTCATCGGATCGGACAACGCTTTGTTCAGCACCGGAATGGCAGCATCGAACTGCGAATCGAGAATCATCTTTTCTGCCATCGAAACGCTCCGACCTACGCCTTCGGAAACCAACATCAGCACCGAGTCACGATAGGCAGCAGTCTTCTCCAAGTACTTCTGCCTTTCCAAAGGGATAATGGTATAACCCGCCATCCACCCATAATACGTACGCATGGCATAATAATATTTCAGCAACACATCTGGAGTGACCGAATGGCGTTCTATCTGCTGCACCGTCTGAAGAGCTTCACTATAGGCCCCCATCACGCCCATCACATCAGCACGGTTTATAATCAAGTCGGCCTTTGCCCCCGACTGATTCGCCACATCCACATATTTCTGCATCTCGTCCACATAATGAAAGGCGGAATCGGCTTGATAATGAAGATACAGACTAAACAATTCATCACACAAATGATACTTTACCGCACCATCCTGCTCTCCAGCCAGGCGTTGTTTCAATTGGGCAATATTCCGTTCGCGTTCTGCACGATACTCACTCTTGTGAGTAATCATTCCATCCAGCTGTTTCAGCAAACGTTGATATGATTTTTCTTCCGCAAACACCTCAAAAGGCATCATCCACACAAGTATCAAAGCGGCAATCAAATATTTTTTCATACTAGTCCTTTTATATTTTTTTGTCATCAAATTCAAGGTAACATTCTTATATTCTGAATTTTATCGTATTACTTGTTTTATATTCAGTTCTCAAATATAGAAAATATTTCCCGAATTTCCTACATTTGTTTTAAAAAGATAAATCCATTTCAAAAATTTATTATCATGAAAAAACTATGGCTTACTTTGATTGCTGCTTTTGCTGTGTTAGGATTCGGCAAAGCGGCACCGGCAACAGAAATCAGTCGGATAGCACCCAACTTTTGGTGGGCTGGAATGAAGAATCCTGAGTTACAAATTCTGCTTTACGGTGAAGACATTGCTACTTCGGCAGTATCTGTCACAGGTAAAAACGTCACTTTAAAAGAGACCGTGCGGCAAGACAGCCCCAACTATCTTTTTCTTTATCTTGACTTAACAGACGCTCCTGCCCAAACGTTCAACATCACCCTGACTCAAGGTAAGAAAAAAACCACAATCCCTTACGAACTGAAGCAACGCACACGGAAAGGCAGCGACATACAGGGATTTACTTCGGAAGACGTACTCTACCTCATCATGCCCGACCGCTTTGCTAACGGAAACCCAGACAATGACATCGTAGAAGGGATGTTGGAAAATAAGGTAGACCGCAATGACCCATTCGCTCGTCATGGAGGCGACTTGAAAGGTATCGCAGACCATTTAGATTATATAGCCGATTTAGGAGTAACTGCCATCTGGCTGAACCCCACACAAGAAAACGATATGCCCAGTGGCTCATATCATGGATACGCTATTACCGATTACTATCAGATAGACCGCCGCTTCGGAAGCAACGAAGAGTTTAAATCCTTAGTAGACCAAGCGCACGCGAAGGGACTGAAAGTGGTAATGGACATGATATTCAATCATTGCGGAAGCGAAAACTACTTATTCCGTGACAAACCGTCGACCGACTGGTTTAACTTCCGCTCAAAATATGTACAGACTTCGTTTAAAACCGTCAGTGTAATGGATGTACATGCCAGCGAATACGAGAAAAAAATCGCTACCGACGGCTGGTTTACCGAAGTCATGCCCGACTTGAACCAACGTAACCGCCACGTGGCACGTTATCTCATCCAAACCAGCCTGTGGTGGATAGAATACGCCGGCATCAACGGCATCCGTCAGGATACGCACCCGTATGCCGATTTCGATTTCATGAGCCAATGGTGTAAGGAAGTATTAAACGAATACCCGCACTTCAACATTGTAGGCGAAACATGGCTCAATGCCAACGTATTGGTATCTTACTGGCAGAAAGACAGCAAATTGGCCGCTCCCAAGAATTCTAACTTGCCTACCGTCATGGACTTCCCTTTGCAAGCCCTGATGAACCAGGCGTTCGATGAGGAAACCACCGATTGGGCGGGAGGCTTATACCGACTTTATGACTATCAAACCCAAGACTTGGTGTATGCCAATCCGATGAGTTTGCTGACATTCTTTGATAATCACGATACAGCCCGCTTCACCACCGATGACGAGAAGGCGAAGAACCTTGACCGCTACAAGCAAGCCCTCGCCTTCCTGCTCACTACCCGCGGCATCCCGCAACTCTATTATGGCACCGAAATCTTAATGACGGGCGACAAGGCAAAAGGCGATGGCGACTTGCGCAAGGACTTCCCCGGAGGCTGGGCTGGAGATGCTACGAACAGCTTTACTCCCGAAGGACGCAAAGGATTGCAGAAAGAAGCGTTTGACTTTACCCGTAAGCTTTTGAACTGGCGCAAGGGAAATGACGTATTGGGCAAAGGTTCGTTGAAACATTATTCCATCCAAAATGGATGCTACGCGTACGAACGCCGGTACAAAGGTAAATCAGTGGTGGTGATGATGAACGGAACCAGCAAGGCGCAAACCCTCAACCTCACCCCGTACCGTGAAAGCCTGCCCCAAGCAGAGTCCAAAGACTTCTTGAGCGGACGTACCGTAACATTGGGCGAGACATTGGAATTGCAACCGAGAGAAATCTTGATACTGGAATTCAATTAAATGAAGGATGAAGAATTAAGCATGAAGAATAAGACATAAGAAACATTCTTCATTCTTAATTCTTCATTTATTTACCATTTCTATTTTGAAGGCACCAAGAATATACTATACCATTAATTATCAATAAATTACATTTTATACATCTTTATATTTTCCGTCATACGAGAAAAAAGCATTTGAAAGACACATAATTTTGCTTTCAGAAAATTGTAGCACAAATTTCATTAACTTTTAATACCTATTAAACGTATGAACATCAAGAAAAGTTTTGCCCTCATGGCTATGTGCGGACTTGCCTTTTGCGCAAACGCACAGAAGCTGACCTCACCAGACGGAAACCTGGTGATGAACTTCAGCCTCAACGAGCAAGGAGCTCCGGTGTACGACCTTACTTATAAAGAGAAGGCTGTCATCAAACCCAGCACACTCGGTTTGGAACTGAAGCGGGAAGACCCCGAAAAGAAAACTGACTTCGAATGGACGGAAATGAAAGACAAGGCAGGCGTAGACAAACGTACGAACCTAATGACCGGATTCAAGATCAAGGACACACGCACTTCTACCTTCGATGAAACATGGCGTCCGGTATGGGGTGAAGAAAGCGAAATACGCAACCATTACAATGAGCTGGAAGTCACATTGGACCAACCGATGAACAACCGTTACATCGTCATCCGTTTCCGCCTGTTCAATGACGGACTGGGATTCCGTTACGAGTTTCCGCAACAACAAAACCTAAACTATTTCGTCATAAAGGAAGAGCATACACAATTCGCCATGAGCGGCGACCATACCGCTTATTGGATTCCGGGCGATTACGACACACAAGAGTATGATTATACGACTTCACGCTTGTCGGAAATCCGCGGAAAGATGAAAACTGCCGTTACTCCCAACTCTTCACAATATGTCTTCTCGCCCACAGGCGTACAGACAGCGTTGATGATGAAGACTGACGACGGACTCTACATCAACCTGCACGAAGCGGCATTGGTAGATTATTCGTGCATGAGCCTGAATCTGGATGACAAGAACATGGTATTCGAATCATGGCTCACCCCCGATGCAAAAGGCGATAAAGGCTACATGCAGACTCCATGCAACTCGCCTTGGCGTACCATTATCGTAAGTGATGACGCACGCGACATCCTCGCCTCACGTATCACGCTCAACCTGAACGAGCCGTGCAAGATAGCCGACCCGTCGTGGATTCATCCCGTGAAATACGTAGGTGTATGGTGGGACATGATTACCGGACGCGGCACTTGGGCTTATACCGATGATGTATACAGTGTGAAATTAGGCGAAACCGATTATTCGCAGACCAAACCGAACGGCAAACATTCTGCCAACACGGAGAATGTGAAACGCTACATCGATTTCGCTGCCAAACATGGATTCGATGCCGTATTGGTAGAAGGATGGAACGAAGGTTGGGAAGACTGGTTCGGAAAGAACAAGGATTACGTGTTCGACTTTGTAACTCCTTACCCCGACTTCAATGTACAAGAACTTCACCGTTATGCCGCAGGTAAAGGCATCGAACTGATGATGCACCATGAAACATCGTCTTCCGTACGCAACTACGAACGCCATCTGGACAAAGCCTACCAGTTTATGGTTGACAATGGATATAGCTCGGTAAAGAGCGGATACGTGGGTGACATCATCCCGCGCGGCGAACATCACTACGGACAATGGATGGTAAACCACTACTTGTATGCCGTAACCAAGGCTGCTGATTATAAAATAATGGTCAACGCACATGAAGCCGTACGTCCTACAGGACTGTGCCGTACGTATCCCAACCTCATCGGCAACGAATCTGCCCGTGGCACTGAATACGAATCGTTCGGTGGAAACAACGTAAACCATACTACCATCCTTCCGTTTACCCGTCTGATAGGCGGTCCGATGGACTATACGCCGGGTATCTTCGAAATGGATTGCAGCAAGATGAGCCCGACCAACACATCACATGCCCGCACCACGCTTGTGCGCCAGTTAGCTTTATACGTCACTCTGTACAGTCCGCTTCAGATGGCAGCAGACATCCCTGAGAATTACGAACGCTTCATGGATGCTTTCCAGTTTATCAAAGACGTGCCTGTAGATTGGCAAAAGACCGAATACTTGGAAGCTGAACCGGGAGAGTATGTCACCATTGCCCGCAAAGACAAACATTCGAATGACTGGTATGTAGGATGTTCGGCAGGATACAACGGACACGAGTCGAAACTCACGCTCGACTTCCTCGATCCGGACAAAAAGTATGAAGCTACGATTTATGCCGATGCAAAGGGTACCGCATGGAACAATAACCCGCAGGCATACACCATTACCAAAAAGAAAGTAACCGCCAAGACCAAGCTGAACTTGAAAGCCGGCATCGGCGGAGGATACGCAATATCGATAAAGGAAATAAAAGATTGATTTTTTCAGGACTAGTTGGATTTTTTTTTGAACACAGAGACACGGAGACACAGAGTCTTTTATAGGTAACTAAAGGCATAATCACAAGAGATAAAAATAAATCTCTGCGCCTTTGTGTCTCTGTGTTCAAATTAAAGAAAGAAACATACAGTTCTCAATAGGTAAATACATAAACAAACGCATCCGCAAGTCCCCTCCTCAGGGAGGGGATTCAAAGGAGGCTACAGAAAGAGAGAACCAATTTTATTATTCATACTTAAACTAATAAACATGAAACTGAAAGATTTAAAAAGACGAAACAAGCTCCTCCTGCTATGGTTGGCAGGAATGCTGTTCTCCGTACAGGCCTTTGCGCAAAGCATTACGGTTAACGGAGTAGTGAAAGACAAGACAGGCGAAACCGTTATCGGAGCCAGTGTAGTAATAAAAGGCACTACCGTTGGCACCATCACTGATTTCGATGGAAACTTCTCCCTGCAGGCCAACAAGGGCGATATCATCGTGATTTCCTTCATTGGATATAAGACCCAAGAATTGCCTGCCGAAGCCAATATGAACGTAATCATGAGCGATGACAGCGAGTTGCTCGATGAAGTAGTAGTCATCGGTTACGGTTCTGTCAAGAAAAGCGACTTAAGTGGTTCGGTTGTTGCCATCGAAGCTGAAGAAATCAACCGCGGCGCGGTTACTTCTCCGCAAGAATTAATGCAAGGAAAAGTGCCGGGACTTTCTGTTACCAGCGGTGATGGTGGTCCAGGTTCAGGTTCTACTATCCGTATCCGTAGCGGCGCCTCATTGAACGCCAGCAACGACGCTGATTGTCATCGACGGTATTCCTGTTTCTAACGATGCTGCTCCGGGCACGCCGAATGCCTTGGCAACCGTAAACCCGAACGATATTGCTACGTTCACCGTATTGAAAGACGCTTCGGCTACAGCTATCTACGGTTCGCGCGCATCAAACGGTGTCATCATCATCACCACTAAGAAGGGAGCGGAAGGAAAGATTAAAGTGACTTATAACAGCACGTATTCTTATAAAGATCCGTACAACCGCGTGAACGTGATGAACGGCGACGAATTCCGCCAAACAATGCTGAACCAATATGCCGGACAAGACGTGTACAACACCATCGAAGCCAATTTAGGCATGTATCCCAACGTAAACACCGACTGGCAAGATGAAATTTTCCAAGGAGGCTTAAGCACCGACCAAAACATTGCGGTTGCAGGTAAGGCAGGTTTCCTTCCTTTCCGTGTATCGTTCGGTTATAACAAAGAACGTGGTACACTAAAGACATCTGACTATGAGCGTTATACAGCAGCCGTAAACTTAAGCCCGAAGTTCTTTGATGACCATTTAAGTATAGACATCAACGTAAAAGGGACTATCAATAACAACCGTTTTGCAGATTCTGGTGCAGTAGGTGCAGCTATTTCATACGACCCGACCAAGCCCGTCTATGCAGAAGGAAACTATACAGAAGGTCTTAACGGTTACAACGGCTTCTATAACCATACAAACACACAGGCTGATGGCACTTACATGCCAGATGTGAACGCTACGACCAACCCTTTGTCTCTGCTCCTCGATGTAAACAACCAAGGTACTACAAAACGTAGTTTGGGCAACATCCAGCTGGATTACAAGATTCACGGGTTCGAAGACCTGCGCCTGAACCTGAACTTAGGTTATGACGTTGCCAAAACCACAGGAGACAACTTTGTGAATCCCTACTCATTCCAAGCAACGAAAGATACCGACTTCCCCATGCTGGGACAAGGAGGTTCATGGAGCAATCTGCGCCGAAACCACTTGCTGGATTTCTATGCCAACTATGTACACTACTTCGAACCTATTAAAAGCAATGTAGACTTGATGGTAGGTTACTCTTGGCAGCACTTCTACTACAATGACTTTACACAGCAAAAATCCAATCCGGCTGTAGGAGATTTCGCAGGCATCAGTGCCCCCACAGGCTGGACATGGAACGAAAGCGAACAACGTTATTTACGTGATGATAGCCGCCATAATCCGTGGGAAAATTACTTAGTATCTTTCTTCGGACGTTTGAACTATAACTTAATGGACCGCTACTTATTAACAGCAACCTTACGCCGCGATGGTTCTTCACGATTCAGTGAAAACAACCGTTGGGGTCTGTTCCCTTCTGTAGCTTTGGCATGGAGCATCATTAACGAAAATTTCATGGAAAATACCCGTGATGTATTGTCCAACTTAAAACTCCGTTTAGGTTATGGTGTAACAGGACAGCAAGACATCGGTGACTATATGTATCTTACCAAATACGCTATCAGCAGCAACACCAATACAATGTATAACGGCACTTTCCTATTAAAGCCCGATGGCTATAGCCCAGACTTGAAATGGGAAGAAACACATACATATAATGTAGCTGTTGACTATGGATTCCTGAACGGACGTATCAGCGGTAGCTTGGAATTCTACATCAAGAAGACCAAAGACTTGCTGAATACGGTTAGCGCACCTGCTGGAACTAACTTCACTAACCAGATTACCGCAAACGTGGGTGAAATGGAGAATAAAGGTGTCGAATTCAATGTCAACGCTGTAGCTATCCAAACAAAAGACTTCTCTTGGAACATTGGTTATAACGTAACATGGAATGATAGTAAAATAACCAAACTGACTGCAGGGTTCAACCCTGACTATGAAGGTATTGTAGCTGCAACAGCACCTTTTGGTACAAACACACCATTATCGAGACACCAAGTAGGATATGCCCCCTATACATTCTGGACTTATCAACAAGTGTATGACGAGAATGGCAACCCTATCCAAAACGCGATTGTAGACCGCAACGGTAACGGTACGATTGATGATGGCGACCGTTATTTCACGAACAAAAGCCCGTTAGCTGACGTATATATGGGATTCAGTTCACAATTCCAATGGAAAAACTGGGATCTGGGCTTTAACTTGCGTGCCAGCATCGGTAACTATGCATTTAATGCTCAAGCAGCCGACAATGGTTCATATAACAATTATGGAGGTTTGGGAACTTTGTCCAACATCAACAAAGATGCCGTAGAATACACCAATGGGTTTAAGTACACCAGCAGCACTGAAGGCAAATTGACCGACCTTTATTTGGAAAACGCTTCTTATTTGAAGATGGATAATATCACATTGGGATACACTTTCGACAAGTTCTTTACCGATAAGATTTCGGGACGTATCAGTGCATCCGTACAGAACGTGTTCACTATTTCAAAATATTCAGGACTTGATCCGGAAATACCTGGTGTAAACGGTATAGACGGCACGATATGGCCACGTCCACGCACATTTACTTTAGGGCTCAATCTTAACTTTTAATACCATTAGATAATTATGAAACTGAAATATATTACAACATCCTTACTTGCAGCTGGATTATTTTCTTTTACAAGCTGCGTAAATGATCTTGACGTATTCCCGTTGGATCCCAATGTGGTGACTTCCAATGTTGCATACGATAGTGCTGAAAGCTATACGATGGCTTTAAATAAAATCTATTCGGTATGGGCGCTATCCGGACAAAACGGCGCAGGCGATTCTGACATTGCCGGACTGGACCCCGGCAACACGGTATTGCTCCGCTGCTGGTTTACCCTGCAGACTACCCCTACTGACGAAACCAAGAACGCATGGCCTGATGCTTGGGTTTCTTCCATGAACTCCATTACATGGACTACGGCACAAGTTGAACCTATTGAAGGAGCTTACCAGCGCGCCATGTACATTGTAGCTTTGGTGAACGACTTCATGAAGAACATCGGCAACGCACCCACTGAAATCAATCAAGCCCAATATGCAGCCGAAGCCCGTTTCTGTCGTGCATTGGCATATTATTCATTGATGGATTTATTTGGACGTCCGCCTTTCATCACTGAATCCAACTATTCATTGACACCCACACAGTTATCACGTGCTGAATTATTCAATTGGATTGAAAGTGAATTGATTGCCATCTATGATGCTTTACCAGTGAAAGCTGATTATGGACGCGCTGGAAAAGCAGCGGTAGACGCTTTGTTATCCCGCATGTACCTCAATGCAGAAGTATACACCGGTACAGAACGTTATACCGACTGCATCACCCGTTGTAATAATGTAATCAATGCAGGCTATAGCCTTGCCGATAACTATGCCGAACTCTTCATGGCAGACAACGGTGAGAACCCAGCGGCTAATAAGGAAATCATCTTCCCCATTATGGCAGACGGCGAAACCGCACAATCATACGGCATCGGAGCGATTATCCTTGGAACACGAGGAAGTAACCAAGGTGCAGAAAGCGGCATTAGTGGCGGATGGGCAGGATTCCGCGGTACAGGCAATTTGGTGCGTGTATTCGAGTTCCCCAGCAGCGATGAATCTACTTGGACTGCCGACAACATCACCGACAAGCGAGGCATATTCTACAGTGAAGGAAAAAGTGTAGATATTACCACATCGAACCTTACTTTTGATACGCAGGGATGGTCTGTGTTCAAGTTCACCAACCTTGACAGTAACGGGAATCCAGGCAAGAACGCCACCTTCCCCGACACTGACTTCCCTTTCTTCCGCTTGGGTGAAATCTACCTGAACTATGCCGAAGCCGTAGCACGTGGCGGACAAGGTGGAAATTTAGAAACGGCTGTAGGATATATCAATGCCCTTCGCCTACGAGGCGGAGCTTCTACTATCGGCAGCAGTTGGCTGACCGCTAACGCCAATGTGGGTGGCACTAGTACCAGTGTACAATACGGCAACTTGTTGAATGAACGTCAACGCGAAATGTACTTCGAATGTACACGCCGTACAGACCTTATCCGTTATGGATTATTTACTTCGAATAACTATTTGTGGGTTGAAAAAGGAGGGACACCGACTGGTGTAGGTGTAGACAACCATTACAATCTTTATCCTATTCCAACCACAGATTTGAGCGTCAACGCTAGTCTGACACAAAATGAGGGTTATTAATTTACCGTTTAACTTTAAAGTAGAACAGAACATGAAAAAGCTACTCAACTATATATCTGTATTAGGAATAGCCCTGGCTTTCACCGCTTGTGAAAACGACTTGGAAAAAGTTACCTACAATGTGGAAAGCACAAAAGCTGCCGTTTTGGCTACTCCTGCAACAACCAGCTATGTACTGGAATCACGCTATTCGGAAAATACGGCGTTTACCTTGGAATGGACAGCACCAGACTTTGGATATGATGCCATTGTCACTACAACCATTGATTTTGACTTAGCGGGTAATGATTTTGCTAATGCCATACAATTAGCATCTGTAACAACCGCTACATCACAAGAAATAACCATAGGTACCCTAAATGCTAACATTCTCACATTGCTACGTACATACGGCATTGAAGAAGATTTTAGCGCACGCGATTTTGAAATCCGTTTGTCATCTTCTATTTCCGAAGCTGCCAACCCACTTCTTTCAAACGTACTTACACTAAACATCACTCCATACAGTGCAGATATCCAATATCCCGAAGTCTACGCTATCGGCGACTATAGCGGATGGGGCTGGGATACCGCACAATCGCTCTTCAGTTTCAGCGAAGACGGTGTGAACTTCGAAGGCATCATCGACTTCAACGGCAAAGCAGCCAACGGTTTCAAGCTGACCGGTGCAACCAATTGGGACAATGGCAACTGGGGAACTGATGGCAATGCAGCAGCTCCCGATGCCGAAGCATCCAGCGTACAACTAATTAACGATGGAGGGTCAGGCAACATCTCTTGCTACACCCACCGCTTCTACCACTTCAGCTTCAATAACTCGACACTGGTATTAACCATGAATAAGAGCTTTGACCAACTGGGCGTTATCGGACTGAACGGTGACTGGGACAACGACATAGTCATGGCATTCGATACGGAAAGACAAGTCTTCTATGCCGACATACAAGTGAACGCCGATGGAGACTTCAAAATCCGCAGCGACGCTAACTGGGGGACAGCATACGACTTAGGCGGCGTAAACGGAGAATTGACATTAGGAGGCGGCAATATTCCTGTCACTGCTGGTAATTACCGCATCTATGTCAACCTGAACAATTCGGGCAATATGACATACGAACTGAACGCCGAAGACTACGGAGCTGAATAAAAAGTCAGAGGCCTATCAATCCTTCAAGGCAACTCCCCCGGCCGCGATGTGCAGCCGGGGGAGTTCTTTTTTCCGGAACGTCCACATTCCCTATCTTGCAGGATACTGTTCCCCAAACGTACGGCTCTTTGATGCCAAGCAACAATCCTCTCCGGCAGGATGGATAACCGCACGCAAAAATGAATATATACTGCATTGGCACATGAAGTATATATTCAACGGCAGTTGCAGTATATATTCAACTGCCAACGAAGTATATATTCCTATTTATAGTAAAACAAAATTGGTTTGCGAAAAAATCGAACGCAGAGACGCAAAGACGCGGAGGAATAATTTAGAGAGAAGGCAAAGACTACGGAGACAAATGCCACTCTCTGTGTGCTTTGCTCTCTCAAAAAATATAAACTTTGCATTTCTGTGTCTCTGCGTTCCATGCTATTTTTCGCAATCCATTTCTGATTGACTATAAAACAAGAAAACGCTAAAGCGGAAGAGAGTATAAAAACTCCCACGCTTTAGCGTTTTCTTATTTAACAGAAATACCGTTTACGCCACTTTCTCCAAACGCTTCATGACTGAGAATATAAACAAAGCGGCCAAGAGACAAAGCACCATCAACGTGCCCCATACAAAATACAACGGCAACTCGCCCCATAACCACGAAGCGACCGAGGTGAGATAGTTACCGATAGCCGTAGCTACGAACCAGCCACCCATCATCATTCCTTTATATTTAGGAGGAGCCACTTTCGACACGAACGAAATGCCCATCGGGGAAAGAAGCAACTCGGCAAACGTCAATACCAAATAAGTCGACACCAACCAGTTAGGAGATACGAAAGAAGCTGTTCCCGACTCAATCGATTGAGCCTGGGCAGCCGGACTGAGCAGACCGACCGATGCTACCAGCATGATTACATATCCACAAGCAGCCACCAGCATACCTAAACCGATTTTACGGGGTGCGGAAGGCTCTTTGCCACGAGCCGCCAACGAACCGAATATAGCCATAGACACCGGTGTAAGGGCTACGACAAAGAACGGATTGAACTGTTGGAAGATAGGAGCATCTACCGGGGTAGCACCTTCGATAGCCGCATAACGATAACCTAAAAAGCACATTGCCAGGAAAATCACCAAGCATGAAACAAGCTTGCCTTTACCTGTTTTCGACTGAAAGTAAGAAAAGGCGGCATAAACGATGAAAATCACCGCCACCAGGTTCCATACGCTAAACATCATGCTCTCCAGCCCTACCGAACTCTTGGCTGTAAACTGGTCGGCAAAATAAGTCAGCGTCAAACCATTCTGATGGAATGCCATCCAGAAGAAAATCACTACGGCAAACACCAGACACAACGCTACGATACGTTCTTTTGTCTCACGTGGCGAAAGTTCCTCGTGTTTCTCTGCCGCACTTGCCCCTTTATCCGTTTTTTTCACATTTCCACCCTCCACATGACGGAATGTGCTACGGAAGCCATAGTAAATAGCCATCGACACAATCAACGAAACACAAGCCACACCAAATGCGAAGTGATACGAATCGTTCTCGCTTACGCCCCAATGAGTCTGTGCATATTTCATGATTTCTACAGCAGCCGTCGGAGCGAAAAGCGCACCGATATTGATAGCCATATAGAAAATACTGAATGCCGAGTCACGCCGGGCGGCATAGCGCGGGTCATCATACAGGTTGCCTACCATCACTTGCAGGTTTCCCTTAAAAAGCCCCGTACCGCAACTGATAACCACTAATGCGGCAAACATGGCAATCAAACCCAGTGTACTGCTACCCATCGGAAGTGCCAGCAATACATAGCCGGCGAACATCGCGATAACGCCTACCGTCACCATCCGTCCGTATCCGAACTTGTCGGCAAGGATACCTCCTATGAATGGCAAAAAATAAACTAAAGCCAAAAACATGGCATAAATGTTGCCGGCTGTACTCGGCGACATGCCGAAATTGTCCATCAAGAACAAAACGAAGATTGCCAGCATGGTGTAATAGCCGAAACGTTCGCCTGTATTGGCGAGCGCCAGCGCATAAAGACCTTTAGGTTGTCCTTCAAACATACATAAAACTATTTTAGATTAATAAAAAAACATTTTTCCACGGACAAAGGTATGAAAATTACTTATTTTTGCAAAGGAATAAACTCAATACGTTATGAAATTTCCATGAGATAAAAAAATCACGCCAAAGAGAATGTAAATAGTCAA
>URCM01000080.1 GCA_900546355.1 uncultured Bacteroides sp.
TGTGTCTCTGTGTTCCATTCCATTTTTCGCAAACCAATTTTGTTCTACTATAAATGAATCGCTCCATCTTGTAGGTACAGATGAGGAAGGCTTGTTGATTCGCGATAAAAGGCCGGTGTATTTGTTGTAATTTGTAATAAAAATGTAACATATAGGCCGTGTAAAGGTCGATGTGAGGCGTTTGGTGGCTTACTTTTTGTTTGTAATAGAAATGAAACCGCTCTGCAATCGCCTTGAAAAACATCCTCTATAGTTTTGCGGCGTCAAATTTAAAGACACAGGGAAAAGGAATATGGAAGATATGAAAAAGAGAGTGATTTTGGGCTTGGCTTTGCTTACTACAATGGCAACCGGTGCAAATGCAATGAATTTGAAAGGTAAAATCAAAGATGCGAAGACGGGCGAAGAGATTATCGGAGCCTCGGTAGTGGTGAAAGAAGAACCTTCGAAAGGAGCCGTTACAGGATTGGACGGAAGTTTCAACCTATCGGTGAACCGTCCGACGTTTACCATTATCTGTACGTATGTAGGATATAAGTCTTATGAAATGAAGGTGACTTCGAAAGACACCGAAATAGAAATCCCCTTGGCGAGCGATGATGTGTTGTTGGGCGAAGTTACGGTGGTAGCTTCCAATCCCGGACGGAGTGAAGCGGGAGCGCGAGCCATAGAGCGTAGGTCGATGAACGTTGTGAACGTGATGAGTGCGAAAGCCATCGAGCTTTCCCCGGATATTACCGTGGCAAATGTCATCCAGCGTATGTCGGGCGTAACGGTTGAGCGCAACAGTAGTGGGGAAGGCCAGTATGCCATCCTTCGCGGTATGGACAAGCGTTACAATTACACTTTGATTAATGGGGTGAAGATTCCAAGCCCCGATAACAAGAACCGTTTCGTCCCGCTTGACATCTTTCCTTCGGAGATGCTCGACCGTCTGGAAGTGACTAAATCGCTTACCGCCAATATGGAAGGTGACGGTATCGGCGGTGCGGTGAACCTGGTAATGAAGGACGCTCCCTTGGAACGCCAGTTTACGGCAAGTATTTCTACCGGATACAACGCGATGTATTTCGACCGCGATTTCCAGTCGTTCAATTACGGGGACATAGTGAAAGATTCGCCCTACGAAGCGATGGGGAAACCGGAAGATTATCAGGTGACACAAGATAACTTCACGATGTCGAACTTGCGGATGAAATGGAAACGTCCGATGCCTGACTTGACGGCAAGCCTTTCTTACGGTGACCGTTTCTTCGATGACAAACTGGGTGTGATGTTGGCTGGAAGTTATCTGAATACTTATCGTGGTAAAGAGACTCAGATTTATTATCAGCCTGGAACTTCGCATAACGGTATCGTGTATCGTAATTATTCCACCCAACAGACGCGTATCGGTGCTCATGTCAAATTGGATTATCACATCAATGGGAACAACAAGCTGACTTGGTATAACGGTTATATGGATATGCGTGAAGCGGAAGTGCGTGACGGAGAGGATGAAAAAGAACGTGCAGTCCGTATGAAGTGGAACCGTCAATACATTATCAATTCAACGTTGAAGGGTGAACACCAGTTCTTGGAAGACGGGGCTTTAAAATTAAATTGGTCGGCGGTTATCTCGAAAGCTTATAGTGAAACGCCGGACAATGCGGAGATTTTCTTGCAAGGGACACACCTTCAGACTTCGGGGGCGGCTACTCGCCGGTGGGAACATAACTCTGATAAAGACAAGGCAGGATATATAGACTTGAGCTATAAATGGCGGCAAGATAACGGTTCGGCATTCGATTTCTCAATCGGCGGTATGTATCGTGACAAGAAACGGGATAGTTTCTTTAATGAATATACTTTTGATTCGGCTACCGGTAGTAAAGACCCGCAATATTTAGGAGAGGACTGGAATAACTTCGATGAGATTTTGATTACGCCGCGTCGTTATGGCAACATCGGCGACCCGTTGAACTATGATGCCTCGGAGAAAGTGGGGGCAGGTTACGGTATGGTGAAATACACTTATCATAAATGGGAATTGATAGCGGGTGTCCGTGTGGAACATACCAACCAGGGATATGTATTGAAGTTCCCGCGTGATGTAGACCCCGAAGGTAATCAAAAGTATACGGATGTGTTGCCCAGTTTCCATGCGAAATATAATGTGCATGAAAATGCCAATCTGCGTTTCTCATACGCCCGCGCCATCAATCGTCCGAGCTTCTTCGAAATCGTGCCTTACAGCATTATCAATGAAGACTATAAGGAAAAAGGTAATCCCGACTTGAAGCATACGGTTGCGGACAATGTGGATTTGCGTTACGAATTTTTCCCGAAATCTTCGGAGCAGTTTATGGTCGGCCTGTTTTATAAGAATATTCAAAACCCGATTGAATATGGTTTGATAAACGAAGGCCAGGATACGTATTACCAACCGATGAATTTTGGTGATGCGACCAATTTGGGCGTGGAAGTGGATATTATGAAATATTTCAATTGGTTCGGTATCAAAGCGAACTATACATATACACACTCGAAGATAACCACTGATAAGCGTATCATGGAAGGTTCGGAAGTAAGGACTCAGAAACAATCTCGTCCATTGTTTGGCCAAGCTGCCCATGTGGCAAATCTGTCATTGCTTTTCAAGAGCACGAAATATGGATGGGAAGGGCAAATCGCCGGAAGTTATACTGGCAAACGCCTGAGTGATATTTCGAACTGGTATGACAACGATATTTGGGAAGACGGCTATTTCCAGTTGGACGTATCGGTAGAGAAGAGCTTCAAATGTGGCGTGAATATATTTGCGAAAGCTTCCAATTTGTTGGATGTGCCTCTGTTCCGTTACATCCAGAATGGTCCTCGCACGGCGAACATTGATTACGAGCGCCATAATGGCAATGTTATCGAGCGCAAGGAATGGCACGGACAGACCATCATGCTGGGCGTAAGATACAAACTGTAAAATACAAAACAAACATATTGACTGACAAACACATTTTAATTTTTACAATTATGAATTTTAAGAAGTATTTATTCGTAGGTGCAGCCTTGATGAGCGTATCATTCTTTGCTGCTTGTAGTGATGACGAGAACGAGCCGCAGAATCCTCCTGTAGAAGAACCGGATGAACCGAATGGGGACGATCCGGATGAGCCGAATGGGGATGATCCGGAAGGACCTGTAAGTCTGGAAGACCAGTGGAACAATACCAATACGGTGACTTGGCCCGCCGATACCGTAATCAACCTGACTGAACATTATACTGTGCCCGAAGGCAAGACTTTGATTATCAAAGAAGGAGTCCTGGTTATTGCCAGCACTTCCGGTGTAGGGGCAAACCATGTGCCTGTAGAGTTTACGGTAAACGGAAACTTGTATTGCGAAGGAACGGAAGAAAAGCCTGTTCGTTTCTCTATTCCTGAAGCCGACCGCACCGAGGCGAATATTTTTGCAGGTCTTTGGGGTGGTATTGTGGCTTCGGAAACTTGTGGCGAAATGTTGATAGACCATACAATCATAGAATATACCGGTGGCCAGGTAGTAGAAGGTTCTCCTGCTGCAACTTCGGGCGTATATACAGCCGGTGACGATGCTTATCCGCAGATTACTACCAATAATATCAATGGTAAATACGTGATTACGAATTCAATCTTGCGTAACGGATGGTCGGATGGCATTTATCTGATGGGTGGTGAAGCGATTATTATGAACAATATATTTGCCGCTAACGGATTCGATGGCGCTGAGGCTGTAAACGTAAAAGCAGGTTGCAAGGTAGACGTTGCCGGAAACGTGATGTTCAGCCCGAACACCAATGGCTTGAAGCTGTCAAGCTCAGGTCAGAGCGAAAACCGTGCCCAGGCTTTGGTTCAAGCTTACAACAATACTATCATCAATGCAGGATGGAGACGCGATGGAGAAAAAGGCGGTTGCATCTATGTAGAGAAGAATATTTTGGCTAATGTATTCAATAATTTGATGGTAAACTGCAAGTTCCGCGCGATGACTCCGAGCTTTGACATTCCGAACGACCCCGAAGAAGGTTACGATGACGATTCTGTAATTGATTACAACTATTACGCATCGGGTAACCAAGCGAGTGATATTGTATGGGACGGTGAAGACGAATCGGGTGTAGCATACGCTTGGCAAGGTTATAACTATGAACACGAAGATTACAATGTAGGTGTGGTAGACGTGCATAGCGTTATCGCTACAGAAAACGATTTGAAAGATCCGCAATTTGTTGGTTTCGACATCAATGGTGTAGGTTTGACCGACTATGTTTACAACGATGCTTGGGACTTCCATTTGCAGGCAGGCTCTCCGGCTCTGACGGGTGCTTGTGATGGTACAGAGGCATTTGCCGCTCCTTACTTCTCGACAACCGGCCTGACCATTAACGGCGAAACTTATACTTCACCGGCAGTTGCCGCTCATTATGGTGCATATGGGGAATAATGCGGTATCTCTGATACAACTCTGATACATTCTTTTTTCCTGAAAGTCCGGGGCTGGAAAGCGTCCAGTTACCCGGACTTTATTATAAGCTATTTGGGGTCGTGTCTCTTTTTACAATTTATCTTTTGTCAATACATCGCAATGATGCGCTTGAAGCACTTCTAAGCAATGTTTCAGGTCGTTGGGCTTGATAACCACGTTCGCACGCTCGTTCTGTGCGAAAGCATACATGTATTCGATGAATATCTGCTCTTGCGCCAGATATTCCAAGATGACCGCCAATGAGCCAGGCGTATTGGCGCAACTCAGGCAGACTACATCGGTAGACATCACTGCGAAATCATGGGCACGGAGCACTTCTACCGCTTTGTCCACATCTGATACAATCAGACGAAGAATCCCGAAATCTGCTGTTTCTGCCATACTGAATGCATGCATGTTAATATCGTTCGCACCTAAGGTACGAACCACTTCATTGATACGTCCGGTCTTGTTTTCCAGAAAAACCGATAATTGTTTGATTGTCATATATTCAGCTAATTAATAGTTGTTAATAGTTAATAATTAATAATTAACAGTTAATAACGGTGGGTGTAAACGTATGCCGTTATTCATTATTAATTATTCACTATTAACTAAATAAGTCCGTTTGTCTATCACTCGTTGCGACTTGCCTTGGCTTCGCTGGATGCTGTTCGGCTCCATCAGTTTTACATCGGCACTGATAGAGAGGACACTCTTCAATTTGTCCGACAAAAGCTTCTTCAGGTTCAGCATGGAGGCGATGTCATCGCTGAAATAATCACGCCGCACTTCTACCTGCACCTGCAAGGTATCGAGGTTGTTCACCCGATCTACTACCAACATATAACGTGGCTCGAACTCTTTCATACTCAAGATTACGCTTTCTACCTGTGACGGGAACACGTTGATGCCCCGGATAATCAGCATATCGTCGCTTCGTCCCATTATCGGAGTCATCCGCACGCTGGTCCGACCGCATGGGCATACGCCAGGCATTAAAGAGGTCAGGTCTTTCGTGCGATAGCGAAGTAAAGGCATGCCCTCTTTGGTGAGTGTGGTAAACACCAGTTCGCCTTGCTGGCCGTATGGAAGCGGAGCCAAGGTATTGGGGTCGATGATTTCGGGATAGAAATGGTCTTCATGGATGTGTGAACCGTTTTGCTCTTCACACTCGCACGACACACCTGGTCCCATAATCTCACTCAACCCATAGAGGTTGTATGCTTTCAAGCCCAAGCGTTCCTGTATCTCCTGACGCATGTGCTCGGTCCACGGTTCTGCGCCAAAAGCACCGATACGGAGGCTCAGTTCACTCTTGTCGATGCCCATCTTGTCCACTGTTTCCGCCAGATAGAGGGCATACGAAGGTGTACAGGCAATACCGGTGATGTGCAGGTCACGAATCAGGCGGACGTGTTTTTCTGTATTTCCGGTAGAGGCAGGAATTACCGTGGCTCCCAAATTCTCCACACCGTAATGCGCTCCCAGACCTCCGGTAAACAATCCATAGCCATAGCTTACGGAAAAGGTGTCTTCACGGGTCACACCATACGCCGAGAGGCAACGCGACATCACTTCCGACCATACCGCCAAGTCCTTGCGTGTATACCCCACAATGGTAGGATTGCCCGTAGTACCCGATGAAGCATGTACACGTACTACTTCTGATTTTGGTGCCGCCATCAGTCCGTAGGGATAATTATCGCGCAAATCCTGCTTGGTGGTAAAAGGCAATTTCACGATATCATCAATGCTTCGGATGTCTTCAGGCATCAGGTCCATCTCTTGCATCTTATGCCGATAAAAAGGCACGTTGTGATAAACATACGCAACTAACTTCTGTAACCGTTTCCCTTGTAGCTCACGCAATTGTTCGCGAGGCATACATTCTTTGTTAGGATTCCAAATCATTTAAACAGTTAATAATTAATAGTTAATAATTAATAGCCCAGCATGATGCTTTGTTATCAACCCGTCATGTTGGATTTGCAATTCAGCGTAAACGAACCCGCGGATTTATAATCCGCATCATCGGCAGATGGTTTCAGATTATAAAACCAAATTCTTCAATTACACCGAATTACACAAATGTCAGGCGAAGCGATTCTTCATTCTTCATTCTTTATTATGTTGTGGTCCTCACGAAACGCTTTCATCCGCTCTTCCAGTACGGGGTATAGTTCTTCACGCATCCGCGAAGTGCAGGCACGCACTCCTTGTTGTTCGCTTCCTGTAGTGGAAAGAGAAATGCTGCTCACTCCGTAATACATCAGTTCCAAAAGCAATTCACCTCCCGTCATGCCCGGATAACCGAGGGTGAAGAAGAAACCATCGCCCACTTGCCGGGTCACGTCACGGTCGTATACAATCGTAAAACCGTTATCGGTGAATATCTTCTTCATCCGATTGGCACGACGTTCATATTCACGCACGTCTTCTACGAAGTTTATTTCGCCTGATACCGAGCGATTGAGCATCTCCGCCATTCCGTATTGGGTAGTGGCGGTACATCCCGATGTAATCATATACAAGATAGAAGCGATGAGCGTAGGTCCGAATACACCCGAATCCTCATACCGCTTCGCCAATGCCGGATATTGCTGGTCGAAAAGCTTATCGGAAATGCATGCCAATGCGATACGCTGACCCGCATAACTGAATATCTTCGAGGCGGAAAGCATCAGGATATAATTGTCGGTATAGCGGGCTACGGTAGGCACAAAGGGCGGTTGGTAGGGACGTCCAAATTTGTGGCGGAAGTCCATACAGAAGTATGCCTGGTCTTCCATTACCACTACATCATAGCGGGTGGCAAGTTCGCCAATGATTTTCAGTTCGTTTTCTTCCAGGCATATCCACGCTGGATTGTTCGGGTTGGAATAAACCACGGCGGCTATATCACCCTTTGCCATATAGCTTTCCAATTTCGTCCGAAGCGGTTCACCCCGGAAATCATGGATGTCGAAATATTCCCACTCAATGCCCAAGATACGTAACTGGGACTTCTGGATAGGGAAACCGGGGTCGATGAAAAGCACTTTATTTTTCCCCGGAATGCGTTGCGTGCAAGCGATAAACGCCCCGAACGATGCCGCTACAGAGCCTGTAGTAGGCACACACGCACGTGGAGAAATATCAATATCAATGAAAGCCTTCACGAAGCGGGATGCTGCCTGTTTCAGTTCGGGCACTCCCGCCGCGGCGGGATACTGCGCTCCCAAACCTGCATCCAACGCTTTCTTTTCGGCTTCAATTCCTATCTTATTGGCGGGCAAGCCGGGCGAGCCTTGATCCATACGGATAAAGGGAATGCCGGTCAGTTCTTCCAAACGGGAAGCCACTAAAAGCACATCGCCGATAGTAGCGTTTTGCAGGTCCGCCACTTTCATCTCGCGTGCCACGTCCGCCACCAATTTTTTACTAAATACACTGCTCATATATCTCTTTGTTGACACTCAACGGTTCTGTTTTTTTACATAATCATACCCGATGTCGAAAGCACGGTAGTTCATCTCTACTACTTCTTCGCCTTTCGACGCAAAGATACGCCCTACGCTTTCACGTAAAGTCTTTGCATCTAATATTTGAAGGAAACCGGCGGCGGCACCCAATAAGATGACATTTGCCGAGCGGGGAATCTGGTTTTCCTTCGCCAGTCCTTCCACATCGAGCGATACTACGTGGGGTAAGGCTTTCAACTCGTCCGCCAACGCCTGCTCATCCGGATAATTGGGGATGTTCTTAAACGGAGCGGACGAAGTGATAATCCATCCGTCTTGTGAAAGATAAGGCAAATAACGCAACGCCTCCATCGGCTCCAAGGAAATAATCATGTCCGCCGTACCCAAGGCAATGAGGTCGGAGGCGATAGGTTCGTCCGAAAGGCGGAGATTCGATTGCACGTCTCCTCCACGCTGGCTCATGCCGTGCACTTCCGCCTGCTTCAAGGTCAGCCCCATGCGGGTGGCGGCTTCCCCGATAATGGTAGCTATAGACAAGATTCCTTGTCCGCCTACCCCTGAAAGTATGATATCTGTTTTCATTTCTTTTCTGCTTTTTTCTTTTTCAACTTACGGTTTAATGTCTGGATACACTCACGGCGCGGGATGATAACCGATACTCCCTTGTATTCGATTTCCTCACGGATTATGCGGGTAATCTCTTCCATGTTTTTCGGAAGCGGCACTACTACACGCACGTGTTCCGGCTCCACACCCAAGCCCAGGCAAATGGCTTCGAACTTGTTGGTGCCCGCCGAGTCTTGCCCACCTGTCATTGCCGTGGTCAGGTTATCCGAGATAACTACGGTAATATTCGCCTTGTCGTTCACCGCATCCAATAATCCCGTCATGCCCGAATGGGTAAAGGTAGAATCACCGATAATCGCGATAGCCGGGAATTGTCCGGCATCCGCCGCCCCCTTTGCCATGGTAATGGATGCGCCCATATCCACACAACTGTTCAAAGCACGGAACGGAGGCAACGCACCCAAGGTATAGCATCCGATGTCGCCGAATATCTTCGCGTCGGGATATTCCGCCGCAACCTTGTTCAATGCATCATACACATCCCGGTGTCCGCATCCTATGCACAAGGCAGGCGGACGGGGAACCACGTTTTGGGCGGATGCGTACACCTCGGCACTCGGTATGCCCAAAGCCGCCTTTACATTATCGGGCGTCAGTTCTCCGGTACGGGGCAGGTCGCCACTCAAGCGTCCTTTTACAATGTATTTCGTCGGGAGCAATCCCTTTAATTGTTCTTCTACGAAGGGCTGGCCGTCTTCTACCACCAATATCTCCTTACACGAATCCGCCAAGCGGGTCAGTTGTTCCATCGGAAGCGGATATTGCGACACCTTCACAATCGGACACGGACACCCGGCAGGGTAATTCTCCATGACATAATTATAACCGATACCGCACGCCACGATGCCTCGCTCGGCAATGCCTTTCCCAAGTTCCGCCTTATTGAAAGGGGAAGATTCGGAGAGAGCCAACAACTGAGGTTGTGCGGAAATCACTTCCAGGTAACGCCGGCGTGCATTGGCAGGAAGCAAGACCCAGTCTGCCGGAACAGATTTCCGGCCCGTACAGGTCACCTCACTAAACTCCGTTTTTACCCGTACCGCCGCACGCGAATGTGCCAGACGGGTCACAATACGCATGAGTACCGGAAGCTTTTCCCGTTCCGACAATTCGTAGGCATACGCCATCATGTCATACGCCTCTTGTTGAGACGAAGGTTCGAGGATAGGTACCATGGCAAATTTGCCATAGAAGCGCGAATCCTGCTCATTCTGAGAAGAATGCATCGTGGGGTCATCTGCCGCTAAAACCACCAGACCTCCATTTACGCCCGTAATCGCTGAATTGACAAACGCATCGGCACATACGTTCATTCCCACATGTTTCATACATACCAACGCCCGCTTGCCCATATACGACACACCCAAAGCAGCCTCCATGGCGGTTTTCTCGTTGGTGCCCCAACTGCTGTGCAAGCCTCTTTCCTTCGCCAAAGGCGAATCCTGTATGTATTCCGTTATCTCAGTCGAGGGAGTCCCCGGATAGGCATATACCCCGGAAATCCCCGCATGAATGGCGCCCAAAGCTATCGCCTGGTCACCCAATAATAAAAGTTTATCGCTATTATTCATAAAGGTGTTATCTTAGTTAATAATTAACAATGAATAATGAATAGTGGCAAGCGAAAGACTCTGCGTCATTCATCATTCTTTGTTAATTATTAATATTGATTATAAATCTGTTAATCTGCGCTGAGAGAGAAATCATCCGCATCATCCAATACGGGAAACTTCTTGCGGAAGGCTTCCAGTTCTTCCATGTCTACCGTGGCTTCGGCACATTCCTCCTGCCCGTCGGTACATGCAGCAAGCGTATGTCCGTAGGGGTCTATTATGGCACTTCCTCCGCAATACTCGCAATACGGGTCCTTTCCCACCCGGTTCACGGCTATCACGTAACACTGGTTCTCGATAGCACGGGCACGAAGCAACGCCTTCCATGCTTCCACACGAGGCGTAGGCCAGCTGGCTACGTAAAGAATGGCATCGTAATCGCCCCGGTTGCGCGACCAGACAGGGAAACGCAAGTCATAGCATACCTCAAGGAGGAAACGCACGCCCCGAAAAGACACGACTACCCTTTCATTGCCAGGCGTATAATGCTTGTCCTCACCTCCATACGTAAACAAATGCTTCTTATTATACCAACGCGCCTGTCCGTCGGGAGTGACAAAATAAAATCGGTTATAATGCTTCTCTTTTTCTTCGGTAGCGATGCTTCCTGCAATGGCGCAATCTCGCTCTTTTGCTTGACGTTGCATCCATTGGAGTGATTTTCCTTCCGTTTCTGCTATACCTTCGGGTTGCGTACAAAAGCCGGTGGAAAACATTTCGGGCAGAACGTAAAGGTCAGCTCCTCGCTGTGTGTCCATCATTTCTTCGGCACGCTTACGGTTTGCTTCGGGATTTGCCCATTGGATATCTGTTTGTAGAATAATGACTTTCATGCTCTTCATATTTTTAGAAAGTCCAAAGGTAACAATTTATTCATTATATCCCAATTTTGCGCGCAAAAAATTGACAATACTCTGCCGAAGAATATTCTTTTGTTAGCTTTTGATATTTCCTTTTGGAAAATGAGAAAGATGATGCGCGTGAAAGGGGAGAATAAGAAGAACAAGGAATATGTAGATTCATTGCTCAATGGGCAATCCTTTTATGACGTATAACCGCTTTTGGGTAAGATTTTAATGAATGTTTATGTTCAGCCAGTCAGTATGGTTTTAAAACGAACATATACTTCACCCGTCGTTTCATATAGCTGATGCAGCCCACGGAAATAGTTGAGTTGGCGGAGCAAAGTATATATTCGTTTTTTTCATGGAGTAGGTATGGATTGGATGGATTCATTTATCCCAAAAGCAGTCATACGTTTTTGCAGATTAGAATAGGCTCCACGCTACGGTAAGTCCTGCCATGACAATAGCTACCATACTCATTAGTTTTACGAGAATGTTCAAGCTGGGGCCGGATGTGTCCTTGAACGGGTCGCCTACCGTGTCGCCTACTACTGTAGCACGATGTACTTCACTCCCTTTTCCTCCGAAGTTGCCTTCCTCGACGTATTTCTTGGCATTGTCCCACGCTCCTCCGGCATTTACCATGAAGATAGCGAGTACGAAGCCAGCGGAAAGCCCGCCTATCAGCAAGCCAATGACACCCGGCACGCCGAAAAGCAAACCTGTAGCCACAGGGGCAATTATGGCAAGCAAGGAAGGAAAGACCATTTCGCGTTGTGCTCCTTGGGTAGAGATTTGTACGCATCGGGCGTAGTCGGGCTCGGCTTCACCCGTAAGGATTCCTTTGATTTCGCGGAACTGGCGGCGCACTTCTTCTACCATGCGCGAGGCAGCACGTCCTACGGCGTTCATCGTAAGTCCGCAGAAGAGGAAGGCCATCATGCTTCCGATGAACATGCCCGACAATACTTTCGGGTTCATCAGCGTCACATCGTAATAAATCATGAAATCGTCCAGTCCTGCTTCTCGGACCGCTACCTCGATGCCGTTGGGGAGTTCCAATATGGCGGTTCCGATGCGTTCAAGGCCGATGCGCACTTCTTCGATATAGGAAGCCAGGAGGGAAAGCCCCGTAAGGGCAGCCGAGCCGATGGCGAATCCTTTCCCGGTGGCGGCGGTGGTATTGCCTAACGAGTCGAGTGCATCGGTACGCCGGCGCACTTCTTCGCCCAGCTTGCTCATCTCGGCATTGCCTCCGGCATTATCGGCTATCGGTCCGTAAGCGTCTGTGGCGAGGGTGATGCCTGATGTGGAAAGCATGCCGACGGCTGCGATGCCGATGCCGTAAAGCCCCATGCTGATATTGGTGAAATCGAATCCCGAAGCCAGCCAATAGGAGAGGATGATACCCGCTACAACGGCTATGACGGGAATTGTAGTGGAAATCATGCCTAACCCGATGCCGGAGATGATGACCGTGGCTGGTCCTGTTTTTCCGCTTTCCGATAGCTTGCGGGTAGGTTTATACGATTGGGAAGTGTAATATTCGGTAGATTGTCCGATGATGACACCCACCAAAAGTCCTACGACTACTGCCAATGAGATGTTCACCCAGTTGTCCAGTCCAAGCAGCCAGAGGATGAGGAAGGTGCCGATGATGATCAGGAACGAACTGAGGTTGGTACCTGTAGAGAGGGCTTTCAGAAGCTCTTTCATTGTGGCGTTCTCGCGGGTGTGCACGGAGAAGATGCCAATGATGGAGAGGATGATTCCGATGGCGGCTATCAGCATCGGGGCGATAACTGCCTTGAATTGCATTTCGGTGTCCCCGCTTCCGATGAAGGCGGCGGCGCCCAGTGCGGCGGTCGCCAGTATCGAACCGCAATAGGATTCGTAGAGGTCGGCTCCCATACCCGCCACATCTCCTACGTTGTCGCCCACGTTATCGGCGATAGTAGCCGGATTGCGCGGGTCGTCTTCGGGAATACCTGCTTCCACTTTTCCTACAAGGTCGGCTCCCACATCGGCTGCTTTTGTGTAAATGCCCCCGCCCACACGGGCAAAGAGTGCTTGGGTGGAAGCTCCCATCCCGAAGGTGAGCATCGTGGTGGTGATGACACAAAGTTTCGAGGTGGGGTTGAGCATATCGTCGGGGATGCACCATTGCAGGAGCAAATACCAGAAAGAGATGTCGAACAAGCCCAGTCCTACTACGACCAGTCCCATGACAGCACCGCTCCGGAAAGCGATGCGTAAGCCTTTATCGAGTGAATGGCGGGCTGCATTGGCTGTACGTGCCGAGGCATAGGTGGCGGTCTTCATGCCTAAATACCCAGAGAGTCCGGAGAAGAAACCTCCTGTGAGGAAGGCTATGGGTACCCAATGGTTTTGGAGGTTGAATCCGTACGCCATGATGGCAAATAGGAGGGCAAGTCCGATGAACACCAAGGTCACCACCTTGTATTGCTGTTTGAGGTAAGACATTGCGCCACGGCGTATGTGTTCGGCGATTTTTTGCATCTCGGGTGTTCCTTCACTTTCTCCTTTCATCTGTTTGTAGAAGAAAGCTGCCAGGGCAAGTGCCAGGAACGAGGCGGCTGGAGCAATCCAAAAGAGGTAGTTTTCCATAAATGTATAAATTTAATGTGTGCTAATAGAACAAAGGTAAGGAAAAATGTGTTCTTTCGGTTTCCTTATTCACGGATTTTTTAGTCCTTTCTTTTTATTTATTCAGGAAAGTCGGCTTGAAGCCTGAATTTTTTTGGAGAGGTTTGAGAAGGCGTTGCGGCTTATTGGAAGGGTTGAAGGGGTGGTCATGGGATGATGCCCACGATTTGCAATCCGGCCGTATTAAAAGCGCAGTAGTACTTACCTTGCCGGTGAAGTATATATCCGTTGGCAGTTGCAGTATATATTCAACTGCCAATGCAGTATATATCCGTTTTCAGGGGGTATGTATTGTCTGAATACAGGCATTCGTCTATTACAAAAAAGAAGTTTCAAGAACCAATGGCATTCTTGAAACTTCTTTGACTCACCTCACGGCTTGGTACACCCTCAGGGATTCGAACCCTGGACCCACTGATTAAGAGTCAGTTGCTC
>URCM01000081.1 GCA_900546355.1 uncultured Bacteroides sp.
GTAAGCCAGCAGATTTACAGTCTGCCCCATTTGGCCACTCTGGTATTTGCCCTTTATGAGTGAAGAATAAAGAATTCTTGCGTTGCAAGAGATGGAGGATACTCCTTGTTTTTACTCTTAATTCTTCCTTTTTTTCAATTTCGCTGCAAAGGTAATACTATTTTTTTAATCTGCAAGCGAAATCTATCATTTTTATTGCGTCAATAGCACATTCATCGCCTTTATTTCCTAATTTTCCACCGGCGCGGTCTTCTGCTTGCTGTATATTGTCGGTTGTAATCAGCCCGTAAATGACCGGAATGTCGCTGGTTGCGTTCAGGTATGTGATGCCTTGAGTAGCTCCCATACATACATAATCGAAATGAGGCGTGTCTCCGCGCACTACGCAGCCCAAAGCGATAACGGCGTCAACTTTGCCGCTTTTGATGAGTTGGGCGGAACCGTAGGTTAATTCGAAGCTGCCAGGAACAGTCATTACCAAGATGTTTTCGTCTTTGGCTCCGTGTTTTTTTAATGTATTCATCGCTCCGTTCAAGAGCGCGTCTGTAATGTCTTGGTTCCATTCGGACACAACAATGCCGAAGCGCATGGCTGATGCATCGGGTACGGAATGGGTGTTGTTGTCGGATAAATTGTGATAAGCTGTAGACATGGAAGAAAATTTATAGTTATATGCATAGACGCAAAAACGCGGAGCATTATTCCCCCTTGCGTTTTTGCGCCTATTGTTTTTTATGTCTTATTTGATAGATGCGCGTTCGATGTATTTGTCGATGCCCATAGCCTGATAAGAGTTGGCGTATTTTGTTTTGATTTGTTTATACGCTTCTACGGCTTCTGCGTTTTTGCCTTGTTTTTCCAAAATCTGACCTGCCTGCAATAGGTAAACCGGACTTAAGGTGTTGCTATCGGCTTTGTCGGCTGCTTTCAGCAGAGTTGCAGCAGCTTTGTCTAATTGTCCCATTTGTGCATAGCAGTTACCCAAAGTGCCTAATATGGCAGGGGCTACCATATAATCGTCTGCATTGAACTTGTCAAGGTAAGTGACAGCTTCTTCGTATTTGCCCATTTGCGCATAGCAAAGTCCACAATAGGCGTTGGCAAGGTTTCCTGCATCAGTGCCACTGTATTCATTGGCGATTTTCAGGAATCCGGCATAACCTAAACTGTCGCCGTTTAAAGCTGATTCGAAATCGTCGTTTCCGAAATATTGTTCTCCTTTAAACAAGGCTTCGGACGCTTTCAGCTCTTTGGGCTCGCCGATGAAATGGTTATATGCCAGTATGCCGCATACGATTACGACAATGGCGACAATGATACCTACAAACAGGTTTTTGTACTTTAACAGGAATGCTTCTGAAGTGCTCAACGCTTCGTCTACATTCAACGGATCGTGAATTTGGTTTTCTTTTGACATCTTCTTATTGTTTTTTTATTATTTTTCTCTTGTCGCGATTTTCGGTCAGCAAAAGTAGTTTATTTCTGTTTATAAATGAAATTTGCGGGCAAGTTTTTTTATCAATCTTGCTTTTATTCGTATTTTTGTGGCTCAAAAAGGAGTATACGTATGTGGTTAAAACGCATTTCTATCTTAAATTATAAGAATTTGGAGCAAGTGGAACTGGCTTTTTCGCGGAAGTTGAATTGCATCATCGGAAGGAACGGGATGGGAAAGACCAACCTGATGGATGCGGTGTATTATTTGTCGTTTTGCAAAAGTGCCACCAATCCGATTGATTCGCAGAACATTCTTCATGGCAGGGATTTTTTTGTGATACAAGGATTTTATGAAACCGATGCGGGTGAGCCGGAGGAAGTGTATTGCGGCTTGAAGCGGAAACAGAAAAAGCAGTTTAAGCGGAACAAGAAAGAGTATACGCGTTTGTCCGACCATATTGGGCTGATACCGTTGGTAATGGTGTCGCCTGCCGACTCGTGGCTGATTGCGGGCGGAAGTGAAGAACGACGGAGATTCATGGATGTGGTGATTTCGCAGTTTGATCGTGAATACCTGGACGCGTTGATTCGTTATAATAAGGCTTTGCAGCAGCGTAATGCTTTGCTCAAGTCGGAACTGGAGCCGGAAGAAGAACTGATGTCGTTATGGGAAGAAGCGATGGCACTTGCGGGTGAGGTTGTGTTCCGCAAACGGAAGGATTTTGTGGACGAATTTATTCCGGTGTTCCAGTCTTATTATGCTTATATTTCACAGGGCAGGGAGCAGGTAGGACTTGCTTACGAGTCGCACGCGGCACAAGGCAGCTTGTTGCAGCAACTGAAAGAGAGCCGTCAGCGTGACCGTGTTTTGGGCTATTCCACCAAAGGCGTGCACAAGGATGACCTGATTATGGAATTGGAAGGTTTTCCGATAAAGCGGGAAGGGTCGCAGGGACAAAACAAAACTTACTTGATTGCGCTCAAATTGGCTCAATTTGATTTCTTGAAGCGTACCGGAAGCCATGCTGTACCGATTGTGCTGCTGGACGATATTTTCGATAAGTTGGATGCTTCGCGTGTAGAGCAGATTGTAAAATTGGTGGCGGGAGATAATTTCGGACAGATATTTATTACCGATACCAACCGGGAGCACTTAGACAAGATATTGCGCGAGGTTGGCAAGGATTACCGGGTATTTGAGGTAGAGGATGGATGTGTGTCTGCGCGTGAAGAGGAGGATGATAGATGAAAAGAAACAATACGGAGCAGGTGGGTGACGTTATCCGCCGTTTGCTGAGGCAGGAGGGATTGGAAACTCCTTTGAATGAATATCGGCTGATTGATGCCTGGAAGGATGTAGTGGGCACTGCTATTGCCCACTATACAACGAATCTGTATATCAAAAACCAAGTGTTGTATGTACATCTTTCTTCTTCGGTGTTGCGTCAGGAGTTGGCGATGAGCCGTACGCTGTTGATACGGAATCTGAATGCGCAAGTCGGTTCGCAAGTTATCGTGAACATTGTATTCCGTTGACTGGCTTTAATGCATTCTTCCGTTTTCTGTCCATACTTCATCCATGGGGATATCTTGTTCGTTGGCGGGAAGGGATGTTTCACAAAGCTGGAACTGAAAGCATATACCTATTTTATATAGGGAGAGGTTGCATAAAAGGCGGTCGTAATATCCTTTGCCGCGCCCTAACCGATTTCCCTGGCGGTCGAACGAAACACCTGGGATGAAAGCAAGCCCGATTGAACTTGGCTTGGTAAAGGGTTCTCCGGTGGGTTCTTTGATATGGAAAGCACCTGTGGTGAGATTCGCTTTTGCCGTATATTTCCGCAATTCCAGTTCATTGCCTTTTACGACCGGAAGGATGATGTCTTTTTCTTTACTCCATTTTTCTATGAATTCGTGTGTCTGCACTTCATCTGGCAAGGAATAGTAGAGCAGTATGGCGCGCGCCGTTTGGAATCGCGGATGTTTTTCCAGCCGGTTGAATAGAAGGTTGGAGAGCCGGTTAAGTTCTTCTTTGGTATGTTGTTTTTTCTTTAGGGCTATTTCAGTCCGGATAGATTGTTTGTCGTTCATGGTGTTAATGTGCAGTGTGGAAATATGCCAGTGTGGGAATGCGCCGATGTAAAGCCAATGTTGTCGGCATTATCCACATTGGCATATTACATTAGCACATTCCTTGTATCGGCACATTGTTTTAAGACTCTTCTTCCGGTGCTTTAGGGAAGGATTCTCCTTTTTCTAAAACTTCGAGTGCTTTCAAGACAGTTGGGTCGGTCTGGTTGCTGTATGCGATGTAGGCTTCCGTCCCCAGCATATTGTAGATAATGTTGCCGTACAATACTTCATCGAATAGTTTTTTCGATTTATACATCAAAATGTTCCGGCGTTTCAAACCTTTCTTTTCCGCATACGATGCAAACTTTTCCAGCAGGTTTTGTGTCTTCAGATAAGCGGCCATACTGTCGGGTGTGGTATATTGTTGAAGTGTGCTGCGGTTTTTGTCTGTATAGTCTAATGTATAGCGGATAATCAGTCCGCGGGTAGCTGCCATACGGAAGTAAGAAGTCATGCCGGTCGTGTCTTGTGGAACGAATATATCGGGCATAATGCCTCCTCCTCCGTATACGGTGCGTCCTAAGCGGGTGTGATAGACTTCTTTGGTGTTTTGCTTGATGCTGTCAGCCGAGAAAAATTCACCATGTTCGTATCGCGTGATCAAATCCATGTCGTATTCAGAATCGTTTCCTTTCTCGTATGGCTTTTGGATGCAGCGTCCCGATGGAGTATAGTAACGTGCGATGGTCAGGCGGATAGCCGAACCGTCACTGAACTCAATGGGCTGTTGCACCAATCCTTTTCCGAACGAGCGACGCCCTATGATGGTACCCCGGTCGTTGTCTTGGATAGCCCCTGCAAAGATTTCACTTGCCGATGCAGAGCCTTCGTCCATTAATACGACAAGCGGAGTGCCTTGACTGCTTCCTGTTCCGTTGGAAGTGTAGTTCTCTCTTGGAGATTTCCGCCCTTCGGTGTATACAATCAAGCTGTTCCCTGGAAGGAATTCGTTAATCATTTGGATAGCCGCAGCCATATATCCGCCCGTGTTGCCACGCAGGTCGATAATCAATCCTTTATAGTTTGCTTGGTTTAGTTTGGCGAGGGCGACGAGCAATTCTGGATAAGTCGTTTCGCCGAACTTGTTTACTTTGATGTATCCGAAACGGTCATTGACCATATAGGCGGCATCGATGCTTTTTACCGGAATGTCGCCACGTACTACGTTGAAGTGAAGTATTTCTTCTTCTCCAGGACGGTAAACTCCCAGTTTGACAGTGCTTCCTTTCTCTCCTTTCAGTCGGCGCATGGCTTCTGTGTTAGTCACCACTTTGCCTACAAAGGCCGAATCGTCCACTTCGATGATACGGTCGCCGGCCAGCATGCCCACTTTTTCCGAAGGTCCTCCGGGTATGACACTGTTTACATGGATGGTATCGTCTTGGATGGTGAACTGTATGCCTACGCCGCTAAAACTTCCTTTCAGGTCGGAGTTGACAGCTTCCAAGTCTTTTGCGGGAATGTATGCCGAATGCGGGTCAAGTTCGCCCAGGATTTGCGGCATGGCTTCTTCTACCAAGTCGTACATATTTACCGTATCTACGTACTGGTCGTCAATGATGCGCAAAAGAGCATTCAGCTTGTTCGATGATGTGTTGATGATGCCTAATTTGTTACCCGAAAAATGGTTGGCATAGAACGTTCCGATGAGGATGCCCACTACTACGCATAAGGCGAGCAGAAAAGGCATAAGCCGGTTTTTGTTATTGTTTGTCGTCATACGTGTCTCCTTTGTTTAAATAAATCACTTCGATATTGGCTCTCTTTAAAAGGTTGATTCCGTCTTCCAGTCTGTATTTTTCGGCATAGACCACCCGCTTGATGCCAGCTTGGATAATTAATTTGGCACATTCGATGCACGGCGAGGCGGTGACATAAAGCGTTGCGCCTTCGCTGCTATTGTTCGAGCGGGCTATCTTTGTGATGGCATTGGCCTCGGCATGCAGCACATAGGGTTTGGTCAATCCGTGTTCATCTTCACATACATTCTCGAATCCGGCGGGTGTTCCGTTGTAGCCATCCGAGATAATCATCTTGTCTTTTACAATCAGGGCGCCAACTTTTCTTCTTTGGCAATAAGAATTTTCCGCCCAAATGGTAGCCATGCGCATGTATCGCTTGTCTAATGTTTCTTGTTTGCTTTCGGTCGGTTCCATAAGTCGTTGTTTCTGTTTATTTGGTCATCCTGATCGTGCTGAACTGGATGAAATGGTTCTTGTCTATGTTGAAAAGTTTGATGAGCGTAGCGTCACCGCGGTAGAATTTGGCGTTGCTTATTTCATCGAAAAACGTTTTGTCGAGTCCGCTTGGCGTGCGGTCCGACTTGATATTGATAGAAAAACTATGATCCTCTCCATTTGCGCTCCATCTGCCGTTGAAAGTGATGGCGTTTCCTTTTCCTTCCACTGTCCCGTCATCGGAAAAGCGGACGTAGTAGGAATCTTTGGTACTGTTGATGCGGGCCACATCGTCTATGGAAAGCGTCATATCCCATTTGTTGTCGTCTTCCCAGTTAGTGGTGTCATATGAAGAACTCCAGTACCACGTCTGGCCGTTTGCGAAGATTTCGAACACATCGTCCTCGTTGCATCCGTAAAGAAGGAAGGCCAGGCACAGCCCGAGATAAGATAGGTATTTTTTCATTTGCATACTTCTTTTTTTATTGTGTTGGTTTTAGATTGGCAGGTTTGATAGTCTTTGAGGCTTTTGGGCTTGATGACTTCAATCTGCAACTTATTTACTTAATCCCATTCCGTTTCAGCAAAGCGTCGATGGTTGGTTCTTGTCCGCGGAAACGTTTGTATAACACCATCGGGTGTTCGGTTCCGCCTTTCGACAAGATGTTGTCGCGGAACGATTGGGCAACTTCTGTATTGAAGATACCTTTGTCTTTAAATACAGAAAAAGCATCGGCATCCAATACTTCTGCCCATTTATAGCTGTAGTAGCCTGCTGCATACCCTCCCGACATAATGTGTCCGAACTGTACACTCATGCATGTGTCTTCTACTTGCGGTAAGATTTGGGCGCGTTTCCAAGCTTCACGTTCATAGGTTTGTACATCTCCTTCGAAAAGCGTGCGTCGTGTGTACCATGCCATGTCCAGTAAACCAAAGCTCACTTGGCGGAGACAAGCATACGCCACATTGAAATTTGTCGCGTCGATTATCCGTTGGATCAATTCATCGGGCAATGGTTCATGGGTTTGGTAATGTCGTGCAAAGGTATTAAGAAATTCTTTTTCAATGGCAAAGTTTTCCATAATTTGCGAGGGAAGTTCCACAAAATCCCAATATACGTTTGTTCCACTCATACTTTTAAAGCGTGTGCGGGCAAACATGCCGTGCAAGGCATGTCCGAATTCATGCAGGAAAGTTGTTACTTCCGAAAATGTCAGCAATGCCGGTTTGTCGGGTGTAGGTTTGGTAAAATTCATGGTGACAGAGACATGCGGACGGCTATCGTTGCCGTTATCTTCCGTCCACTGTTCTTTATAGCTTGTCATCCAAGCTCCCGACTTTTTCCCTGCCCGCGGATGGAAGTCGGTATATAGCACAGCCAAAAAACTTCCGTCTTTGTCGTAGACTTCGTAGGCTTTGACATCTGGGTGATAGACCGGGATGTCTTTGTTTTCTTTGAAGGTAATGCCATATAGGCGCGTAGCGAGTCCGAAAACCCCGGCTTTCACTTGGCTGAGTTCGAAATAGGGGCGGAGTTCTTCATCGTCAAGCGAGAATTTTATTTTCCGCAGTTTGTCCGAGTAATAAGAAAAATCCCATGGCATGAGTTTGAAGCCGGCACCTTCGCTTTGTCGTGCCAATGCGGCTACTTCTTCCACTTCCTTGTGAGCTGTAGGTGCATAGGCTTCTAATAGCTGGTCAAGTAGCTGGTATACGTGTAGGCTGTTTTCTGCCATGCGTTTGCGCAACACGAAGTCGGCAAAATCTGTATAGCCTAACAGTTGTGCGAGTTGCATGCGCAGGTTTACCAAGCGTTTCACGATATCAAGGTTGTTCTGTTCGTTGTCGTGCGTACATTGGGTGTTATATGCCATATACAGTTTCCGGCGCAATTCCCGGTTGTCGCAATATTTCATGAAAGGCACGTAGCTGGGTGCCTGTAGGGTGAAAATCCATCCGGCTTTTCCTTTTTCGCTTGCAGCATGGGCGGCTGCCTCTATGGCACTTTCGGGAAGTCCTTTCAAGTCTTCGGCTGCAGTCAGGTGCAGTTCGTAATTATTGGTATCTTTCAAGTGGTTTTGCGAAAAGCGTAGGGTGAGCGTGCTCAGTTCCATACTCAGCTTGCGGTATGTTTCTTTATCGGTGTCCGACAGGTTGGCTCCACTACGTACAAATCCGTCGTATGTCTTTTCCAGTAACTGGTGTTCTTCGGGCGTCAGTGCAAATTGGCCTTGCGTGTCGTATACCTGTTTGATACGTTTGAAGAGCGTTTCGTTCAAGCTGATATTATTGCTGTGCTCCGATAGTTCGGGCATTAATTTCTCAGCGATGGCTTCCAGTTCATCACAAGTCTCGGCACTCATCAGGTTGAACATGACGGTTGTCACACGTTCAAGCAATTCTCCGGATTGTTCCAGGGCTTGTATCGTATTGGTAAATGTCGGTTCTTCCGGATTGTCGATAATCTGTTTTATTTCTTCGTCTTCACGCCGCATACCTTCACGGATGGCAGGTTCGTAGTCTGCCAGAGTGATTTTGTCGAACGGTACGGTGTCGTGCGGTGTATGGTAGGGGTGTAAAAAAGGATTTTCCATAACAGTTTGTTCTTTACTTAGTTCGTTTCTTTGTTATAAGCTATCAATGCGTTCATGTCGGGGATTTCTATTTCACGCCGGCTGAGGGATACCAGGCCTTGTTGTTTCAGTTCATTTAATACTTTCGATACATTGATACGTGTATCGTCAAGCAGGTCGGCGAGGTCTTCCATCCGGACGTGCAGCCGTTTGATGCCAGTGGTTGTAGCGCATCGCAGCAGTAAGAAGTTGATGATTTTGTTTTGGGTGTTTCCTATATGGGCATTCCATAAACGGCGGTAAATGGTTTGTGCCCGGTTACTGAGCAAATTCATGAAGTTCAGTTGAAAGATGTCATATTTGTTCAGTTCCGTCAAGATAAAACTTTTATTGATGGTGATGATATTCACATCGGTTAGCGCATGATACGATGCATTATATTGCGGATACATACCGAACAGCGAATAAGGCTCTATCACGTAGGGTGCTTCTACTGTTTCATAAAGCGCATAGTTGTGTGCATCGTCTGCTGATTCCGACATTACTTTGCCTTGCAGCACGAAAGTCAGGCTATTGCATACATCTCCTTGGTGTATGATGCAGCTTCTTTTCGGATATTTTTGAAAGTGCAGCTTGACTTTTTCCAATATGCTCGTGAAATCTTCTTTGCAGAGTCCTTGGAATAAGGGGAGCAACAAGAGTTTATCGTACATACTATTTTCTTCCATCAGTCTTTAACTTTATTAAGTTACATTTTAACACACAAAGTTAAACAATATTCTGAAAGTAGGGCGTGTTTTTATCTTTTTTAATCGTTGTTTTTTTGTATAAAAGCGAGAATATTCCCATAGATGTGTCTGTGATTCCGTATTTTTTGTTACTTTTGTAGGCAAAAATTAGAAACAGGAAAATTATGGGGGTATTTGATTTTCAGGAATTGATCAGTGCGTTTATCGTGTTGTTTGCGGTAATCGATATTATTGGAGCTGTTCCTATTATTTTAGATTTGAAGCAAAAGGGGCGTTCAGTCAATGCGTTAGAGGCGACTTTGATAGCGGCTGGGTTGCTGTTGGCATTCTTTTTTGCCGGTGATATGATTTTAAAGTTGTTTCAGGTAGACATTGCTTCGTTTGCGGTGGCAGGTGCTTTTGTCATCTTCCTGATGTCAATCGAGATGATATTGGATATAGAAGTGTTTAAGAACATAGGGCCGATAAAAGAAGCTACATTGGTGCCGTTGGTCTTTCCGCTGCTTGCCGGAGCCGGTTCGTTTACTACCTTGTTGTCTTTGCGGGCAGAATATGCTACGGTTAATATTTTACTGGCATTGGTGTTGAACATGGTGTGGGTATTTGTTGTTTTAAAGATGACCGATCGCATCGAGCGTTTGTTGGGGAAAGGCGGTATCTATATCATCCGTAAGTTTTTCGGGATTATTTTGCTTGCCATTTCTGTTCGCTTGTTCACGGCAAACCTCACTTTGCTGATTGAACAGTTCCAGCACGGCAATTGACGGGATGGTTTTTCTGGAATTTATGCATATCCCGTGGAGCGTGGGTTCCCGGTAGATAAGGTTGGATATGCTGTGTGTTTAATACTTAACTTTTTAGAGCGATGCTTGTAACTCTTCTTATTTTAGTGTTGTCGGCGGCTTTCTTTGTGTCGGGAAAAGTGCGGTCGGACATCGTTGCGCTTTGTGCGTTGATAGGTTTGTTGGTGTTCCACATCCTGACTCCCGAAGAAGCATTGTCGGGTTTTTCCAATTCTGTCGTTATCATGATGGTAGGGCTTTTTGTTGTAGGAGGAGCCATTTTTCAGACGGGATTGGCAAAGATGATTAGTTCACGTATCTTGAAGCTGGCGGGGAAAAGCGAATTGCGCCTGTTTTTATTGGTGATGCTGGTCACTTCCGCTATCGGCGCTTTTGTCAGCAATACCGGAACAGTGGCGCTGATGTTGCCTATCGTGGTGAGTTTGGCACATCATGCGGGTACAAATCCTTCCCGTTTGTTGATGCCGTTGGCTTTTGCCAGCAGCATGGGCGGCATGATGACGCTTATCGGTACGCCGCCCAATTTGGTTATCCAAGATGCGTTGGTTCATGCGGGGTTCGAGCCTTTGTCGTTCTTCTCATTTTTGCCGGTAGGGCTGGTATGTATGCTGACGGGCATTGTCGTATTGCTTCCGCTTACCAAATGGTTTCTCTCGAAAAAACGGAAAAAAGACGAGCTGGCTTCACCGGGCAAGTCGTTGAACGAATTGGTGGAAGAATACGGACTGTCGGATAACTTGTTTCGTGTCCAGGTAGAATCCGATTCTTTACCGTTGGGGCAGACCATACAGGCTTTGGATGTGCGCCGTAAGTATGGATTGAACATACTGGAGGTGCGCCGGGGAGAGAGCCCGCAACACCGTTTCTTAAAGACTGTGACGCAGAAATTAGCGTCTCCCGATACGATGCTTCAGGCAGGTGATGTGTTGTATGTCACCGGTGAGGCGGATGTAGTGTCTCGTTTTGCGTCGGATTATTCTCTGAAGCTGATGGATGGGCATACCGCCGAAATGGCGGGAGGAACGGGTAACTCGCTTGACTTTTATGATATCGGCATTGCCGAAATCGTGTTGATGCCTTCTTCCAATATGATTAATCAGCAGGTAAAGGAAGCAGGTTTCCGGGATAAGTTTAATGTAAACGTATTGGGTATCCGGCGGAAAAAGGAATACATTTTGCAAGATTTGGGCAAGGAACGGATGCATAGTGGTGATGTGTTGTTGGTGCAGGGCACGTGGCAAGACATTGACCGGCTTACGAAAGAAGATACCGACTGGGTGGTTTTGGGGCAACCGCTTGCCGAAGCAGCTAAGGTGACGTTGGATTATAAGGCGCCGATAGCGGCGGTTGTCATGTTGTTGATGGTAGCGATGATGGTATTCGACTTCATTCCGGTAGCTCCGGTTACAGCGGTGATGATAGCTGCTATGCTGATGGTGCTGACAGGATGTTTCCGCAATGTAGAGGCTGCGTATAAAACCATCAATTGGGAGACCATCGTACTGTTTGCCGGCATGCTTCCCATGTCGTTGGCGCTGGAAAAGACAGGAGCGTCCGACTATATCTCCAATTCACTGGTAAACGGATTAGGTAATTATGGACCTATGGTGTTGATGGCGGGCATTTACTTTACCACTTCGTTGATGACAATGTTTATCAGCAATACGGTTACAGCGGTACTGATGGCGCCTATCGCCTTGCAAAGTGCGGTGCAAATCGGAGTTAGCCCTGTGCCTTTCTTGTTTGCGGTGACGGTAGCGGCCAGTATGTGTTTTGCTTCACCGTTCTCTACGCCTCCTAATGCCTTGGTGATGCCTGCCGGGCAATATACATTTATGGATTATGTCAAGGTAGGGCTTCCGTTGCAGGTTATTATGGGAGTTGTGATGGTATTTGTCTTACCTTTGCTCTTCCCGTATTGATGTCCTGTACGGGCTGATGAGGCTGCATAAACCGGTGTAGTATAACTGCATCACAGACACGATTAGTAATCGTCAGGCTGTACGATTACTAATCGTCACGGCATACGATTACTAATCGTGTTTTCAATGTAGTTATATGAACCGCTCCCGCCGCATTTTTTTTCGGACAGTTCCATAAAATCCTGCTAAGAAAACTCGCTTTGATAGAAACGGTCAATGATCGAATTCCTTTAATTATAGTAAGAAGCTGTTTTGAATTTCTCCAAAAAGTTTTTTTTGGCTTGATGTATCCGTTTTCGTGTGTGCTTTGGGTGATTTTTTGAGTCATTCCCGCATTATTCATCAAATTTCGATAACCGCTTTCTGATTTAACGAGAAATTTCCTACCTTTGCGGTAAGTTTAAAAAATATCGAAGATATGGTGAAAAGAAAGAGGCTGAATTGGAAGATTCCAAAAGGGGCGGAGCTGACAGAGCTGGATAAGAAAGTCCTTTATTATCAGAATAAAGGGCACGTGGTGCCCACCCGTGAGCTGATAAAGACTCCGGAGCAGATAGAAGGCATACGGCGTAGCGGTCTGCTGAATACAGCTGTATTGGACCAAGTGGCTGAGAAAATCCGAGAGGGCATGAGTACGGCCGATATCGATAAAATTGTTTACGACTATACGGTAAGCCATGGTGGCATACCTGCTTGTTTAGGTTATGAAGGGTTTCCCAAGAGTGTCTGTACCTCTATCAATGAGGTGGTGTGTCATGGCATTCCTTCTGAAGAAGAAATATTGGAGGAGGGTGACATTATCAATGTGGATTGCACTACAATCCTTGACGGGTATTACGCCGATGCTTCGCGGATGTTTATCATCGGGAAAACTACTCCGGAAAAAGAAAAACTTGTGCAAGTGGCGCGCGAGTGCATGGATATTGGTGCCGATGCGGCCCAGCCATTTGGTTTCGTGGGCGATATCGGGCACGCTGTAGAGAAGCACGCCAAAAAGAATGGTTTCTCGGTGGTGCGCGACTTGTGTGGGCACGGAGTGGGGCTGGAGTTTCACGAAGAACCCGATGTGTTGCATTACGGGCGTAAGGGTACAGGCATGTTGCTGGTGCCGGGGATGGTATTCACTATAGAGCCTATGATAAATATGGGCACGTGGGAGGTGTTTATTGATGAAGAAGATGGCTGGACGGTGGTGACCGAAGACGAATTGCCATCGGCACAATGGGAGCATACTTATGTGATGACCGACAACGGAGTGGAGATTTTGACGTATTGAAGTTCATGTTTTTATGGGAAAGCAAGATATTATTATATTAGGTATAGAGTCTTCGTGCGACGATACGTCGGCGGCTGTCATCCGCAATGGGGTGTTGCTGTCGAGCGTGATAGCCAGCCAGGCCGTGCACGAGGCGTATGGGGGTGTGGTGCCAGAATTGGCCTCGCGTGCCCATCAACAAAACATCGTGCCGGTAGTGCATGAGGCGTTAAAGCGTGCAGGTGTGGCAAGAGAACAGTTAAGCGCTGTTGCTTTTACGCGCGGACCGGGGCTGATGGGGTCGTTGCTGGTGGGCGTATCTTTTGCGAAAGGCTTGGCTTTGTCGTTAGGTATTCCTTTGATTGATGTCAACCACCTGCAGGGACATGTGCTGGCACATTTCATCAGGGAACCAAAGGAAGAGTCCGCTCAGCCTGAGTTTCCGTTTATTTGTTTATTAGTGTCGGGAGGCAATTCGCAGATCATCCGTGTGAATGCCTACAATGATATGCAAGTGCTGGGGCAGACCATCGACGACGCGGCGGGCGAGGCTATCGATAAATGCTCGAAAGTGATGGGCTTGGGCTATCCGGGCGGACCGATTATCGACAAGTTGGCTCGTCAGGGCAATCCGGAAGCGTTTACATTCAGCAAGCCCCACATAGGTGGCTATGATTATAGCTTCAGCGGGCTGAAGACTTCGTTTCTGTATTCGTTGCGCGACTGGCTGAAAGACGATCCTGACTTCATTGAACATCATAAAAACGACCTTGCCGCTTCGTTGGAAAAGACCATCGTGGATATCCTGATGGACAAGTTGCGCCGGGTGGTGAAGGATACAGGTATCCGCGAAGTGGCGGTGGCCGGAGGCGTATCCGCCAATAACGGCTTGCGTAATGCGTTCCGTGAGCATGCGGCGCGCTACGGATGGAAAATCTACATTCCCAAGTTCGGCTATACTACGGACAACGCGGCGATGATCGCCATTACGGGCTATTATAAGTATTTGGATAAGGATT
>URCM01000082.1 GCA_900546355.1 uncultured Bacteroides sp.
AAAGGGCCAAAAAATCGCCCAAAGCACACACGAAAACGGATACATCAAGCCAAGAGAAACTTTTTGGAGAAATTCAAAACAGCTTCTTAACGTTCTTTCCACTGAATGTCACCTCCAGCACTGAGGTATACATCCCATTCGTCCCATACTTCCACTTCGTAGAACGTGCCTTCGGGAGTCTCTACACATTCGCAATCATCATTTCCCCAATAAGCGTGTTCACCGAACTCTGCTTTCAACGCCGCTTTCACCGCATCGGGCAATTCATCCGGATATACATCATACGTGGTGCGCATCCATTCTTCACGGAAGTTGAAAAGCACCTCTTTTTCACGGCGGTCATGGATGATATCCACTTCGATGCATCCGTCATCGTAATCACGTTCGCGGATAACCGCGCCCGGATAATTCGCCTGGATGAATGCTTCAATGCCCGTAGTTACCTGCGTGTCTCCATCCGAAGGGAGGTCCGTACCCGCATCAGGACGGCCGATTTCTTCTCCTTGCTCGTTCAGGTAGATTTTCTTTTCACGGTCTCCGCGCTCTATCTCCACACAGTAATAACGATTGGCGGCGGTTTCATAACGGTCTACATCATCAATGCGATAATCAGGATAATTGGCCTGCACGAACGCTTGAACCACATCGGGTACATTCCGCCAGCCGTATTCCGTCTTGGTGCTGACCCATGCCGAAGAAGCATCGAACCAGATTTCATGCTTCATGCCGTCCTGTATGATTTCAACTTCCGTCCCGTTGCGTTCTACATCTATGTCCACAATCCGTGCGCCGGGGAAATGCTGGTCAATCCAGTCATTTACGCCTGCCACGGGAGTCTGGGGCAAATAGCCGGTATAATCGTTGTCCTTCCCGTCGTTGTCCACATATTCGTTTACCAATATGCCGCTTTCGGTATAATAAAGGTCAACTTCCGTCCCGCCGTTTTTCATCTCGATGACATAAAGCTTTTCGGCACCGAAACGGTCCAAGACATCTACTTCCCTATCTGGAGTCCAGCTGGCATACGCACTTTGGGCGATAGCTTCCTGTATGGCTTGAGGCAACGCCGAATAAGGTATTTCGGTTTCAGTCATTCCCCAACGGGCATCATCCAACGCATACCAAGCGATGGTTTCCCCGTTCTCACCCATAAACTCGGCTATGGCATATCCGTCTTTCACCGACCATTCGGCACGTGTTTGTCCATATTGGCTTTGGAAAGCGTCTAATACGGCTTGCGGCACCATACCGTTACCGCCGTCAGACACATCGTCATCATCACTACACGACACAAAGAAAAGCATCCCGCTAATCAAGAGTGTCCAAAAGGTTAAATACTTCTTCATCGTTTTTCTTGCTTTTACATTTGTTTGACGCAAAGATGACGAACGATTCTGAAAAGATTCTGAAATGTCAGAAGCTGTTTTGAATTTATCGCCCAAAGCACACACGAAAACAGATACATCAAGCCAAGAAAAACTTTTTGGAGAAATTCAAAACAGCTTCTCAAAACAGCTTCTCAATCCAAATACAAATAATCGTAATGCACCAAAGGACGTTTGCCGTGCTCGCCCTGCATCTGGCGGGCCTCTTCCGCACTTACCCCGATGCGCCCTACTCCGATTTGCCTTCCTCCGGCATCCATTATCCGGACGATATCGTCCTTCTCGAAATCACCTTCGATGCGGGTTACGCCTACGGGCAGGATGCTTACGGCTTTCTTGCCTTTCAATGCTTCGGCCGCCAAGGCGTTCAAGTGCAATTCTCCCTTGGCGAATCCTTCGCTATGGGCAATCCATTTCTTTACGCTCGATACGGCTTCGGGCGCAGGGACAAAACGGGTGCAGACCGTATCTTCGGGATGTTCCAGCAAGTCTATCAGGATATTGTCCCGCTTCCCATTGGCGATAATGACCAGAATGCCTTCGTCCGCCACCTTGCGGGCAATGGTGGTCTTTGTCAGCATCCCTCCTCTTCCGAACCCCGATTTCTCGGTCTGGATATAATCGGAAAGGTCTTTCCCTTGTTCTACCTCGCGTATCACCGAAGTGCCCGGCTCGGAAGGCGAACCGTTATAGATACCGTCAATGTTGCTCAGGATAATCAAGGCTTGCGCGTCGAGCATCGAAGCCACCAGCCCCGAAAGCTCGTCGTTATCGGTGAACATCAGTTCGGTGACCGATATGGTATCGTTTTCGTTTACAATCGGAATCACCCCGTTTTCCAGCATCACCTGCATGCAATGCCGTTGGTTGAGGTAATGCCGGCGGGTGCCGAAGCTTTCTTTGGTGGTCAGCACTTGCCCTACGGCTATCCCGTGCTCACGGAACAGTTCGTAATAACGGTTTATCAACTTCGCTTGTCCTACGGCTGAATACAACTGACGCTGGTCTACGCTATCCAGCTTGCGCGATACTTTTATCTCGCTACGTCCCGAAGCGACCGCTCCCGAAGAGACCAGCACCACCTCGACTCCTGCCTTGTGCAGTTCCGCCACTTGGTCGACCAGTGCCGACATGCGGGTCACATCCAGCGTCCCGTCCTTACGTGCCAGCACATTGCTGCCTATCTTTACCGTTATCCGGCTATATGGATACTTCATGTCTTGTTCTTTATTATACATTATATTATATAGGCAACAAATGTACGGATTTTCTTTGGGAAAAAGACAAATATATCCCTTCAAAAAGTAAGAAGCTGTTTTGAATTTCTCCAAAAAGTTTTTCTTGGCTTGATGTATCCGTTTTCGTGTGTGCTTTGGGCGATAAATTCAAAACAGCTTCTAACATACCTTCACGTGCCCATACAGATATATCACTTTGCCTACGCAGATAGATGACTTTCCCCACGGTCTTTTCCGCCTCTTGCCCGAGGGTGTTTGGACTCATGAAAACATCAGCCTTTTGTTTTTTCGCCAAATTTGTTTTATCTTCGGAGCGACATTAAATACTTACAACTATGCATACAGGCCAACATCTTACCACACATCCACACATTCCGGAAGAAATGCCCTCCGGAAGACTTCTCTTAGGAGCTGTAGCAGGCGACATCATCGGTTCGGTTTACGAACACTACCGGACCAAACGCATTGATTTCCATCTCTTTCCCCAAGGCTCACGGTTTACTGATGACACCGTGATGACCATTGCCAATGCCGACTGGCTATTGAACGGAGGAGATTTAGCACGCATCATGCAACGATACGGGAACCGTTATCCGAATGCCGGATACGGAGGGATGTTCCGGCAATGGTTACAGGCCGAACAGCCTCAGCCTTACCATAGCTTCGGGAACGGGTCTGCCATGCGGGTCAGTCCCATAGGATGGGCATTCAGTACATTGGAAGAGACATCAGACGCCGCCAGCCGGAGTGCTTCGGTCACCCACAATCACCCCGAAGGCATCAAAGGAGCACAAGCCGTAGCTGCCAGTATCTTCCTGGCACGGCAAGGCGAAACGAAACAAAAGATAAGGACATACGTGGAAACTACTTTCGGATACGACTTGCACCGCACTTGCGATGAAATACGTCCGTCCTACCGGTTCGATTCCCGATGCCAAGGTTCCGTTCCCGAATCCATCATTGCCTTTTTAGAAAGTACAGATTACGAAAGTGCCGTCCGTTTAGCGGTCTCCCTAGGAGGAGATGCCGATACGATGGGAGCGATTGCAGGCAGCATTGCCGAAGCTTATTATGGCAAAGTGCCGGAAGCCATCTGCCAAGAAACCCTCCAAAGGCTTCCTTCCGAATTTATAGACATACTGGAAAGATTTTCAGGAAAATTTCGGAATCAGTTCAGACAAACGTAGGGATGATAAATCATAGTCAATCGGAAATGAATTGCGAAAAGCATTCCGAAAGGCGTCCACATAAATGCACACAAGAATTTCGTGTTAACCTAAAAATAACATAGCGATATAGTAGAACAAAATTGGTTTGCGAAAAATGGAATGGAACACAGAGACACAAAGACACAGTGATTGCTTTGTGCATGCCGTTGATGATTTGCCCGCTTCCTTTCGTGCGTCCGGTCCGCTTCCGGACAACTCCCGTAAGGCTCGGGTTCCTGTATGCCGGCAACATGGAATGCCTCCGGATGTTCCGCCGCATGGGTTGGCTATACCTTATTATAATAAGTATATCGGCATTAGGATGTCTGCACGGCAATGTACGGGTGGCAAAGGCAGGCATGTTGCTTTGGGGCGTTATCCAGTCGGGTGCCTATAGCTACGTGCCCGATACGCATCTGTTGCAGAAGTTTAAGAGTTACCGTATCCTGCAGGGGGAATTATGGAAGGCGAATGTCTGGAATGCATCGGTCCTTTCCCTGCCTTTCGGGATGATGTGCATTGCCGGTGGATTCCGGACAGAAGACATGCTGTTCTTCTTTTCCTGCCTGATGGCAGGTATCCTCTACCTGCAAATCATGGCGTTGTTCCGTTGGGTCTGTCCGGCATCTGCCGGAATGGTGATGATGCAGCTTGCCGTATGTATTCCCTTGTTTGCATGGACCTGTTTCGTCTGGGCAGGCTGTTTGGCAGGGCTGGTGATTGTGGGAATACTTTCGTATGTGGTATGGATAAAATGGAAAGCTATATGGAAATAATGTGTATGGAAAATGTGTCGAAGTCGTTCGGGCGTGTAAAAGTGCTCGACGGTGTTTCGCTGGCTTGCGACTGGGGAAAGGTGTACGGGCTGGTAGGGGACAATGGGGCAGGAAAAACCACTTTGTTCCGTTGCCTGACGGGGATGACATCGTACGAAGGTACGATTCGGAAAGGCGAGTGGGTGACGGTGGGCTATCTGCCTGCCGACAATTTCTTCTATCCGCTGGTGACGGGATACGAGTACATCGCGTTTTGCCTGCGGGCATACGGCAAGAAGGTAGACCGGAAACAAATCGATTACCTGAATGCAAACATGTTCCACCTGCCTCTCGACCGCTATGCTTCCGAATATTCCACGGGGATGCAAAAGAAGCTGGGCTTTATGGCGGTTTACCTGCAAGACCCCGACCTTTATATTCTGGACGAACCTTTCAACGGCATCGACCTGAAAGGGTGTATCCGGATGAAACACCTGATAAGCTACCTGAAAGCGCAATGGAAAACCGTCATTCTGTCTTCGCACCGGCTGGATGTCTTGCATGAAGTGTGCGACAGCATCCATTACCTGCGTGAGGGCAGGCTGCTGAAAGGATTCGCCTGCGGGTCTGTTGAAGAAATCGAGCGGTTTATCCTGAACGAGGAAGAAGGAGCGTGAGTGCTTTTCACCACAGATTGCACGGACTGGAAAAGAACAGAAACAGTTTTGAATGAATCGGAGAAGGACGTTGCGTACATTTATAATTAATTCCTCAATACCTTCACTACATTTCAGTTTCCGCTTAGGTTGTATATCGATGCAAACGATACCTTTTTATGGTTTCCGTCCCAAGAACATACGGTTTTGGGACGGAAACCATATGTTTTTGCATCGGAAACCGTACGGTTTTGAGACGGAGAACGTAAAAGTAAGGCTGCTTCAAACAGGTTATCTCCCATTCAATCCTGCATTAATTCATTCTCGGCCGAACAAATTTATTGTATTTAGAAGCTGTTTTGAATTTATCGTGCGATGATTTGGGATGAGTTTTTGAGGCATTTTCGCTTCTGTGATGAGGAAGATAGCGGGCTATCTGACGAAGAACAGGAGCGAAAAGGACCAAAAAATCGCCCAAAGCACACACGAAAACGGGTACATCAAGCCAAGAAAAACTTTTTGGAGAAATTCAAAACAGCTTCTTAGAACAAGATGAGAAAATAAAAGTTGAACCAGTGAATAATATATCTTCATTTGGTGCATCGTTAGAATTCATTATGGAATCCATTAAAAAGCCAGTTCATACTGTAGTGGTACTGTTTGTTATAGGACGATACTTCCTGTTTCTTCGCAAATCTTCATCTCTGCTCCTTGGAACACAATTTTCAGCAGATGTAGCTGGGTATGGGTGCAGAGCCGTCTCACTATTTTGTCCCCACTGTATTTTCTCAGTTGTTCGTTGGCTTCCCTGCTCTTCTCTTCTATTTCCGCATCGGTAGCGGAAGGCTTCACGTATTTCAGTTCCATGATGTAGCTGTGGGCAATTTCAGGGAAACGAGCTTTGTCGGGTAGCAGAAAGAAATCGCTGTATCCGTAGTTCAGTTCGGTTTCTGGCTCTACCAAATAGAGGCTGTTCAGTGCCAGGAATGCTTTAAAGAATCCCTGCAGGTTGTGTTCTCCCAAGATGCTGTCTCTTACGGATGAGTTCTCCCGGTATGCAGTAGCGATACGGTTTAGTAGTGGATTCCATTCTCCGTCAAAAGACATCAGGTCCATTTCATCCTGTAAGGCAATGATGTCCATATGCGCATTACGGTTGAAATAGTCTCGCATAAAACTCCAGTATTGTTCACGGATGCAGTTGTTGGGTATGGTCATTTCGATACGTCTTCCCACACTTCTTTTCATGGTGAGCAGTCCGTAATAATAGAGGAGGCTTCTGAAATTCTCATCTTCTGTTATGTATTCGGCAGGGAACGAAGTCTTCAGTGTCATCAGTATCGAACCTTTGGCAGCTATCTCTTCGATGACACTCATACGGTTTTCCCGCTGGTTTCCCCGGTCAATGTCTGCAAGCATTTTCAGCTTTTTGTAGTCGGTACGGATATTCTTGTCTACCATTTCTTTAGGAGCACGTGCGTACTGAACCTGATGTCTCAGGTAGTAATAAACCATATCACAATTGTACAATCGGTCATCATTCAGGCATTCTTCGGCGAAACAATAGTTATTATACCATGGCTTCATTTCCGTCATCATGGTTTCGATGTCAGCATCGGCACGTAGTTTGCCGTTTTCCTGATAATAACGGAACATCTTCCTTACGTCTGTTTCCGAGAATCCGAGCATGTGGTTGAATTCCGGTGCTTGCGAGATGTTCCAGTCGATGTTGTATCCGCTTGACAAGTCGTCTAATGTAACCGGTGATACACCGATAAGAAATACGCGGGTGAACATGGCTTTGAATAATTTGAAGTATGCACGATAGAAACCACTCGCATGGGTCAGGCGCCGAAACAGTTCTTTGCCACCATTGCTTAGGATAACATTGGTGAAATTATCATATTCGTCAATTATCAGGTAAAGTGGATATCCTTTTTTGTGTGCATGTAGATTGATGTAGTTCAGTTTGGAACGGGCACTGCTTTCTTTTTTGACTTCTTGCTCAAATCCGTTGTCGTAGAAACTGGCATAGATTTCGGCAAAAACGTCCAGTACTTGTCCACAATATTTGTTGAAGTTTTCTTCCAATTCCTGTTCATTGAATCCTGTTCCCACAATGGAAAAATCAAAATAGATAATCTGAAAAGCATTCTTCAGCGGTGTGGGATGTTCCTTTATCCACAATCCGTCAAACAGCATATCGAACCGGTCTGCTTTGGCAATGTCGTAATACGCCTGCATCATGCTGACGAATACGCTCTTGCCGAATCTTCTGGGACGGATTAGGAAAAGGTAGTTGCCCATATCCTCCAGCAGGGGAAGATACATCGTCTTGTCTACGTAATAGGAATTTTCTTGCCTTAGCTGTTCAAAATTTGCCACTCCGTAAGGGATGCCTTTCACTTTTTCCTTTTCCATACCAGAATTGTTTTATGGGTTTATCATACGACAAAGATACATTTTTTTCACCACAGATTGCGCAAAAGATTGTTTTTTGTTTGATGTCAGCCAGGGGTGTGGTTTTCTATCGTGAATCCCCGTTAACCTAAAGATAACATTTCGATAACATAGCGTGCGGAGGCAAAAGCTTACTTTTGCATCGTTAAAAGGAAAATAATCTGATAAAAAGTAATAAGAAAAAGTTTATGAAAAGATTTACGAAATTTATTTGTTTGGCCTTGGCGGGATGCAGCATGCTTCCCTTGGGCTTACGGGCACAGCAGATGCCTCCTGTACCAGTGGACAAGAACGTCCGTATCGGAAAACTGGACAACGGACTGACCTACTACATCCGTCACAACGACTATCCGGAAAACCAGGTGGACTTCTATATCGCCCAAAAGGTAGGGTCCATTCAGGAAGAAGAAAACCAGCGCGGATTGGCTCACTTCTTAGAGCACATGTGTTTCAACGGCACCAAGCATTTCCCCGGCAACACGTTGATTCCCTGGCTGGAATCGGTAGGCGTGAAGTTCGGCATGAACCTCAATGCCTATACAGCTGTCGACGAGACCGTGTACCGCATCTGCGGAGTGCCTTCGGAACGCATCGGCGTGCAGGACTCCTGCCTGCTGATTTTGAGCGACTGGGCAAACGGCCTGTTGCTCGAAGACAAAGCCATTGATGAAGAACGTGCCGTGATTCATGAAGAGTGGCGCAGCCAGATGCCTCCCATGCAACGCATTTTTGAAAAAACATCGCCCATTATTTTCCCGGATAGCCGCTATGGCAGCCGTTCTCCTATCGGACTGATGTCAGTTGTCGACCATTTCCCTTATCAGGCTTTGCGCGATTATTACGAGAAATGGTATCGCCCCGACTTGCAGGGAGTCGTTGTGGTAGGTGATGTAGATGTCGACCGCATTGAGGCTAAAATCAAGGAACTGTTCGCGCCTATTGAGCTTCCCGCCCAGCCTGCCGAACGTATCTATTATCCGGTAGACGACTTTACCGAACCGGTGATAGCTATCGGACAAGACAAGGAGCAGGGCAATTCGCTGGTGAAGTTCTACTTCAAGTATGATGTATTGCCCGACTCGCTCCGCCATACGATGCTGTCGCTTACCACCGAATACATGCTGGACATGGCGGACATGATGATGATGTATCGCCTGCATGACATTTCCACCAAGCCGGATGCCCCGTATGCTTTGGCGCAGGGACAGCATGGCGATATGGAATTGTGTAAGACCAAGAAGGCGATGGCATATATTGCCGTACCGAAGGGAAGCGACACCGAACCGGCTATGGACGCAGTCTATCGGGAAGTGTTGCGTGCCAAACGCGGAGGCTTTACCGCTACCGAGTATGCACGTTGCCGTTCCGAATACCTGTCGCAACTGGAACAGGCATACAATAACCGCAATCATCAGGAGAACAGGAAACTGGCTGAATCCTATGTCCGTAACTTCCTCGACAAGACACCGATTCCGGGTATCGAGAACGAATATCAGCTGATGAACATGCTTGCCAATCAGATTCCGGTTGAGGCGGTCAATCAGATGTATGCCCAGTTGCTTAACGAACGGAACATGGCAGTCCTGATTGCACTTCCGGAGAAAGAAGGTATCGTTTGTCCGGATGTTGCTGCCCTGAAAGCCTCCTTGGCACAGATAGATGCCGAAGAGATTGCTCCGTATGTGGATAATGTAAAGAATGAGCCGCTGATAAGCCAGCTTCCGGCAGCCGGAAAGGTTGTATCGGAAAAAGCGCTTCCCCAGTTCGGCGCCAAGGAATGGATGCTATCAAACGGAGTGAAGGTGATTGTGAAGAAGACTGACTTCAAAAACGATGAAATCGTATTCCGTGCTACGGCTAAGGGTGGTACGTCGGTTTATGGCGACGAACTGGTTAACGATTTGCTATTCATGCCTGTCGTGGCTGCCCAGCATGGTTTAGGCGAGTTCACCTTTGCCGATTTGGCAAAGCAAATGGCAGGAAAGCAAGCGATTGTCAATATCGAACTGGACCATTACGTGCGCAATGTCAGCGGCAATGCCACTCCTAAAGACCTGAAGACCCTTATGGAATTGATTTACCTGAACTTTACGCAATTGAATGTCACCGCCGATGAGTTTACGGCATTGCAGAACCTGTTGAAAGGTGTGCTTCAGAACCAGGAATCCAATCCCCAACTGATTTTCCAGCAGAAATTGAATCAGTTTATGTATCAGTCGCCGCGTATGCAGATGCTGGATGCGGCGGATGTCGACGGGGCGAACCGTGAGCATATCCTGAAGATAATCCGCGAACAACTTGCCAATGCTTCCCAGTTTACTTTCGTATTCAGTGGGAACTTTGATGAAGCAGAATTGAAAAGCCTGGCGGAACAATATCTGGCTTCGTTGCCGTCCGACCCGACACAGAAGGCTGAAATCAAGCGTATCAGCGGAATAGGGGTGACTGCAGGCGAAAAGACCGGAGAGGTCAAACTGAAAATGGAAGTGCCGCAGGCGTATGGCGGTATCTTCGTAAGCGGAACCGTTCCTTATAACTTCAAGAACCGGATATTGGCATCGATGTGTGCCCAGCTGATGAGTGCCCGCCTGCTCAGCGAGGTAAGAGAGAAAGAAGGGGCTACTTACTCCATTTCTACCGGCGGTGTGCTGGAACGTACGTCGGATGTGCCTTTGGTGTATCAGACTGTGTTCCCGATAAAACCGGAGAAGAAAGACCGTGCGCTGGAGATTATCCGCAACGAATTTGCGAAACTGGCGCAACAGGTAGACGAAGCCGAACTTGCCAAGGTAAAAGAGTTTATGGTAAAACACTTTGCCGAAATGGAGCGCACCAACAGTTATTGGTGTGGCGAGATAGCCGGAAACGAACTGCTTCCTTCCGAATTGCCTGCCGATACCAAGGCGGTGATTGAAGCGATAGGCGCGGCGGATATCTGTAGCTTCATGAAAGAATTGGAAGCCCAGCAGAACTACCGCGTATTTGTGGTGATGCCGATGTGATTTTAGTTAACTAGTTGACCAGGTACTAGGTGACTAGGTTTTAAAAAACAATACTTTATCAAGTATATAGTCTTGCTGATGTTTACTAATGTATTTAATATCTAGTCACCTAGTCACCTAGTACCTAGTCACCTGAATAATTACCTTGGAAATAATAATGCAAATTCGGTGAACTCTCCTTCGATGCTGGTGACGAATACCTTTCCTTCGTGGGCATGCATCACTTGTTGTACGAAGTTCAACCCTAAGCCGAAGCCGGAAGGTCTGTTCTTGTTCTTCTTTCGTCCGGCTGCGGCACGTTCGTATTTGTTGAAGATAGTGCGCTGGTCGGCTTCCGAGATGCCCAGACCGTTATCGTGCACCTTGATGACGGTGTATTTCTCGTTCAGTTCCGAACGGATACGGATGTCCACTCCTTCGGGTTTCGAATACTTGATGGCGTTGTCCATCAGGTTGCTCAATACCTCTTCCAGGTATTCTTTGTCGGCATATACCATCGGAGCCTTCAAGTCGGCGGTGAAGCGGACAGGCTTTTGCGCCTTGGCGGTAAACTTCACGGTCAGGTTCTCTACCATCGGCTCCAGCTGTACGTCTTCCCGGTTCATTTCCAGCTTGTGGCTTTCCAGCTTCGACAGGGTGAGCACCCTGTTGGTAAGGGTCAGCAGGTGGTCCACTTCGTTTTCGGCTATGGTGTAATATTTCTCTTTTGTCTCGGGTTTGTTGTCCAGCCTTCCGCTATGCAGGAAATAGAGTGCGGTGAAAATGGAGCTGAGCGGTGTCTTCATGTCGTGTATCATGGCATAGGTAAAGTCTTCGCGTATCTGGAAAATCTTGTTCATCCGTGCGATGATACGGATTTGGTAGATGATACTGCTTACCACCAATATTAAAATAATGATGGTGGCTAAAATGAGCAGTCCCATGCGTTCGAGAAAAGTCTGAAAAGGATTGGTCAGTATGAGTTGAATGACTTGGGTATAGTCGGAACGTATCGGAAAATATTTAGGTTTTATGCTTAGCCACGACATTTCTTGATGTGTCCCGATGCTGTCCAGCCTTTCTCCTGTTTGCAGGTTAATAAGATAGATGTAATATCTGTTCCCTAAATCTTTATTTACCAGCAGTTCGTTTGTGATTGAATCTAAGTTATGCAACGACATTGGATACCCCATATCGTTCAGGCGTTGGTAAAAATAGGTCATTGGTGGAATGGTATCATTGGTTGGGCCGCTCATGATTTTTGTACCTTTAGGGGTTTGTCCGAATCTCATGTTCCCTTCTTCTTCCAGAGCTTTTTCAATCGTTTCATAGCTTTCTTTGCGGATATTAGCTTGTATCAACTGGTATGTATTGATGAGCCACACCGCCTGCAACGCCAATGCCCCGATAAGCCCTAAGAAAGTCAATGCGCTTAGCCCTGCGAATCGCCGGTTCTTTTTATCGGCGAAAAATTCTTTTATCTTTTTCTTGTCCATAGCGTGTAATGTATTTTGTTTTCTGCAGGCAAAGATACGATTATCCGCGAAAAAATCTCCGTTAACCTAAAGATAACATACCGATAACCTAAAAGGAAGAGCGGAACGCTTACCTTTGTCATATCAAAATAAAACAAAAGTATCACATTAAAATAGAGCGTATTATGAAAACAATGAATTTGAAAAAAGCAGCGAGTGTAATGGTATTGGCAAGTGTAGCAACAGTGATGAGCGCACAGACTCCGGAGAAGTTGTTCAACGATGAGTTGGCGGGCAAGCGTGTGACGGTGCGCGAGGTATGCGCAAAGACCGATATGGGTTATGTGAAATCGGTGCGTAGCGAAATGGTTTATTCGGATAAAGGCGAACTGCAGAGCAAGGACATCTACCGTTGGAACGAAACAAGCCAAAGCTGGAAACTCTCCCGCAGCTATGATTACGCCGCCGAAGGCATCCGCTTTACCGATTACGAACGATGATGGTTTGTTCACCACAGATTATACGGATTGAAAATAATTAATAGTGAACAATTAATAGTTAATAACGACAAGCACAATTTTGGGTTATTTATGATTCGCTCTTAATTGTAACTTAATCTGTGTAATCTGTGGTGAAAAAGCTCTTATCCCGTTACCAGCATCAGCCCGATGCCCCGCACGGTTTTTATTTCGATATCTGCATCAGATTCGAAATGTTTGCGAAGCTTGTTGATAAACACATCCAGGCTGCGCGAGGCAAAGAAATCGTCTTCCGTATTCCAGAAACGGCTCAGAATAGCTTCGCGGCGCACCACTTCGTTCTTGTTTTCGGCAAGCAGCTGCAATATCTGCGCTTCCCGTTGGGTCAGCACTTGAGTCTTTCCGCTTGTGTCGTCGCGTAAGGTGGCATGGTCTGTATCCAGGGTGTAATGCCCTATTTTCAGATGTCCGGTTTCCGTCCGGCTCTTTTCTCCGTTCTTCATCTTCAGGATGGCATGGATATGGGCATCCAGTTCGTCGGGCACATAGGGTTTCTTGACGTAATTGTTTACGCCCAACTCGTATCCCTTCCGCACGTCTTTGGGCGAGGTCAGCGCCGAAGTGAAGAGGATAGGAACATCTCCATCTGTTTCGCGGATGCGCCTGACCATTTCAAAGCCGTCCATTTCGGGCATATCAATGTCGCTGATAATGATGTCCGGCCGGTGTTTTTTCCAGACTTCCAGCCCTTCTTTGCCGTTAGAGGCGGTATATACTTCATATCCGCCTATCAGTTCCTGCAGCCCGCTCTGCACGATGTAACACAGGTTGGGGTTGTCTTCTACCAACAAAAGTTTAATCATAATCCTTGTTTTCGTTCAATTTGGCGGTAAAGATAACGATTTTCTGTCAAATAAGAAGGAAACGAACGCTTTTCTTTAGAAACGGTTCGGAACTTGTCCATCTGCCTCATTGGAAACATACAATTAGTAATCGTATCAGCATCGCAGTTATACTCTCTTGCCGCCCATAGACAAATCAAGCAGATTACAAGTTTATCGCAACCAAGTTTACGGGCAAGTCCTATACAATAACTAACATCTTTTTAAGGTAAATAAGCCTTCATATTTCCTATTAGGAGGCACTTTAAAAAATATGCCAAACAACACAAATGTACGATTTCTGATAAAAAATGTTACATACGAGTCCAAAAATGTAACATATGTGATAAAATATGTAACATAGAGAAAAATTAATTTCAAACAAAATTCCTACATTTGTGATTGTGAGAAATCATAAAAAACATTATTAACCTAAAATCCGCAAGCAATCTCAATGGCAATCTCAATTGCAGTAAAGAGCT
>URCM01000083.1 GCA_900546355.1 uncultured Bacteroides sp.
ATGCCTCAAAAACTCATCCCAAATCATCACACGATAAATTCAAAACAGCTTCTTATGCTCTCAGCGTGGATTGTCTTCCATGTCCGGATTATAACGTAATACCGTAGGCGGAATAGGCAATACATATTTGGGGCTGTTAGGCTCCAATGTATAGTCTACCCCGTTGGCGCGGTGTGTGATGGTCTTGGCAAATTCAAGTTCTTTGTTCAGACGCTTCAAGTCGATAAGGCGCATACACCCGTTCATGGTCAGTTCGCGCCGTCTTTCTTCTAATACCAGGCGTAAAGCCTCCTCATTGCTGTCGGCACTGATTGGCGTATTATTTACAATCCGATAGTCGCGCAACGTGTTGATATATTCCATCGCTTGGTCCTTCGAGCCGATTCTTGCTTCACACTCTGCCGCAATCAGGTAGATTTCAGGTGTGCCCATGGCAATGTTGAGTGCTACATAAGGCGCATAGAGGTCGTAGTCGGTAGTAGTAGTTCCTAAACGTTTGGTGAAATAAAGCAGGTAACGCTTGTCATTCTCGTGGTCGTACAGGTTGATAAGGTCATCAGAGCCATATACCGAGGAGTTGACTCCGTATACATATGGCATCCGTCGCACATAGATGTTTTCCGGATTGTCGGAAGGGTCTTGTGGCAAATCGGTGCGTCCGAAGTATTGTTCAGGGTCTACCACGTTATATTGCTTCATGTCGAGCAAAGTGGAATTGTTTTCCAACGAAAGTCGGGCGTTCTCTAAAGCTTGTTCGTAATCGCCCATATAGAGGTACATACGCGCCAGCATACCGTAGCCTACAGGACGTGAAGCGCGGTTGGCATTCAATACGGGGCGTTCAGGCAAATTGAGTGAGGCCTGGTCAAGATCCGCTTTGATTTGGTCATACACTTGCTGTACCGTAGCCCGCGTCAGATTGCTCTTGTTTATGTCTTCGTCTAACAACAGAGGCACGCCGGGGTCGGTTTGCGCTGTTTCTGCATCGTAATGCTTGCCGTAAGCGTTGACCAGCGTCAAGTATTCGAAGGCGCGTCCTACCAAGGCTTCTGCCTGTACTTGTTTTTTATGTTCTTCGGTAGCGTTGCTCGAACCTAATACATTATTGATGATAACGTTGTAGGTATAGATACGGTTGTACGAATAAGTCCATAACCCATCTGTCTCGCCATCACCGAATACTTCCGATTGAAAAGTGTACAAGCGTTGGTTGGGCAGTTCCATGTAGTTGAATCCGCCGGTCATGTCATCGTCATCCAGCATGAAGATGTCATCGGTCAGATAGATAGGATACGATTCAGACGCTTTCATCAGCTGCGCGTCGTTGAGCAAGGTTTCATAGTCTTCGCAGGTCTTTGGAATGACGATTCCTTTCGGCTGAATATCTAAAAAGTTGTCACACGAAGCGAAAGCCAGACAACATCCTGCAAACAAGGTCAGTATTTTTTTATTCATATCATTATGCTTTAAAGGTTGATGGATAATCCGATGGTATAAGTTGTCGGGTTGGGTAAAGTGAGTGAGCCCCATCCGTAGCCCGATACAGCGTATGCTTCCGGGTCGATGTCGCCATTTGCCGCCCACCACCAGGCGTCACTGACCTGACAGGTAATGGCAGCCGAGCTGATGGCAAAGCGCCGCAACCATCTGGAAGGTAAGTTATAGCTGAGAGAGATATCGCGCAATTTGATATAGTCTGCCCGTTTCACGTGTACATCGGCGGCATACCATGCTTGTGCCTGCGTGTAATAAATATTCCGGTTGAAGGCAGGTCCTACTCCTGGGATATTCTCATCGCCCGGTTGCCTCCAGTGGTTCAAGTTGATGCGGTTCAGGTTGGCGGTAGGTGCGCCGCTCATATACGTCTGCGTTACATCACGCATTACATGGCCACCATAGTATACGAACATGAACGACAAATCGAAATCTTTGTAGCGGAATGAGTTCTTTAACGAAGCGGTATATTTCGGTGTACGTGTACCCGAATATACCAATTCATCCACCGAGCTGACCTGTGCCACTTTATTTCCATCTTTGTCATAAACCAAAGCACTTCCGTCTTCGTGACTCAGTCCGGCATAACGGTAGCTGAAGAGGCTGTTTACCGGATAGCCAATGGCGTCTACGTCGTAAGCCGTGTAATAGAACACGCTTTCTTGAGTACCCTCTAAGTTCAACAGCTTATTCTTATTGTAGCCGAACATGAAGTTGGTTCCCCATGTGAAATCCTTGTTCCGGATGTTGACGCTTTGCAGGGCGATTTCCACACCCCGGTTGTTCATCTTGCCATAGTTTTGCATCAAGGTTGTCCAGCCTAAGGTAGGGTCGGCATTACGGTTGCCTAACAGGTCGGTTGTGCGTTTGTTGTAGAAATCGATACTTCCGCTTAGGCGCGAGTTGAAAAGGGCGAAGTCTACGCCGACATTCACCGAAGAAGTCTTTTCCCAACGCAATTGGTCGTTAGGCGGATTGGAAATAGAAGAGCCAATACCACCCACCCAGTCGTTGTAGCCGGTATTGGTGATGCTCAGATACGGGCCTGCGTTCTTCGGCACATTTCCCGCGATACCATACGTCAAGCGTAAGTTCAGACGGTTAAGCCATGAAATGTCTTTCATAAACTCTTCATGTCCGAGTTGCCATCCTGCCCCAACCGACCACAACGGACGATACTGATACTTAGGATCGGTTCCGAACAAATTCGATTGGTCAATACGCATGCTGGCGGTCAGTGAATATTTTTCGTCGAAGGTGTACGAACCGTTGGCGTAAAATGAGACATAACGGTCTTCATCCGCCAAGAGATAATTATTACTGGTGTAATACCACGTAAAATATCCGTTCAATGCTTCTGTTCCACTTAACGGGGTTAATATCAACGGATTGAAAGGGCTATAGGCAAGGCTGTTGTCATCATAACCCAAATAGAGTGCAGTGGTCGAACTGCTTCGTACCAACCGGCGTTCCGCTCCAGCCAGTGCGGTGACGTTATGTTTGCCATTGAACAAGCGGTTGAAATTCAACTGAGCACGCAACGTATACGAATAGGCATCCCCTCGTGTTTCCGACAATTGCCCTCCTTTAGGAATATTCAGTGTAAGCGTTTGGGTAGCCTGGTCGTATTGGGCGGCATCGTTTACCATATTGCGTACCGTGTACGACTGTGCATCGTAAAGATAACGGTTTTTGCTGGATGTGCTTTCCGTCTGGTACTTCAAGTCTAATGTCAGTCCTTCGATGATTTTAAAGTTGACACCGACAAAGATACGGTAATAGTTGCTGCTGTTATCATAATTTTCCAACGGACGGTTTTCTATCGGATTATAGTGTTCGTCCATCAAGCCGATACTTTGCAAGCGTTCCAGTTCGTATTCCGATTTGCCGCGTTGCCAGTTCAGCGGGTTTCCTTGCCCGTCGCGCAGCATATAATAACTGGGATAATTCTGCATCAGCGTGCTGTAACTGCTTTCCGCTCCCGTATCCCCCTGCGTCTTAGTGAAGCTGCCTTGTACACCAATATACGCCGACATCCAGTCGAAGAATTCCATGTCATCTTTCAGATTGAAGCCAAGACGACTGGAGCTTTGGTGCTTCTGATTAGGATATGTCCCTGTATAATTGACTGATACAATGTAACGGTTCTTCTGCGAGCCTCCTGAAAGCGACAAATTGTGTTGATGAGTCAGTCCGGTACGGGCAAACTCGTCTTCTATCTGCTTCCGGTTGTCCTGTGTGCGGTAAGGCAACAAGGCTTGTTCTAACTGTTGGTCGGTCAAATTGCCCCGTTCGTGCTGGTACAATAAGGATACGACAGGATTCAATGCCTGTCGTTGATTCAGGTTTTCATAATCGGCATGATAGTAGTTGAAACCTTCGATTTGAGTATCGACCAGTTCCGAACTGCTCATCAAATTCAAGTAGTCTAAATCGGGTTTGGGAGTGAATTTAATGCTTCCGTTGTAACTGATGCGGGTCTTGCCCTCTTGTCCCCGCTTGGTAGTAATGACAATTACACCGTTGGCAGCGCGTGCCCCGTAAATAGAACTGGCCGCAGCATCTTTTAAAACCGTGATGTTTTCTACATCCGACGGATTGATGGAAGCCAGTTCTCCTTCGTACGGCATTCCATCTACTACATAAAGCGGAGTGGTGGCTTCATTGATAGACGTAATACCACGGATAACGATAGCCTCATCGCTGTTCCCCGTACGGTTGATACCCGCCACAAGCCCTTCGATGCGCGACAAAATGTTAGTTTCCAGTTTGCCTTTTGTACTTTCTGCATTCAGTACAGTATACGAACCTGTGGCCCGCTCTTTCGATAAGGTCTGATATCCGGTCACCACTACTTCGCTTAAAGCGGCATCATTTGATTCCATGACAACATTGATGGTTCTACGGTTACCTTTTATTTTTACGGCCTGGTCATTCATGCCAATGTACGTAAATGTCAGCAAGTCGCCCGGTTTGACGCGCAAGGCATAGTGCCCGTCCATATTGGTAACCGTACCCGTCTTGCTTCCGCCAACTTTTACGTTTACTCCGATAAGGCTTTCGCCGTTTTCGTCTGTCACGGTACCATTTAGCATAAAACTGTCTTCTTGCCGCGTTGTTTTCCGTACGGGCAACAGCAAAATCAAGTTTCGCTTTACCTCATAACGTATAGAGGCTTGTTTACATAAATCATCCAATACTTCCGACAGCTTTGCGGGAGAAGAATAATCCAAAGTGACGCGGATGTGCGGACTGACCGTTTGTTCGTCATAAACAAAGTGCGTGTCTGCTTCTTTCTGTATCAGCTCCAGCACTTCGCGTATCGGCACGTTACTTTTACGGATGGTAATCATTTTGTCGGCCTGTGCAAAAAGAGCCAAGTGCGTGCAAAGTAACAATGCCAGCACCCATGTTCCCCTTAAAATCAATTGGAGAACGGATTGTTCGCTTAACCTTTTCTTTTTCATGGTTACAGTCTTTAAATGAATTTAGTTATATAATTATGTTAAGATTCTTGTAGATGATTTATAGATAAGAGCAGGTAAATGAAAAAACAGGTGACAATAAGTATGAAAAAATATGAAAAGAGAAAACGAAATGTTTTTATACAACAGGTTTGGATGATGAATAAAAAGACAGAATAAAACAGCACCGGAAACACGATTAGTAATCGTCATGCCGCACGATTACTAATCGTCACGCTGTACGATTACTAATCGTACCGATCCCGCAGTTATATTGCTTGCCGCTCATGGATAAATCAGGCAGGTTACGCCGCTTATTGCAACCGGGTTTACGGATTGATCCGCCCTTGGGGCGATTTATGGAAAACACAGAGGCACATAAAGAGTCTTTTTCAATTCCTCTTTATGTGCCTCTGTGATGATTGTCCTGTAAATACGTAGGGAATCTTTATTCGGCTAACAGACGGTCGAGCAAAGCCGTAATCTTTTCTTTTTCGGAAGGACGGGGAGCATACGCGTCGACGATATTGAAGTTTTTGTCGATAACCAGGAAGCGTGGAATGTAATGTATTTCCCAGTGGGTGCGGAGGGAAGTATCGACAGAATTATACTGCTTTAGCGCTTTCTTTTCATGCGCAAGATAGGACAGCCACGCTTTTTTGTTGGTATCCGTTGAGACGGGCACGAATGTAACGGCTTTGCCGGCATAGGCTTTGGCCAGCTTTTCGAAATAAGGAGATTCCTGCTTGCACGGGCCGCACCAGGTCGCCCATAAATCTACATACAAGACGTTGCCTTTCAAGTCGCTTAAGTGAATCGTATTGCCTTCCGTGTCCTCCAGCTCAATGTCGAAGGCCGGATGTCCGGGCAAAAGCTTGCCCGATTGTTCTACTTTGGCGATAACCTCTGCTTTAAAGGCGGAGTCGTTTAAGGTTGCCGCATAGGCGGTTACGCTGTCTGTCAATTGCTTGGTTACCTGTGAGTTGAGCTTTTCTATCCATTCGGCTGAACGGTAAAGTTCATTCATGCGCGGAGAGAATTCGATGCCGCTTGCCCATTGGTCTTTCATCGGGCCGAACGCGTAGCTCAGGACATCGCGGACTACAGCCACATCCAGATAGGCGTCGTTGTTCAGTCCAGCAAGAATGGGTTGTACGTAAGGAGTAATTTGAGCGGCAAAGGCTGCACGGTCTTCCACGTCGGCGTAACTTCCATAGCAAATGTAACTGTTCGCCACGTCCGCCCGGATGCGTGCCGTTTCGAGTTCTTTGAATGTTGCCGAAACGTTTGCCAGCCCGTCTAATTGTTTTTGCCGTTCGGCGGCAAGGCTGTCAATAAGGGCTTTGGTCGCGTCGAACGAGCCGCGCAAGTTTCCTCCCGCTTCCAGAAACGAGCCTCCTTTCGGGAAGAGACGATACTTCATGTAATTGTTTGCTTCGGCTCCTATGCCTTGGAACTCGGCTTCCTGGTTGGATTGCGTGATTTTCAAGGTCAGGTCATCGCCCGGCGTCAGATACAGTGTATTGCGGCAAATGCTGTAATAAGCAGGTTCTTTTATCGTGACAATCGTGTCGAAGTATCCTGCGCTGTCGGTATGTAACAAGATGTCCCGGCTATTGCCTAACAAACTTGACGCGCCGTCATAACGCATGGGGACATCGACGGTTCCCATGTCTGTCAATTGACCTTTCAGGTGTACAGTCGTGGCAGGTTCTGTTTGTTTCTGCCCACAGCTGGCAAGGCAGAAACAGCCTGCTAACAAGAAATAAATCGTCTTTTTCATCGGAAATGCAGTTTAAAGTGGATAACTTAAGTTAATTCGCTTATAAGAGTGCATTTCTTGGAAAATGGGTGACGGCGGCATCGTGCTTTCTTGCCGTTACACGTGCTCTATGGTATAAACGTTTTTGTCTTTCCGTCCTGCCTTGCGGTCGATAAAGATTACATTTCCCTGGCGGATGAATTTAACATCCGATACAGCCTGTATGGTTTCGATAGCCATGTTCAGTTCTTCTTTACGGAATATGACACCGGCAAAGTGTTTTTCTTTCAGTTCGGGATATTTAAACTGCATATCTACGTTATACCAGCGCGAGAGTTGTGCTGTAATTTCTTCGAGTGAAGTGTTGCGGAATTCATAAATCCCTTCTGTCCAGCACGTGTACAGATGAGCGTCTACAGCGCGGGTGGTCAGTTGATTATCCGAAGAAAGGATGGCTTGCTCATTGGGAAACAATTCAAGTTCCTTGAATGGAGTCTTGATTTTGACGCATCCTTCGGCAAGGGTGGTTTTGGTGGAAGTCTGCGGATAAGCAGCAATGTTGAACTTCGATGCAGTTCCTTCAACAATCATATTCGAGGCACGTACCGTAAAAAGGGAAGCGGTATCTTGGGGGACGTGAAAGAAAGCTTCACCCTTTAATATCACTTCACGGTTTTCTCCTTTGAACGAGACGGGATATTTGAGTGAACTTTCCGAGTTGAGCCATATCTGTGTCCCGTCAGATAAGACCAACTGGTATTCACCTCCTTTAGGAATGACCAAAGTGTTATATTCTTGTACCGGCTTTGCTTCGGCTGTTTTCCGGTAAGTCAAGATACCTTCTTGGCGGTCGTTGGTAAAGAGGGCGGAATCTTTCTTATCGGTTAAAGAATGGTTTTGGTCTAGATTGATTTTCTCTCCGTTGCTCAAGAACAGGATGGCTTTGCTTTCGCCTTTTTCCGGAAAATCATCGGCGGATGCCGATATTGTTTCTTGTAAAGCAAGTGTTTGCTGTTCTTTTTCTTGCGACAGCCATACGGAAAAGCCCCCTAAGGCAATGAGACATACAGCCATGTAGGCGAGACGTGTAATCACACGTTTCTTCCGTCTTCTGGCAATCCGGCGTTGCAGTCTTTCCCATCCTTGTCCGGTATCATGTCCCGACAGAAATTCTTCCTCACGGCTTGCCAGATATTGTTCGATTTCTTTTCTATTAAGTCTATATTTATTGTTCATAGGTATTAATTAGTAGTTCGATGATTCGTTAGGCAGCCAGTTGGCAGATTGTTGCTGACAGGCTGAGGAGGATAAGAAAACATGTTAGTTTGTATTCCCTTCTGAGGTGTTTCAGCCCTCTTGACAAGTAAGTCTTTAGGGTATTGATGGAAATATGCAGTTCTTCTGCTGCTTCCTTGTAACGTTTGTTTTCCATAATGACGATTTTTATCGCTTCCTGTTCCTGGTGTGAGAGTTTTTGCATTTCGCGGGCAAGGCGTTTCCTGCGTTCTTCCATTTCCTCTTCTTCTATTAAGTCTTCGGGCGGAAAGAATTCGCAGTTGGCTATTTCTTCCATTGAAACCATGCGGTTCTTTTGCAAAGCAGAGAGAGCGGAATTCCTTACCGAGAAATACAAGTATTGGCGTAGGTTTTGCCGGATGCCTTTATAGTATTTCTTCTCCCATAGGTCGGCGAAAAAATCTTGAACGGTATCTTCCGCAAGTTCAAAAGAATCGGTCAGTTGCACAGCATACAGGCAAAGACGCATATAGTATGTGTCGAAAAGAAGGCGGAATCCTTCTTTCGGCGCTGTGTCCAGCAGGTCCAGGATGTCTTTGTCTTGCAAGGTATTTTTGTTTGTAGGTTGCTCCATTAGTATATAGGTATAGATTCCCTTTCTATTTTTTCAGCTCCGGGTAGCTGATGCGGGTGTGATACATGGTCTTCAGTTTTTCTTTAAATACAGTTTTTACATTAGCTATATCTTTGAAAGTGATAGGACATTCCTTGAAATAACCTTCTTGCACTTGGCTATCGATTATTTTGTCTACCAGGTTGGATATGCTTTCTTCCGTGTATTCTTTCAGGCTGCGCGAAGCGGCTTCTACCGAGTCTGCCATCATCAGAATCGCCTGTTCCTTAGTGAAAGGGTTAGGTCCCGGATAGCGGAACGCTTCCTTATCTACTTCTTCATCGGGATGTTCATTCTGATAGGATATATAAAAATACTTGGTCAGGCCTTTTCCGTGGTGCGTGCGGATAAAGTCTTTGATGACTTCGGGCAAGTTGTTTTTTTCGGCTAACTTAATGCCGTCGGTCACGTGGCTGATTACGATTTGTGCGCTTTGTTTGTAACTGAGCTGGTCGTGTGGGTTGATGCCCGACTGATTTTCAGTGAAAAAAGCGGGATTAAGCATTTTGCCGATATCATGATACATGGCTCCAGTACGCACCAACTGGCTTTTTGCCTCAATACGGTTGGCGGCTGCCGCGCAAAGATTTGCCACTTGCAAGGAGTGGTTGAAAGTGCCGGGAGCTACTTCCGACATTTCGCGCATCAGTTTGTTGTTGATATTCGAAAGCTCTACCAAGGTAACGTTCGAAGTGAACCCGAATGTCTTTTCAAGAATAAACAGCAACGGATAAGTGAACAGCAAGAGAATGCCATTGACTATAAAGTTAAAGTATATGCTTGTGCTTAATTGTGACACATCGTTGACATGAATCAGGTCGAGCGCCAAATACAACAAAGAATAAGCGGCTACGACAATCAAAGCGGAGCGCAACAGTTGGGAACGTTGTGACAACTCACGCAAGCTATAAATACTCGCCATACCTGCTACGGTTTGCAAGAGGATAAACTCGTGGGGCGTACGCAAGCAGATGGAACAAAGCAGGATAGACAAGATGTGCGCCATAAAGGCCGTACGTGAATCGAGGAAAATGCGTACAATCATGGGCAACATCGTGAAAGGCACGACATATACACTTATAAAAGGATGTGAGACGATTATCGATGTGATGACCGGAAAGAATATAATAAGGAAGAACAGAATGCTGAGGCTTCCTTTCTTGTCGTAATAGTCTCTGCGGAACAAAGCCAGATACATCATAAAACAACCGACAATGATGGCGACAAAAAGAATTTGCCCCAGCAAAGTCAGACGTTTCTCGGTAGTTGTTTCGTTTCGCTTATCCCATTCCCGTTGCAGTGATTTCAAAATGTTATATGTCTGCTGGTTGATAATCTCGCCTCGGTCGATAATCTTCTGGCCGTTCATGACAAACCCTTTTGCCCACGAAATACTGGAGAGCAAGTCTTTCTTCGCCAGCTCCGACTTGTTGGCGTCATAAATAAGATTCGGCGTCAGGTAATTGTTCAGGTTACAGCGTTGCAACAAAGATTTGTTGTAACGTAACGTGTCGACGTTCATCAAAGCTTCGTAAGCCCGTTTCGTGCTATATATTTCGCTGACGCTTTGCAGGATAGATGTGTTTTGATATACGATTTGTATGCTCAGGATGCTGTCTTTATGCAGTTGGGCTAATTGTTCGACAGGAACGATTCCTTTCGCATAAATCTCTTCCAATTTCCGTTCGATGTAATGTGAATAGGTAGGGTCGGGAATGATTTGCCGGAGTTGTTTGTTGTAATCGGTCTTAAATTGGGCAATGACTTGCTTACCCGCTGTTTCCGACAATTGGAAATAAGGGTGATAATTAGCCATGATGCTGTCTTGTTCACGCTTTACTTCGTCTTCTCCCTTATAAATGGGAAAGTCGAACGAGGCTTGCAACAGCCCGTATTTCCATGGTTTGTTAATATCAAATTGATAGTTAAACTGCCCTTCACGGGGTAAAAAGTAGGCAATAATGAGCACTGCGGCAAGGAAAATGCCGCACTTATAGAAGAACTTCTTGTACGAAAACTGACTTTCTGTTTGGAAACTTTTCATGTTGTTCGGATATTTTGCCCGCAAAATAAGAAAAAAACGGGAAAAATACCTTAATTTTGCGGCGTATTTTTTAGATAAAACCACTATGGCAGAAAGAAAAGTAAGAGTTCGTTTTGCTCCAAGTCCTACAGGAGCATTACACATCGGCGGTGTACGCACTGCTTTATACAACTATCTGTTCGCCCGTCAGCACGGGGGCGACTTGGTTTTCCGTATCGAGGATACCGATTCCAACCGCTTCGTACCAGGAGCGGAAGAGTATATACTTGAGTCGTTTAAATGGTTGGGAATCAAGTTTGACGAAGGAGTTAGTTTTGGAGGAAATTACGGTCCGTACCGTCAGTCGGAACGTCGGGACATTTATAAGAAATATGTAAAGGTATTGCTTGATAACGACAAAGCCTATATCGCATTCGATACACCCGAAGAACTGGAAGCGAAACGGAAAGAGATTCCAAACTTCCAGTATGATGCTTCTACCCGTATGTCGATGCGCAATTCATTGACTTTGCCGAAAGAGGAAACCGACAAATTGATAGCAGAAGGCAAACAATACGTAGTACGTTTCAAAATAGAACCGAATGAAGATGTGCATGTACACGACATCATCCGTGGCGACGTGAAAATCAATTCCTCGATTCTGGACGATAAGGTGCTGTATAAATCGGCAGACGAGCTACCTACTTACCACTTGGCAAACATCGTGGATGATCATCTGATGGAAATATCCCATGTCATCCGAGGAGAGGAATGGTTGCCTTCGGCTCCGTTGCACGTATTACTTTACCGTGCTTTCGGATGGGAAGACACAATGCCTCAATTTGCCCATCTGCCCTTGCTGTTGAAACCGGAAGGAAACGGCAAGTTAAGCAAACGCGATGGCGACCGTTTAGGTTTTCCTGTATTCCCGCTGGAATGGCACGATCCAAAGACGGGTGAAATATCTTCGGGTTACCGCGAATCGGGATATCTGCCCGAAGCTGTCATTAACTTCTTGGCATTATTAGGCTGGAATCCAGGCAATGACCAGGAAATTATGTCTTTGGAAGAACTGGTCAACCTGTTTAACCTAAGCCATTGTAGCAAGGCAGGAGCTAAATTCGATTATAAAAAAGGCATCTGGTTCAACCATGAATACATCTTGCGTAAGCCTGACGAGGAGATTGCCGAACTGTTTAAGCCTGTATTGGAAGCCCACGGCGTATTGGTCCAGAACTATTCCGATGCTTATTTGACAAAAGTCGTATCTTTAGTAAAAAGCCGTGTAAACTTTGTAAAGGAATTATGGGACCAAGCCCGCTTCTTCTTTACAGCTCCTGACACTTACGCCGAGAAAGATGTAAAAAAACGTTGGAATGCCGATACGCCCCGCATCATGGATGAACTGGTAGATGTATTGCATGCCATCGATGATTTCACATCAAAACCTTCGGAAGACATTGTAATAAATTGGATTACAGAAAAAGGTTACCATATGGGCAATGTAATGAATGCATTCCGCCTGGCTGTGGTAGGCGAATGCAAGGGACCGCACATGTTCGACATTACGGAATTATTGGGCAAAGAAGAAACAATCAAGCGTATACGTCGTGCGATAGAAGCGCTTAAACAAGCGGAGTAATGATTTACAATCTGGCCATATATATATATGTAAGTGCAGTCCGTCTGGCTGCACTTTTCAATAAGAAAGTTTCCAAGATGGTGAAAGGCGAGAAAGAAGCCTTTTCCGTCTTGAAACGGCAAATCGACCCACAGGCGAAATATATCTGGTTTCATGCCGCATCGTTAGGCGAATTCGAGCAAGGACGGCCATTGATTGAACTGATCCGCAAACGCTTCCCGCAATATAAGATATTGCAGACTTTCTTTTCGCCTTCGGGATATGAAGTACGCAAAGATTATAAAGGAGCCGATGTCGTGTGTTACCTGCCACTTGACACGCCACGCAATGTCCGTCGGTTTATTAACGCGGCACGTCCATGCATGGCGTTTTTCATTAAGTATGAATTCTGGAAAAATTACTTAAGCGAATTACATCGCCGCGGAATACCTGTATACAGTGTATGCTCTATTTTTCGTCCGAACCAAGTGTTTTTTCGTTGGTATGGAGCAACGTATCGGAATGTATTGAAATGTTTTTCTCATCTGTTTGTGCAAAATGAAGAATCGGTACATCTGTTGGAAAATGTCGGTGTAAAGAATACTACAATTGCAGGTGATACGCGATTCGACCGGGTATTGGAGATTTGTCAGGAAGCAAAAGAACTTCCGTTGGTGAAACTATTCAAAGGAAATAATCACCAGACACTGGTGGCAGGCAGTTCGTGGGCACCCGATGAAGATATTTTCATTCCTTATTTCAATGCTCATCCGGAAATGAAGTTGGTTATTGCTCCGCACGTTATAGACGAAAGTCATCTGCATGAGATAGAAAGCAAGCTGCAACGTCCGGCAGTGCGTTATACGCAAGCTACACCAGAGAATGTCGGTCAAGCAGACTGTCTTATCATTGATTGTTTTGGTTTATTATCGTCTATTTATCGATATGGAGAGATAGCGTATATCGGTGGAGGATTCGGGGTAAGTATTCACAACACATTGGAAGCCGCAGTATATGGCATTCCAGTGATATTCGGACCGAATAATTATAAATTCCGTGAGGCACAAGGCTTGAAAGGATGTGGTGGCGGATTAGAGATTCAGGGCGAAGCCGACTTTCATCGGCAGATGGATCATCTTCTTTCGGAAGAAGCTTATCTTTTATCGGCAGGGAAAGCCGCTGGCGATTATGTTAAGAATAATGCGGGAGCTTTAGAGAAAATCATGAGCATTGTGCGTCTTTGATTAAGACCAAAAAGAATCAGAATTAGAAACACAAAGATCAGAATCTTATTTCATTGATTTACTGGAATAAGTTTTTCTGTGTCTTTGTGTTTTCGTGTTTAATTTCCGTTTGCTACGTCTTGCTTGTCTCAGAATAATTTCGTTTCTTTGCGTAAACCATAAAGCGCACCGTATGATGAAGTATCCGATAGGAATCCAAAGCTTCGACAAAATTATAGAAGACGGTTATGTATATGTCGACAAGACCGGCCTGGTTTACCGGCTGGTAAAAGGAGGAACAATTTATTTCCTGAGCCGTCCGCGGCGGTTCGGCAAGAGCCTGCTGGTATCTACCCTGAAATGCTATTTCCAGGGGCGGA
>URCM01000084.1 GCA_900546355.1 uncultured Bacteroides sp.
ATTTTTTCTTTCCTCCGAGAACGGCTTTCGGGAGTTCTAATTCGGGACGTAAAAAACGGGCGATAATTTTTTTAGTTTTCAATTTTACATCCATCCCGTTCCATAAAGTTTTCTAAAAAGCAATGCGCTTTCTTATTTAAAATGCCCTAATCCCTTTTTCCTTTTATTCTATGCGCCTTGCCAAGCAAAGTACCCGCTGTGACTTACTGTGAATTTTTCGCAGGAACATAGGTTGAAAAAGAAAATGTTGTTTTCGCTTTTCTTTCAATTGAATTTCACTATCTTTGTCATATAATGACATTAAAATTCTATCGAATATGAAAAAGAAACCTAAGCAGCTGCCGCTAATAGCTAATGACCCATGGTTGGAACCGTTTAGTGAAGCAATAGAAGGACGTCATGCACGCGTAACCGATAAAATAAAAGAGCTTACCGCAAATGGTGGGACACTTTCAGATTTCGCTTCAGGTCATATGTATTTTGGATTGCACAGAACTGCAAAAGGATGGGTATTTCGCGAATGGGCTCCAAATGCTACGGATATATATTTGATAGGTGATTTTAATGACTGGAAAGAAACCCCAAAATACAAATTAGAAAGGAAAGATTTCGGGAATTGGGAAATTTCATTGCCTGCGAGTGCAATGAAACATGGCGATCTCTATAAGATGAAAGTATATTGGAATGGAGGTTGCGGCGAGCGGATTCCGGCATGGTGCCGGCGTGTGGTACAAGATGATGTTACAAAGATTTTCAGTGCTCAAGTGTGGAGCCCAAAAAAGCCTTATGAATTTAAAATAAAGGATTTTCGCCCTAAAACCGACCCTCTTCTTATATATGAATGCCATATAGGCATGAGCCAGGATAATGAAAAGGTCGGGACATACGAGGAATTCCGCTTGAACGTTTTGCCGCGCGTAGTAGCCGACGGGTATAATTGTATTCAGGTTATGGCAATACAAGAGCATCCGTATTATGGTTCTTTCGGGTATCATGTGTCAAGCTTTTTTGCACCGTCGAGCCGCTTTGGAACACCTGATGAACTTAAACGTTTAATTGATGAAGCACATTCCAAAGGATTGGCCGTAATAATGGACCTTGTGCATTCTCATGCGGCAAAAAACGAATGCGAAGGCTTGGGAAACCTTGCCGGCGACCCGAACCAGTTTTTCTATTCGGGCGACAGGCATGTGCACCCCGCTTGGGATAGCCTGTGCTTTGACTACGGGAAAAACGAAGTGATACATTTCCTGCTCTCAAATTGCAAATATTGGCTTACAGAATTCAAGTTCGACGGTTTCCGTTTTGATGGAGTCACTTCAATGCTGTATTACGACCACGGTTTGGGAAAAGCTTTCGGAAGTTATGCCGATTATTATAACGGCAATGAGGACGACAACGCTATTTGCTATTTGTCGCTGGCCAATGAAGTGATACACGAGGTAAATCCGCATGCTATAACGATTGCTGAAGAAGTTTCCGGTATGCCCGGGCTTGCGTATCCTGTGAAGAAAGGCGGTTACGGATTCGACTACCGTTTGTCGATGAACATACCTGATTATTGGATTAAGACAATAAAGGAAAAAAGAGATGAGGACTGGAAGCCGAGTTCTTTGTTCTGGGAATTAACCAACCGCCGCCAAGATGAAAAATGCATTTCTTACTGCGAGAGCCACGACCAAGCCTTGGTGGGGGATAAAACCATTATTTTCCGCCTTATAGACGCTGATATGTATTGGCACTTCCATCGCGATTATAGAAATGGCAATGTAGACCGCGGTATAGCCTTGCACAAAATGATACGCTTGCTTACGTTGTCTACAATAAATGGCGGATATTTGAATTTTATGGGAAATGAGTTTGGACATCCCGAATGGATAGACTTCCCACGTGAAGGCAATGGTTGGAGTTATAAATATGCGCGTCGGCAATGGCATTTGGTAGACGATGAGAATTTGTGCTATCATTACCTGGGCGACTTCGACAAGGCGATGATAAAAGTGATAAAGACAGAACGCAAATTCCAGAAAACGCAAGTTGTCGAAATATGGCACGACGATAATGACCAGATACTGGCTTATATGCGTGGTAAATTGCTTTTTGTCTTTAATTTTAACCCGAGCAGGAGCTTCCCGGATTATGGTTTCCGAGTTCCAGAGGGGAAATACAAGGTATTACTTAATACGGACTCGACAACGTTCGGCGGCTTTGGGCTTGCAGACGACAACGTGGAACATTTTACCGAGTTCGACAGCACATTAAAGCCCTTCGGTAAAGGTTGGGTAAAGATATACGTGCCTGCACGTTCTGCTGTCGTGCTTAAATTGATTGATTAACTGTACGTAGTTTTTAGATGTTTAGAATTAACTATCGAAATCACTCGCAAAGAACAAGCAATAAGGTGCGAGCCATGTTGACGATAGTCTTTATGGCTTATTCCTTTTGCTACATATTCATATTGCAGTCTGACATGCTTGCATATTTGCAGCACGTCTTGTCAGAAGGCCATACCACGTACAATCGCTTGGTAGGTTCGTTAATAGTGGTATTCCTGGTTTTTATAATTCATGCAGCTGTTTCGGCAATAACAAGACTTCCTGAAAAACTTTATGCGTTTACCTTCTTGCCCTCTGCTTTATTCCTTGCTGTGTTAACCGATTTGATAGCGGATTATTCGTTGTGCAAACTTTTAATTTATTTGGCGGTTTTGGTGTTAACAGTGTTGCTTTATATTAAAACTGCCAATTCAGCGTCGAGCCAGAGAAGAAAAAGCGACAGCAGTTCTGTTTATATAAGCAACGTTTTAATTCTGTGTATAATGATGGTTGTCGTAGGTTTGTGTGGTAATAGCAACGACAAGCAGCATTATGAATTAAAGATGGAGCGACTTTTGAACGAAAGTAAATATGAAGAAGCCGTAAAAGTGGGAGCGAAGTCGCTTGTTTCGAGCGAACGATTGACATGCTTGCGCGCCTTTGCCTTGTCCAAGTCCGGGCTTCTTGGTGAAAAGATGTTCGAATACCCGGTAACGTCAACAGAAAACGCTTTGCTTATTCCTCGAAAAGACAGTACGCACATGATATTTCATCCTGATAATATATATAAATATTTAGGTGCGTTTCCCGGAGAGACTTCAACCTCTTATCAGTTTTTGCATTTGATTTCATCTCAACCTGATTTGCTCAAGTCGCGTCCTCAAATAAAAGATTATTTGCTGACAACTGCACTGTTGCGGAAAAATTTAGATCTTTTTGCTTCTGAAATAAAGAGATTCTATGATTTTTCCGATTCAACCTTAGTTTTGCCAAAACATTACGGAGAAGCTTTAGTGTTGTATTCACATCTGCGCACAAAACCAAAGGTTACATATAATAATACATTAACAGAAACAAATTACAAGGATTTCGTTGAATTCAGTGAAAAATACAAGGATAGATTGACGCGTGCCAATGCTGTACGTCAGCATTATGGCGATACGTATTGGTGGTTTTATTACTACGGTAAAGTATGTAAATGACTTTTATTCCTAGCTTAGTTGAATTTTAATGGCCGTATGACGTGAAGCTACAAGAATACAGACTTTATACGTACTTTGTTAGTTTGCTGAAACCTCGTCTGTTTCTGTGCTGTAGCTTAGTTCAATTGTATTTTCGTAACTGAAAATGCGGCATTCACCGTTATCCATTCGTTGCACTTCACTTTTTTGAATGCCATAAACGGCAGAAAGTATGCAACGGTTTATAAATCCGTGTCCCATTGCAAGAATAGTTTTGCCGTCATACTTTTTTATCATGGTGTTTAAAAATTCTACAGCCCGGGCACATCCATGTTCTTGTGTCTCCACGTCATCAGGGAATACATCTAATTTCTTTGCTTCCGTGTATGATATACCGGTAAGAGAACCCCAATCCCTTTCACGCAATAGTGGACACAAATCGATAGGTAAGTTGAATTTCTTGTTTATTATGGCAGCAGAATCCAAGGCGCGTTTCAAATCACTCGAAACGAAAGCGTCAAATTTCAGGTCTTCAAGCCTGTCGCTTAATGCTTTTATTTGTTCTTCTCCTTTTTTATTTAGGTGTCCGGGTGTGCAGCCTTGAAGTATGCCGGAACAATTCTCTATTGTTTCTCCGTGGCGTATTAAATAAATTGTCAACATTTGTGTATGAATAAGATGGTGCAAAAATAAGAAATTAAGCATTCATTATGAAATCTGTTAGCAGGAATCCGTAATAATGGCTACTTTCGTGCTGTGAAAATTAACCAAGACAGTATTTATGATTAAGCATGTAGTTTTATTTCGTTTTAAGGATGACATTGCGGCCGAAGACAGGAAGAATGCCTTTGAATCTTTTCGCAGCGGGATAATGTCACTTGTTAAGATAATTCCTGTTATAAGGAAAATAGAGGTAGGATATAATGTGAACTCCCAGGAAAGTTGGGATATATGCCTTTGTGGTGAGTTCGAAAGCATGGAAGACGTTGTTTCTTACAGCACACATCCCGAGCACCTCAAGGTGTCTGGTGCATTGAAACCTCTGCTTTCTGGCAGGAGTTGCGTAGATTACGAAGTAACCGCGAGCTGATGGCCTGCGGTTATTTCGTTTTAACAGTTTTCTTACTTATTTGCTTTGAGCCGGCGCTTCATTTCCTTTACGGCTGCCTCAAGTTGTACGTCTTTTGTGCCGAGGAGGTCTTTTACCGTTACGGGAATCGCGATGTCCGGCTCTATTCCAACGCCTTCAAAGGAACTGAGGTCGTAGAATGCGCATTCAATAGTACATATCCGGGCGCGCATTCTGCGGCATAAGTTCATTGTTATAGGCTGTCCCGTGCTGCCGAATGTCGTTTCGCCCATGGTTATGAAGTTATCAAGTTGTGAAGCGAATATAAGGAAATCTTCGGCGGCCGAGGCTGTGAAATTGTTCGTCAGTACAATCGTAGGCACCTCCACATACGGCCTGTCGGCCTCGAGCGTTACTTCTTGAAAGTCCCATGGCGTTATTGCCAAGTCTTGTGCATAAAGATAATTCAGCCTGTTCCAGTCGCTGCCAACAGTGTCTGCCGGTGTCAGCGCACCGTCTCCAAACCAGCCTAACCCGTATGCTGCGCGGTGTGGCTCATACGCCCGTATACGTATGGCCATGCCTTTGAACTTGCTTTTCGAGGTAAGGTGTTTGATTATGTTTTCGGCGTTGTGGTCGCTGCCTCCGCCGTTTGAACGCAGGTCCATTATTATTCCTTTAGCTTTACTGATTTTGTCGAAGTTGTTTTCAAACGAATCGACAACGCTCTCGTCCTGGAATGTACCTATTTTTACGTAAGCTATCTTTTTGTCGAGCATTCTTAAGTCGAACGGCTTTGTGTTCTGTGTCCATTTCAATCCGGGGAGCGTGAATGTCCTTCCGTTATTGTATGGCAGGTAATAGTTCTCTAACGTGAGCGGTATACGTTTGCCTTCAAGCGTTTGTATTACTATTTTGTGCTTCGTGTGGTGCAAGCCTTGGAACAGCGACGACGCAGCCCAGCGCATTCGTATGTGGGGCGTCGAAGCTGCTTGCAGCGGAACTATATTCTTTTTCATGTATTCAATGGCCGGCTCGCCTTCTATTTCGACTATCTCGCTGCCGAGGGGAATACGTAGGGAGTTCAGGCTGTCTATGCCGGAAACTATGATTTTTCCATCTGCATACATGGTTTGTAATTCCATTCCTCTGAAAGCGGTTGTAGTCCAAGGTATGCCGTCTGCCTGTATACTTGTGTGCCCGTTTTGCAGGAAGCCGCAAAAGCGTTTCATTTGGCAGTAGAAATCCCAGTCTGTCTTGCTGTCAAGGGCTATTTGTATGTTTTCCCGATATAGCGAATCCCAACGTTGCACGCCTATTTGTGGCATATAAACGAAGTTCCGTCGGGCTTCGGCCCAGAATTTAGATAATGCCTCTATTTTCTCTTTTGTGCTCCAAGGCTTTGTTTCTTGACAATAGGTTGTAGTGTTTGTAAGGATTAGAACTGTAATGAATGGTATAAGGGCTTTTTTCATGGTGAATTAGTTTGTTTCATTAGAACATACGTCAAAAGCAAAGATATGTTTTTTTTATATAAATAATGCTTTGAACGATTAAAAAATCGCTTCATGGGAGCAAGAAAAAAATATGTCTGAGATATTTTAAAATATGTCAGACATAATTCGAAATATGTCCGACCTGTTTTCTTAACTTCTTTAAACAATTGGACGGAATTCGGGAAAACGATACACTGAAAAATATTTTACCTCGTGGGCGCACATGCAAAAAGCTATGATAAAATTTAGTACCTTTGCAACCTGTTCATACTATACTGTAATGTAAATAATTTATGAAACCTGTTTTCATTGCCGGGCCGTGTGTGATAGAGTCGGCTGAAATATTGGATATTGTTGCCAAAGAACTTGTACGCCTGAACGATAAGTTTGGTTTAGATATAATATTCAAGTCTTCGTTCGACAAGGCAAACAGGACGTCAATTCATTCTTTCCGAGGCCCGGGATTGGAAAAGGGACTGCAGATGTTGGCTGACGTGAAAAGCAAATACGGCCTTCGTCTGCTCACTGATATTCATGAGGTGTACCAGGCCGAACCGGCAGGCGAGATTGTGGACGTGCTTCAGATTCCGGCTTTTTTGTGCCGGCAGACGGATTTGCTGCTTGCAGCCTCGAAAACCGGGAAGGTCGTAAATATAAAAAAAGCGCAATTCCTCTCGGGCGAGGATATGAAGTATCCGTTTGAAAAGGCGCGTGATGCCGGTGCAACAGATATATGGCTAACCGAACGAGGGAACACGTTCGGATATAATAATCTCGTGATAGATTTCCGTAACATACCTGTAATGCGGCAATACGCCGAAACCGTGATAATGGATTGCACGCATTCCGTGCAGCGTCCGGGTGGGGCCGGAGGAAAAACCGGAGGCGACAGGAAGTATGTCCCGTCGGTAGCTCTCGCGGCTAAAGCATTTGGTGCCACAGGATACTTTTTCGAAGTGCACCCGAATCCTGACAATGCGTTGAGCGACGGGCCTAATATGTTGAATCTTTACGATTTGGAAAAAGTTATTAAATCATTAATATGAGCGATATTATCAATATAGCTTCACAATGCTTACGCGATGAAGCCCAGGCCGTTTTAGACCAGATTCCTTTGTTGGATGATAACTTTGAGCGTGCTGTAAAATTAATTCTCGACTGTAAAGGCAAACTGATAGTAACTGGAGTGGGGAAGAGTGGGCATATAGGCGCCAAGATGGCGGCTACGCTTTCAAGTACAGGAACCCCGAGTTTTTATTTGAATCCCCTTGACGCATATCATGGCGACTTGGGCGTTGTTGGTAATGACGATATAATCCTGGCACTGTCAAACAGTGGTCAGACAGACGAATTGCTCAGGCTTTTGCCTTATTTTCAAGAAAAGAAAATACCCGTAATAAGCATGAGCGGGAATCCCGAATCGTTGTTGGCGAAAAATACGGACGTGCATATTACGGTGACGGTTCGTTCCGAGGCTTCCCCGCTGGGACTGGCACCCACAACATCTACCACGGCAGCGCTCGCTGTGGGCGACGCGCTCGCTTGTGCATTAATGTTGGCCCGCGATTTCAAGGTACAGGACTTTGCACGTTTTCATCCAGGTGGTAGTTTGGGAAAACGTCTTCTTACAACGGCCCGCGATGTAATGCATAAAGAAGACCTTCCTGTTGTTCCGCCAGAAATGGAATTGGGCAAGGCGATTATCAGGGTAAGCCAAGGACGGTTGGGCTTATGTGTAGTGGTGGTAAACGATGAAGTCGTAGGCATAATCACCGACGGAGATGTAAGGCGAGCTATGGAAAGTTCGCAAAACAGATTCTTCTCGCTTACCGTAAACGATATAATGACAAAGAATCCGAAGGTTGTAACACCTGAGACAAAAATCAGTACTATCGATAATATTTTGCAAAAGAATAAGATACATGCCGTTCTTGTTGTAGACGACAAGAACCGTCTGATGGGAATAGTTGACTCGTTTAGTATTATGTTGTAGTAAAATATATAGCCACGAAACATTATAGCATTATCTTGTAAAACCTGCAGAACAGAAGATTACGAAGGAGAAAACGTGTGAGACGCATAACCTTAATATTATCATTATTAATTTTCGGCTTATGTAATGCAAATGCCGACCGTGCAGATTCAGTCTTTGTTGAATATCTTCGAGAATCGAGAATACCTATTACAGAAAACAACAGCGTTACTTTGCTTCCGAGCGGAAAAGAGAAATTCAACGACATGTTTTCCGCAATTAGGCAGGCAAAAAGTTCAATACACTTAGAGTACTTTAATTTCAGAAACGATTCAATAGCTTCTGCTTTGTTTGACATCTTGGAAGAAAAAGTCAGGCAAGGCGTAGAAGTGCGTGCTCTTTTTGACGCTTTCGGTAATGCTTCGAACAATCGCCCGCTATCGAATGAAAATGTTGAACATTTGCGCAAGCGGGGGATAGAAATATATAAGTTCGACCCACTGAGGTTTCCATGGATAGATTATGCCCTACATCGTGACCATAGGAAGATTGTGGTAATTGACGGTAAAATAGTTTATACCGGAGGTATGAATGTGGCTGATTACGATATTAACGGAACAAAAGAGGTCGGTGACTGGCGCGATATGCATTTAAGGATAGAAGGAGAGGCAGTTGCTGTATTTCAAGATATTTTTTTGAGAATATGGAATCGTACAACCGACCAGAACATAGAAGGTGAAAAATATTACCCGGTTGATTTTGCCAACATTTCATCTTTTAAAGGTCTTAAACCTGATACCTGCTGCTCTAAAGGAAATAAAGAAATAGCAATAATAAACAGAGAGCCCAATAAAACTCCGAAAATTATACGTAAGACATTTATTAGCGCAATCAATAGTGCAAAGAAGGACATACAGATTGTAAATCCTTATTTTACATTGAACAGGAAAATATACAAAGCGTTGAAAAATGCGATAGAACGTGGAGTAAATGTCGAGATAATGGTTTCGGAAAATAGCGACATTCCGATTACTCCGCGCGTTGTAGAGTATACAGTAAGGAAGCTACAGAAAAAAGGCGCTAACGTTTATTTCTATCGTGGTGGTTTTCACCATTCCAAGATAATGACAGTCGATGGGCTTTACAGTTTTTTAGGTTCTGCTAATTTGAACGCACGTAGTCTTGCGTGGGATTACGAATGTAATATTGCTATAATGGACAAATACACAACGTCGGAGTTTCATTCCATATACGAAGACGATAAAAAGGAGTCGTGTCTAAAGTTGACGGATGAGTATTGGAGTACTCTTTCTAAATGGAAGAAATTCCAAGGCTGGCTGTTCCATTTCCTTAGGCCTTTCCTTTGAAAACATACCAACTATAAAGGTTTCATCTAAAAAGGTTTATTTTTTTGTATATTGTCAACTGTATTAACCTATAAAAATAGGGGTAGTGTTTCATTTAGTGTGTCCGAGGCAAGTCTTCAGACCTCTTAGTAATGCAAATATATTAATTTATCGGTTATCTCCTCAGCGGGCGCGCCCGCTGAGGATTTTTTTATTTTTCGGGGAAGAGTTTCTTGTCTGCCCCGATTCCGGGCACGGGTTTGAAGTATGCCTGTTTGTCCATGGCCGTCTTTCCCATGAGCAGAATTACGGATTCCTCGTTGGGCATTGCCCCACGCATTCTCGTGACGCGCCGGAAGTCCTTCTGCAGGCGCTCTATCCAGTTGGTGGTGTATATCATCGACTGTATCGCCGGATGATAGTTCAGGTATGTGAAATATATCTTGTAGGAAGGGTCGTTGCCACGTCTGCCTATGCTCCTGTAGTCGCGTCCCCATTTGGCACAGAACTGCTGCCAGCACTCCCAGGCTTTCTCCGCGGTATAACTGCTGTCGCCGGTGCGGAACATCTGCCGCAGCTCTTCGGCAACTTCTCTCTTGTCGCTGTTCCTCACGCTGCCGATGATGTTGCGTTTGAGGTGGGTGGTGCAACGTTGAAGGGCGGTGCCGGGGAATACCTCGCCCACGACATCGTCCAGACCCTTCAGGCCGTCGGCGCACAGGAGGCCTATCCGTTCCAGCCCTCTCTCATGCAGGCCCTCAAGAATCTCTTTCCAACCCGTTGCGCTCTCCGTTGGTTTGTTGCATATGCCCAGGACCTCGCGCGTCTTGTCTTCCTTTACGGCCAGGATGACATAAAAGGCCTCCGTCTCAACGCTGTGCCTGCGGTGGACTTTGATATGCACGCAGTCGATGAACACTATGGGATAACGGCGTTCTAAGGAACGTTCCAACCATTCCGACACGTCCTTGCGCAGATACTCCACCATGCGAGATATGCTCGCCTTGCTGTAATGCTCGCCGTATACGTCGTTGAACACTTCGGCCACCTGCTCCTGCGTCAGGCCTTTGCTGTACAGGCTGCCGGCAAGGCGTTCGCACTCATCCTCCTGCTCGCGGAGGATTGCCAGTATGCAGGGGTGGAAGTTGCCGTACCGGTCACGGGGGATACGGAAGTTCAAGGTGCGACCGTGACCGTATGTACGGCCCGGACGGAAGCCGTTGCACTTGTTGCCGCGAAGGCCTTCTTTATTAAGGTATTCCTTGCGCTCCGACAGCATAAGACGCTCCAACATCATCTCCATCAGGTCTTGTAAGCCATTTTCTTTTTCCGAATGCTTGCTTATTAGCTCCGAAAGTTGTTCCTTTGTGAATTCCATAAGGTCTACACTTTTTTAGTTTTTGTTGTTTTTATCTCTTGCAAATCTAAAAAATCTGTAGACTTTTTTCTTTTATTCGAGACACACTTTTTGAAACAGTATCCTTTTTCCTCGATTAATTCGCGTTTTTAGTCGTCATTTCCCGATTATTTTAATTTATAATTGCCATAATGTTGGTAAAATAGGAATATAAACGTATCTTTGTTTAGATTTATCCTATAATATACGATATTTGTTTCTTTGTGCCATGAAAATAAGTTTGCTGCAAAATAACATTACGTGGGCCGCCCCCGTAAACAACCACAAACACATAGAACAGTTGCTATCTAAAGCAGATGTCGCAGATTTGTATGTCCTGCCTGAAATGTTCTCAACCGGATTTTGCACAAAACCGGAAAACATAGCAGAACCACTGCCATGCAAAACCGTCGAATGGATGTGCACAACAGCCAAAGAAAAAGGTTGCGCACTCGCAGGCAGCGTTGCGGTATTCGACGGTACGAATTATTTCAACCGCTTTTATTTCATCACACCCAATGGTATTGAAGCGTACTACGACAAGAAGCACTTGTTTACATACGGAGGTGAACATTTGCATTTTACCCCCGGAAAAAACCGTGTAATTGTCAACTACAAAGGCGTCAGGATACTGCTGCAAACATGCTACGACCTACGGTTTCCTGTATGGTCACGCAATCGTGGCGACTACGACATGATAATATACGTAGCCAGTTGGCCTACACCGAGAGTAAATGCCTGGAGCGCACTGTTAAGAGCGCGTGCCATAGAAAACCAATGTTACGTAGCCGGGGTAAACCGCGTTGGCACAGACCCTTCGTGCGAGTATTGCGGAGGTACAGCCTTGATTGACCCTTATGGAAATACCATGGCAGAATGTAAACGCAATATGGAAGACAACATAAGCGGAGAAATAGAACTGAGCATGTTAGAACAGTTCAGGAAAACATTCCCCGTACAAAACGACGCTGATCCATTTGAAATAAAACAAAACTAAAACATAATAAAATGAGGAAAACATTATTGCTGGGCGATGAAGCCATTGCATTAGGCGCACTGCACGCCGGCATAAAAGGCGTTTACGCATATCCGGGAACGCCCAGCACGGAAATTACCGAATATATCCAGAAATCTCCTTTAAGTGCAGAACGAAAAATACACTGCACTTGGTGCACAAACGAAAAAACCGCAATGGAAGCAGCCTTAGGAATGTCTTATGCAGGCATGCGCAGCATTGTTTGCATGAAACATGTAGGCCTCAATGTTGCAGCCGACGCGTTTGTAAACTCTGCGATAACCGGCGTTAACGGTGGACTTATAGTTATTGTGGCCGATGACCCGTCAATGCATTCTTCCCAGAACGAGCAAGACTCACGTTTTTATGGAAAATTTGCCTTAATTCCTATACTCGAACCTTCTTCGCAACAAGAAGCCTACGAAATGATACAAAAGGCTTTTGAAATATCGGAAGAAGAAAAGCTCCCTATACTATTAAGGATTACCACCCGCATGGCGCATTCGCGTGCCGTTGTTTCCGTAAAAGACGAAGCGGCTCCGCAGAACAGTCTTCCATGCGCCAACGACCCGGCTTCGTGGGTACTGCTGCCTGCAAACGCACGACGCAGCTATGAAAAATTAACGTCAAAACAAAACCATTTAAAAGACCTGTCATTACAAAGTCCGTTCAACCAACTGTACATCCAGGCGAACGGTAAAAGCGACACAGGAATCATAGCCTGCGGAATTGGATATAATTACGTAAAAGAATATGACAATAACGAGTCTTCCATATTGAAGATTTCACAATATCCTATTCCTGAAACAATGGTCTGCCAGCTTGCAGACAACTGCAAAAAAATATTAGTTGTAGAAGACGGACAACCATTCGTTGAAGAACAAATAAAAGGATTGTTGGGAAAAGATTTTGAAATAAAAGGACGACTTACAGGCGACCTGCCACGCACCGGAGAACTTACTCCCGACAATGTTGCCGCTGCCATGAAAATAAAGTCCTCGCAGTTCTATGCTACCGCAAACAACGTAGTGTCCCGCCCACCTGCATTATGTCGCGGCTGTGGACACAGAGATGTGTATATAGCCTTAAACAAAGTTGCCAAAGAATATCCTAATGCCCGCATTTTTTCAGATATAGGTTGCTATACACTTGGAGCGTTGCCCCCATTTTGTGCAATAGATACATGTGTCGACATGGGCGCCTCTATAACGATGGCCAAGGGTGCTGCCGACGCCGGTGTATTCCCCGCCATATCAGTTATTGGCGATTCTACTTTTACACACAGCGGTATGACGGGTTTGCTGGACGCAGTTAACGACAAGGCAAATATAACAGTAGTTATTTCCGATAATCTGACAACGGCAATGACGGGCGGGCAAGACTCTGCCGGAACATACAAATACGAAGCCATATGCAGAGGCTTAGGTGTATTACCGGAACATATACGGGTAGTAGTTCCGTTGCCACAAAACATGGAAGAAATAACCCGTATAATCCGTGAAGAAATTGAATACAACGGAGTTTCCGTTATCATTCCACGTCGTGAATGTATTCAGACATTAAACCGTAAGTTAAAACAAAAAAGCTCAAATAAGCAATGAAAAAGGACATAATACTTTCAGGTGTTGGAGGGCAAGGAATACTTACTATCGCAACCATCATAGGCGAAGCAGCAACCAATTCCGGATTAATGCTGAAACAAGCTGAAGTACACGGAATGAGCCAACGTGGCGGAGATGTTCAGTCCAACCTTCGTCTTTCAGATAAAGAAATAGCTTCAGATCTTATAGCTTTAGGATGTGCAGACATGATTATTTCACTTGAACCGATGGAAGCATTACGCTATCTTCCTTACCTGAACAAAAACGGATGGATTATAACGTCTTCGTCTCCTATCAAAAACATACCTAATTATCCAGAAGAAGAAACCTTGCTGGCAGAACTGAAATCATTCGCAAACGTAATACTACTTGACGTTGAAAAAATCGCGAAAAAAAATATGTAAATCAACAGATTGAGGAATTGTCCATTAAATGTTCTGGAAGAGATC
>URCM01000085.1 GCA_900546355.1 uncultured Bacteroides sp.
TGCCTCAAAAACTCATCCCAAATCATCGCACGATAAATTCAAAACAGCTTCTTACATCGCGTCGGGAGACCATATGCATAACCCGGTGCAGATAGTTTCATGTGTCGGCGAAGCCTTATGGATTTGTGGATGATTGTTGGAACGATACGTGTTTTCCTGGGGGCCGACTTGTCACGTTGATAGAGTGAACGGACTGGTGAAAATCACTTGATTTGGTCTGATGTTGCCTGTTTTTGTGGGAGAGCTTGTAAAACATCGTGTCTCAATCTCCTTTAAACTCAAAAAATAATTGTATATTTGCACTCTCATAATTTAACTACAGATTTATGTCGTGCATTTTACATATTGAGACTTCCACGGAGGTCTGTTCGGTGGCCGTCAGCCAGGACGGAGCTTGCATTTATTCGAAGGAAGATTTTGAAGGACCGTCGCACGCCGTTGTGTTGGGTGTGTATGTGGATGAAGCTTTGTCTTTTATCAATAGCCATGCCATTCCGCTCGATGCTGTGGCGGTGAGTTGCGGCCCGGGGTCGTATACGGGGCTTCGCATCGGGGTCTCGATGGCGAAGGGAGTATGTTATGGGATGGGCGTGCCGCTTATCGGTCTTCCTACGCCCGAGGTGATGTGTGTGCCGATACTGCTTCGCGAAGAGTTGCCTCAGGATGCCTTGCTTTGCCCGATGGTTGACGCGCGGCGGATGGAGGTATATGCCGCCATTTACGACCGTGCCTTGCAGGTGCGGCGTCCCATTGGTGCCGATATCATCGACGAGCATTCGTATGCCGGGTTTCTGGCGGAACATCCCGTTTATTTCTTCGGAAACGGAGCGGCGAAATGCCGTGAGAAACTGACGCATCCCCATGCGCATTTCATCGAAGGCATCCATCCGCTTGCCAAATGGATGTTTCCCTTGGCCGAGAAAGCCATGGCAAGAGAAGATTTTAAAGATGTGGCTTATTTCGAGCCTTTCTATCTGAAAGAATTTGTGGCTTCAAAACCTAAGAAATTATTATAAATCATATATGGAATATAATACCCAACAACGGAAATTGCCGCTTCCTGAATACGGACGGAGCGTGCAGAATATGGTAGATTATGCTTTGACAATAGAGGACAGGGGCGAACGCCAGCGTTGCGCCAATACGATAGTGGACATCATGGGAAGTATGTTTCCCAATTTGCGCGACGCAAGCGACAACAACCATAAATTGTGGGATCACCTTGCCATTATGTCCGACTTCAAGCTGGACATTGATTATCCGGTGGAAGTGGTGAAGAAAGAAAGTCTGGAAATCAAGCCCGACCGTATCCTATACTCGCAACATAACATCCGCTACCGGCATTATGGACGCTATATACAGGAACTGATTCACATTGCTTCGGACTATTCGGAAAGTGAGGAACGGAAGATGCTGCTTCTGAATCTGATAGCCAATCACATGAAAAAGGATTATCAGAACTGGAACAACAAAGACGGAATAGAAAACCAGAAAGTGCTGGATGACTTGTACGAGCTTTCGGGCGGGAAGATTAAGCTGGACCTTAGCGATGTACACTTGGCCGAACAGCGCTTCATGCCGCGCCGCCGCCAGATGAATAACAATAACAACAATAACCAGCAGAAAAAGAAATATCAAGATTCTAACCGATAAGGCTATATGGCATCGTTTGTAATAGAGGGAGGACATAAGTTGCATGGTGAAATCGTTCCGCAGGGGGCGAAAAACGAAGTGCTGGAAGTGATTTGTGCCACGTTACTGACCGATGAGGAAGTGACAATCAGCAATATCCCGAATATCTTGGATGTGAACAACCTCATCCAGTTGCTCCGTGATATGGGAGTGAAGGTGGAAAAGAAAAGCATGGATACCTATGCGTTCCGTGCCGACGCCATCAACTTCGATTACCTGGAAAGTGATGAGTTCCTTTCCCGGTGCTCGCGTTTGCGTGGGTCGGTCATGCTGGTCGGTCCGCTTGTAGCCCGCTTCGGACATGCCATGATTGCGAAGCCTGGGGGCGACAAGATAGGACGGCGCAGGCTGGATACCCATTTCCTCGGTATTCAGAAGTTGGGAGCCACGTTTCAGTATGATAGCCAGAAAAACATATTCCGCATCTCTGCCGAACACCTGAAAGGCACCTATATGCTATTGGATGAGGCATCGGTAACGGGTACGGCGAATATCCTGATGACGGCGGTACTTGCCGAAGGGAAAACCACAATATACAATGCCGCGTGCGAGCCTTATATCCAGCAACTTTGCCGGATGCTGAACCGTATGGGAGCGCATATCGAAGGCATCGCTTCCAATCTCTTGACCATCGAGGGCGTAAAGAGCCTGAAAGGATGCACGCACCGCGTATTGCCCGACATGATTGAGGTAGGGAGCTTTATCGGCATGGCGGCTATGACGGGAAGCGAAATTACTATCAAGAATGTAGCCAGTCAAAGCTTAGGCATCATCCCCGATAGTTTTCGCCGGTTAGGTATCTGTCTGGAACAGCGGGGGGACGATATTTTCATTCCCCAACAAGAGCATTACGAAATCGAGTCGTTCATTGATGGGTCGATTATGACCATAGCCGATGCGCCTTGGCCCGGCTTGACTCCCGACTTGTTGAGCGTGATGCTGGTTGTTGCCACCCAAGCGAAAGGGAGTGTACTGATTCACCAGAAGATGTTCGAGAGCCGTTTGTTCTTTGTGGACAAGCTCATCGACATGGGCGCGCAAATCATCCTCTGCGATCCGCACCGTGCGGTAGTTATCGGGCACGACCGTACTTTCCGCCTGCGGGGAGGAAACATGACATCGCCCGATATACGCGCAGGCATTGCCCTGTTGATAGCCGCGCTCGACGCGGAAGGCATCAGCCGTATCCATAACATCGAACAGATAGACCGCGGATACCAGTATATCGAACAACGCCTGTCGGCTTTGGGCGCACGTATCACCCGTATTGAATAAAGCGTATGATTAAGAAAGAAGAAGTTTTCAAGATTGGTGTCATCAATAAGCCGCACGGAGTGAAGGGAGAAGTGTCCTTCACCTTCACCGATGATATATTCGACCGTGTGGATTGCGAATACTTAATCTTATTGATGGACGGCATCCTGGTGCCTTTCTTCATGGAAGAATACCGGTTCCGCTCGGATAATGTGGCATTGGTGAAGTTCGAAGACATCGATACCGCCGAACAAGCACGGAGGTTCACCAATGTGGAAGTCTATTTCCCCAAGAAATACATGGACGAACAAGAGGATGTGACTTCCTGGAACTTCTTTATCGGATTCCGGGTAGAAGATATCCATCATGGCTATCTCGGTGAGATAACCCATGTAGACGATACGACGATAAATGTTTTGTTTGTTATCGAGAAAGACGGAGAAGAACTTTTATTGCCCGCCCATGAAGAGTTTATCGTCGATTTAGATAGGGAACGGAGAATGATGAAAGTCGATGTGCCCGACGGGTTGATTGAATCCTGAATGCTAAATATATAATAAGGTATGAAGAAAGCACGTAAGGCATTTTGGCACAACATCCGGTTCAAGTACAAGCTGAGCATTGTCAATGAAAATACCCTGGAAGAGGTACTGGGTATTCATGTCTCCAAGCTGAACGGCTTGTCGGTCTTGCTTGCCTTTTGTGCGATTATTTTCTTCATCGCCTCTCTCATCATCGTATTCACTCCCTTACGCAATTACTTGCCCGGCTATATGAATAGCGAAGTGCGTGCCCAAGTGGTGGCCAACGCTTTGCGTGCCGACTCCTTGCAAGCCGCACTCGACCGCCAGAACCGGTATATCACGAATATCCGCGATATATTGAGCGGGCAAGTGAAGGCAGATACGGTGCAATCCATTGATTCATTGACTTCCCTTCGTGAAGAAGAATTAATGGCGCGTTCGAAAGAGGAAGAAGAGTTTATACGGCAATACGAAGCCCGCGAGCGTTATAACTTAACGGCAATTACCGAAACCGAAGATGCCGCTGGGTTTATCTTCTACCGTCCGGTACGGGGGGTAATGTCTACAAACTTCCATCCGGATGACCGGCATTATGGAGTAGACCTGACCGCAAGCCCCAACGAAACAATCGTATCTGTATTAGAGGGTACGGTTATTTTTGCCGGCTATACGCCCGGGTGGGGGTATGTCATTCAGATACAACATCCGCAAAATTTCATTTCAGTATACAAGCATTGCAATTCATTGATGAAACGTGAGGGAGACAAGGTGAAAGGAGGAGAAGGCATAGCCCTGGTCGGTGATGCCGTAGACAAGGGTGACAAGCCTCACTTGCATTTCGAATTGTGGCACAAGGGTAATCCGGTCAATCCGGAACAATATGTGGTATTTTAATGAAGAACTAACAATGAAGAATTAAAATTAGGCTCATGAAAAGGCAAATAGCAATATTAGGTTCTACAGGTTCCATCGGGACACAGGCCTTGCAAGTCATCAAGGAACATCCCGACCTCTACGAAGTGTATGCCCTTACGGCAAACAATCAGGTGGACTTGCTTGTGCGTCAGGCACGTGAGTTCATGCCCGAAGCCGTAGTGATAGCCAATGAAGATAAGTATCCGGCATTGAAGGAGGCACTTTCCGGTTTGCCCATCAAGGTATATGCCGGCAAAGACGCGTTGGCTCAAATCGTAGAGTCGAAGCCGATTGATATTGTACTGACCGCCATGGTGGGTTATGCGGGCTTGCTCCCTACGATGAATGCTATCCGTGCGGGAAAAGCCATCGCCCTTGCCAATAAGGAAACGATGGTCGTAGCGGGTGAGATTATCAATGCCCTGGCACAAGAATATCACGCCCCTATCCTTCCGGTAGACTCGGAACATTCGGCTATCTTCCAATGCCTGGAGGTGAACAATCCTGTATCGAAGGTGATTCTTACCGCGTCGGGTGGTCCGTTCCGCACGTACACCATCGACCAGCTCCGCACGGTGACCAAGGCGCAGGCTTTGCATCATCCCAACTGGCACATGGGAGCGAAGATAACCATCGACTCGGCTTCGATGATGAACAAAGGCTTCGAAGTCATCGAAGCCAAATGGCTCTTCGGGGTACGTCCCGACCAGATAGAGGTGGTGGTACATCCCCAGTCGGTCATCCATTCAATGGTAGAGTTCGAAGACGGAGCGGTGAAAGCCCAGTTGGGTGTGCCCGATATGCGTCTGCCTATCCAATATGCTTTCTCTTATCCCAAACGGGTATCCCTTTCGGGAGAGCGGCTGGACTTTGCCAAATACAACACGCTGACTTTCGAGAAGCCCGACACGGAACGTTTCCGCAACTTGGCTTTGGCATACGAGGCACTGCATCAGGGAGGTAACATGCCCTGCATCGTAAATGCCGCCAACGAGGTGGTTGTAGCCGCATTCCTGGAAGACAAGATTTCGTTCCTCGGCATGAGCGAAGTGATAGAGAAGACCATGGGGAAGGTATCGTTCGTCCAACGCCCCCGGTACGAAGACTATGTAGCGACCGATGCCGAGACACGCCGCATTGCCGCGGAATTAGTGATAAACAAAATGTATTAATTTAATAAAGACAATAGAATGGAAACATTTTTGATTCGTGCGCTCCAGCTCATTCTCAGCCTTTCGTTGCTGGTGATTGTGCACGAGGGAGGACACTTTTTCTTTGCCCGCCTCTTTAAGATACGGGTAGAGAAGTTTTATATTTTCTTCGACCCGTGGTTTGCCCTGTTCAAGTACAAACCCAAACATAGCGATACGGAGTACGGAGTAGGCTGGCTGCCCTTGGGAGGGTATTGCAAAATTTCCGGTATGATTGACGAGTCGATGGATACCGAACAGATGAAAAAACCGCCTCAGCCGTGGGAATTCCGCTCGAAGCCTGCAGGCCAACGGCTTCTGGTAATGGTGGGCGGAGTGCTGATGAACTTCATCCTTGCCTTGTTTATTTATTCCATGATTCTTTTTACATGGGGCGATTCGTACATTGCCCTGAAAGACATGACGTATGGAATGAAATTTAATGAACAGGCGAAAGAGATAGGTTTTCGCGATGGAGATATTCTCTTGAGCACAGACGGTAAGGAACTGACGCGTTTCAATGGGGATATGATTCGGGATATTGTTGAGGCGCGTGAAGTGACGGTGCTCCGCAATGGGGAAGAGAAACAAATCCTGATGCCCGAATTAAGTTTGCTCGACGTGGCTCAACAAAGCCCGATGTTCGTGTCTGTATTCCAGCCCAATGTGGTCGATTCGGTCATTGCCGGAGGAGGATTCGCACAAGCTGGTATCCAGAAAGGCGATTCGCTGGTAGCCTTCAACGGTACGGAAATCCGTTCGTGGAATGAATTCTTAGAGCAAATGAACCGTCTCCAGCTCAATGCTGAGTTGCAGGAAAAGACTTCGGACGAGTTTACGCTGGTCTATTCACGTGCCGGAGTACGGGATACGGTCAATGTGCAGACGGATGCCAGCTTCAAGGTAAACGCATACGGAGGCTTACTCGATTATAAAGTGACCGATGTGTCGTATGGCTTCTTCCAGTCGTTCCCGGCAGGTGTAATGTTGGGAATCAATACCTTGAAAGGATATGCCAATGACATGAAGTATGTCTTTACCGCCGAAGGAGCCAAGAGCTTAGGCGGCTTCGGTACCATCGGAAGCATCTTCCCCAAGGTATGGGACTGGCAACGTTTTTGGGAAATGACCGCGTTCCTCTCCATCATCCTCGCCTTTATGAACATCTTGCCTATTCCGGCACTCGACGGCGGACACGTATTGTTCCTGCTCTACGAAATCATTGCCCGGCGCAAGCCCAGCGACAAGTTTATGGAGTATGCGCAAATGGTAGGCATGTTCCTGCTTTTAGCCTTGCTGATTTGGGCGAACTTTAACGATGTCGTCAGGTTTTTATTGTAATACATCCGAACACAGAGGCACAGAGACACAGAGAGATACATTGCAGAGAAAAACTCCGTGCCTTCGTGCCTCTTTGTTCTACAAAAACATCAGACTATGAACCCTCTTTACATTCATTGGAATCCCGACCCCGTGCTGTTCCACATCGGAAATTTCGGACTTCGGTGGTATAGTATCTTCTGGATGATTGCCATTCTGGCAGCTTGCCAAGTAGTGTACAAGCTCTACCAAGTGAGGAAATTTCCGATGGATACTTACCAATCGCTGTTCGTATATTGCATGGTAGGTACATTTGTGGGTGCCAGGTTGGGTCATTGCCTGTTCTACGACCCTTCCTACTTTCTGGCACATCCCTTGGAAATCGTGCTTCCTGTCCGCTTTCTTCCCAACGGAGACTGGATATTTACGGGTTATGCCGGACTTGCCAGCCACGGAGGGACGTTAGGATTGATCATCGCCCTATATTTCTTTTGTCGGAAAACCAAGATGCACTACTTGGACATACTCGATATGTTGGGCATTGCCGCACCGGTAGCTTCAGGCTTCATCCGCCTTGCCAACCTGATGAATTCCGAAATCATCGGCATGCCGGCCAATCTTCCTTGGGCGTTTGTCTTCGAGCAGGTCGACCTCCAGCCTCGCCATCCTGCCCAGCTTTACGAAGCCCTTGCCTATTTCTTATTCTTCGGCATCATGGTCTGGATATTCCGGAAACGGAAAGACACTGCCCCTAAAGGTTTCTATTTCGGGCTCTGCATCACCCTGATATTTACGTTCCGCTTTTTCATCGAGTTCCTCAAAGAGCGTCAGGTGGATTTCGAGAATGCCATGCCCATCGACATGGGACAGGTATTGAGCATTCCCTTCATCGCACTGGGGCTTTATTTCGTGTTGCGCCGGAAAACGGTCAAAGCATGAGCAAATGTAATTCAAATACGGAAGCAACGGTTTCGGGAAGAAATTAAAAAACGGATGAGAAAGGTTGATAATATTCTTTTCTTTGGTACGCCGGAGCACAAATCCGGCGCAACAAAGAATACACAAATCATCGACAGGTATTACCGGACTTCAAACCTTACACTTACATCTCCACCTCCCAAGGCTGCGGCAAGCCCTTCGGGATTGTCTATCTGCCCCAAGCGTGTGTAACTATAGCCGGACGAAAAAGTTTCGTAAAACAAGACGACGCAAGACGAGCCGTAAAGCATCAGGTCGCCTGTCTGGATTGTCCCCGGACGATAGCTGTCCGTAGGCAGATTTTCCGATAAGTAATGGTATTTCTCGTTGCCGTTCATCTCGCTCATATCCAGCGTAAGGGGGAGCATGGCTGCAAAAGCCCGTGCAGCCTCATTGTCTGCCAGCGTAGCGGCAAACGATGTTCCGTTTACTGAAATTGTAATATTTCTTTCCATGGATGCATTGTCATCACCGTTATTGTTATCGTTGTTTCCTTCATTATCGCCCTCATTTTCATCAGATGGCGGAGCGGGAACTTCCGTCCTTTCCTCCATCGGGTCATCGTCCGAGCAGGCAATAAGGGCATTTGCCGTAAAAAGGAGGAAAATAGCCACTCCACAGCAGCAAATCAGCCGTTTCATATCACTTCAGGTATTGGTTGTAAAACTCGACTATCTTGCCGAACGGTATTTTTTCCAGGTTATCGTACAGGTCGGTATGGCTGGCTCCCGGCACGATATACAATTTCTTGTTGTCACCTTTCAGCTTCTTGAAGGCATCCTCACCGAAATAGCGCGAATGTGCCTTTTCGCCATGCACCACCAATACGGCACTGCGGATTTCATCGCTGTAAGCCAAAATGGGCATATTAAGAAGTGAAAGCGAGGAAGTGACGTTCCACCCCAGACCTGAATTGATGGAACGGGAGTGATAGCCACGCTTCGTTTTATAATAGTCATAATAATCCTTCATAAATTGTGGCGCGTCATCGGCAGGTTGGGGATTCATCACCGTACGCTTGTACGTGCCGTTGCGATAGTCTTCCGTCCGTTGGGCATTCAGTTGCTTGCGCATTTCATAGCGGGCATCCGCATTGTCATTGGCATCGAAATAGCCGTTTGCCGTCCCCCGACAGATGTCATACATCGTGGAAGCCACCGTCGCTTTGATGCGCGTATCCATAGCCGCCGCGTTGATGGCAAAACCTCCAAAGCCACAGATGCCGAGTATGCCGATGCGCTCCGGGTCTACATCGTCACGGGTGGACAGATAGTCTACCGCCGCACTGAAGTCTTCCGTGTTGATGTCCGGCGATGCCACACTACGGGGCTGCCCGCCGCTTTCTCCGGTAAATGAGGGGTCGAAAGCAATGGTCAGGAAACCGTGCTCTGCCAATGTCTGCGCATACAGTCCCGATGCCTGCTCTTTCACTGCCCCGAACGGTCCACTGACCGCGATGGCTGGGAGCTTGCCTGCCGCGTTCTTGGGTTTATACAAGTCGGCAGCAAGCGTGATGCCGTATCGGTTGTGGAAGGTAATCTTGCAGTGGTCCACCTTGTCGCTCTGCGGAAAAGTCTTGTCCCATTCTTGGGTCAAAGTCAGTTGCTCTTCCTGAAACTTCATTGCCTGGTCGTTTTGTGCAAATCCTGCTGTACTGAAAGCCAACAGACTTGTGGTAAGAATTGTCAGTAACTTCATATAGCTATGTTTTATATTTCACACTGCAAAAGTAGCCGCTTCCACCCATGCAATGAGTACCTGTATAACGGGAAAAAGTACCTCATTTACATTTATTTGCTGAATACTTTTTATACTCATATAGAAAAGAGTACCTTTGCGGCAAACAATAGAAAGGCGATATGGAAATAATAAAAGCAGATACCATTGAACAGTACAACCGTTTCTTTGGTTTTCAGACCAGACACCCATTGGTGGGCATTGTGCATTTCGACCGTTCGGAAAACCAGCCGACTCACAAGATGACGTTTGGCTTCTATGCGTTGTTCCTGAAAAAGACAGTGGGATGTACCATCAATTACGGCAAGACAAAATATGATTTCGATGACGAGACGGTTGTCTGTTTTGCTCCGGGACAGACCGTTGGCATCCACCGTATCGAAGAGGGACCTGTGCCTGAAGCCGATGCACTGTTGTTTCATCCCGATTTTCTGTTCCGTACCCCATTGGCACAGAAAATGAAGCAATATAGTTTCTTTTCGTATGCTTCCAATGAGGCGTTGCACTTGTCTGCGGACGAACGTGTCATCGTGCAGGACTATATGAACAAGATAGCCCATGAACTGGAGCACCCCATCGACAGGTTTTCCAAACCGCTGATAATCTCCAACATTGAAGTGCTGCTCAATTATTGCATGCGCTTTTATGAACGTCAGTTCGTCACGCGCGAAGTGCTGAACAACGATGTCCTTATCCGTTTCGAGCAATTGCTGGACGAGTATTGGGATTCCGGCGCGGCACGCCTGCAAGGGCTTCCCACCGTGAAATATTTTGCTGAAAAAGTTTGCCTTTCTCCCAACTATTTTGGCGATTTGGTAAAATCAGAAACCGGCAAGAGCCCGCATGAACTTATCCAATTCAAAATAGCGGAAATCGCAAAGAGCGCTCTTCTTGACCCCAAGATGAACACGAAACAGGTAGCGGATATGTTGGGATTCCAATATCCGCAACACTTCCTGCGCTTCTTCAAGAAAAAAGTAGGATGTACCCCAAAGGAATATCGTACTCAAAACAACTTGGCTGTATGTAGTTAATCAGAAATGGATTGCGAAAAATCAGTGTGATTCTTTATTGAACACAGAGACGCAGAGACACGGAGAAATAATTATATAGAGAAAACAAAGATTATAAAGCCAGCACTTTGCACCGTGAACTCTGTTCTCTCAAAGAAATAAAACTCTGTGCCTTTGTGCCTCTGTGTTCCAATCCATTTTTCGCAAACCAATTTTGTTCTACTGTATGTTTCTCAGCCTTATCCGTGCCGAAAGCGGAGATTGGGTACAAATACTTGCGTCAACCGATACACTTACTTGCATTTTTCGTATCTTTGGGGCTTGAAATAAATTTTAATTCAAGCAGAGTTTATGAAAATACGCATTTTATCCCTTATGCTCTTGGGACTTGCCCTTCAGGCAATGCCTTCCGTTGCCCAAGAGCGTCTGCCCGAATACCTTCAGGCAGAAAAATTCACGCGAGAGAAACTGAACACCATGCTGTTCTCTACCAAAGTCGACCCGCATTGGTTCCCGACCGGAAACGATTTCTGGTTCGAATACAAGACCAGCGAAGGCACATCGTGGTATGTAGTCGACCCCGACGCCCGCCGGAAGACTCCGCTATTCGACCGCGATGAATTGGCATCCCAACTTACCGAAATCGTTCACGACCCGTTCGAGGCACGTCATTTGCCCATCCAAAACCTGAAAGTGAAGGAAGACGGACGTACCTTTACCTTCGAAGTAACCTCTTCGCAAGACAAAAAGCCGAAGAAGGATGACAAGAAAAAGGCGGACACCCCCGAAAAGGAAGTATTCTATTTCTCCTACGATTATCCGACACGCAAGCTGACCCTGCTGACCGAAGAAGCCAAGGAACCGAAACGGCTGGACTGGGCATCGGTCTCTCCCGACGGACAAACGGTGGTATATGCCAAGGACTGCAACCTCTACCGCATGAGCATCGCCGATTACCGTAAGGCGCAAAAGGACGAGAAGGACAGTACGATTGTAGAAATCCAGTTGACGAAAGACGGAAGCGAGCACTTCGGTTATGGCATTCCATACAGCATACTGAATACCGATACCCTGTGCAACGGCAAGCGCCGGGGCGTATGGGGATACTGGTCGCCCGACTCGAAACATTTCGTGACCGTAGTGACCGACGAGCGCAAGGTGAAAGACCTGTGGGTCATCAACTCCACGGCTTCGCCCCGTCCCACGCTGGAGACTTACCGCTATCAGATGCCGGGCGAGATGGATGCTCCCGAAGACCACCTGTACATCTTCGACATGACCACGAACACCCGGAAAGAAATCCGTACGGCAGCATGGAAGAACCAGACACTGATGCTGGAAAACCGTCCGTATCAGATGAAAGAGTGGGATGCCGAATTTATCCCCGATGTATGGCAGGGTGACAACAACCGCTTCTTCCTGACCCGCAGCAGCCGCGACCTGCACCGCATCGATGTATGTACGTACACCATCGGACAAGACTCCATCGTCCCCATCGTAAAAGAACGGATGAACACCTATCAGGAAACACGCCCCATTCAGGTATTCAACGGTGGGAAAGAGTTTATCCAATGGAGCGAGCGAGACGGCTGGGCACACCTTTATTTATATGATGACCAAGGAAACCTGAAAAACCGCATCACCAAAGGACCGTGGCACGTAGAGCGTGTCGTGAAGGTAGACCCTGCCACCCGTACCATCTACTTCACCGCCAACGGACGCGAAGCGAACGAAAATCCTTACTACGAACACTTGTATAAAGTGAATGCCGACGGAAGCGGCTTGAAACGGCTGACCGAAGGCGAATACTTCCACGAGACAGATATGGATGACGATGCGCGTTTCATCGTAGACAATTATTCGCGGGTAAATACCGTTCCGAACGCTGTGCTGATAGACCGCAACGGAAATAAGGTGATGGATTTGCAGGAAAGCGATTTCTCCCAGCTTTTTGCCGCAGGCTACCAGTTCCCCGAACTCTTTACGGTAAAAGCTGCCGATGGTGTGACCGACCTCTATGGCGTGATGTACAAGCCTTATAATTTCGATTCGACCAAAGTCTATCCGATAGTCGACTACGTATATCCCGGTCCGCAGGTAGAAGCGGTCTATTATCCGTTTACCCGCATGAGCGTACGCACCGACCGCCTGGCGCAGGCAGGCTTTATCGTGATTTCGGTAGGCCAGCGCGGAGGACATCCCAGCCGTTCCAAGTGGTACCATAACTATGGATACGGAAACATGCGCGACTATCCTCTTGCCGACCATAAGGCGGCGGTAGAGCAACTGGCGGCACGTTATAAGTACATTGACATCAACCGCGTGGGCATCCACGGACACTCGGGTGGGGGATTCATGTCTACGGCCGCTATCCTTCAGTATCCCGACTTTTATAAAGCGGCCGTATCGTGTGCCGGAAACCACGATAACCGCATCTATAACCGTTGGTGGAGCGAGACCCATCACGGAGTAAAAGAAGAGATTACCGAAAAGGGTGATACAACATTTGTTTATAAGATAGCGACCAATCCCGAAATCGCCAAGCAATTGAAAGGCCACCTGATGCTGGTACATGGCGACATCGACAATAACGTACATCCGGCAAACACCATCCGTGTAGTAGACGCGTTGATTCGTGCCGGCAAGCGTTTCGAGATGCTTATCCTCCCCGGCCAGCGTCACGGCTTCGGAGATATGGACGAGTATTTCTACTGGCGCATGGTAGACTTCTTCTCTCGCTGGCTGAACGGGAAAGCCGAAGACTCGGTAGATATCCCCCGGCGCTGACTTGAAGTGGCATTCGGATCTGTGTGCCTTACCTGCCGCGCATAGGATAAGGAAAAGACAGGCAATATAACTGCATCGCCGGTACGATTAGTAATCGTGTCGGCGATGCAATTTATGTCTCTATCTGCTTAGGGTCATTCAATAATTTAAGAATCTGTTTAACGACAAGTAAACAAGACTTTTCAGTTTCATAAGTTTATCTGATATTGAATTTTCCAGCATAGCGAATGTCATTAGGCTTGAAATATCTGTTTATGAATCAGGTTTATGAAAGAACAGACTTTCGGATACATTTCTTCCACGTCATTTAATTCATAATTCTTAAAATCTTCGTAATCAGCAGCCGAACGATTGTTGAGAAGCTGTTTTGAATTTCTCCAAAAAGTTTTTCTTGGCTTGATGTATCCGT
>URCM01000086.1 GCA_900546355.1 uncultured Bacteroides sp.
AGCCCGCCGCAATCGACCACTCTGCCACCTCTCCAATATTTCAATCTATCCGTGCTTTTGGTTTCAAAAGCGGTGCAAAGGTACGGATTATTTTCAAATGAGCAAATATTTTGCCTCTTTTTTTGATTGTTTTTTTCATTGTCGTAACTTTGCACACAGAAACGATATAGAAAAACAGAGAGAAAACAACGTATGATATATCCACAAAATTTTGAACAGAAAATCGGGTTCGACCAAATCCGAACCCTCTTAAAAACCAAATGCCTCAGCACATTGGGTGAAGAGAAAGTAGACGACATGGCCTTCTCCGCTGATTATGAGGAAATCAACCGCCACTTGGAAGAAGTGACGGAATTCATCCGCATCCAAGAAGAAGGCGAGGACTTCCCTTGCCAATACTTTTTCGACGTACGCCCATCGCTGAAACGCATCCGAGTGGAAGGATTGTATTTAGACGAACAGGAATTATTCGACCTGCGCCGTTCTTTGGAAACCATCCGCGACATCGTACGTTTTCTGCAAAAAGAAGATGAAGAAGACGAAGAAGCCTCTTCGCCCTATCCTGCCCTACACGCACTGGCTGCCGACATTCTGGTATTTCCGCAACTAATCGCGCGCATTGACAATATCCTCGACAAATTCGGTAAAATAAAAGACAACGCATCTACTGAACTACTGCGCATCCGACATGAACTTACCGCTACTACCGGAAGCATTTCAAGAAGCCTGAACAGTATTCTTCGCTCGGCACAAGCCGAAGGCTTTGTTGACAAAGACGTCACGCCTACCGTGCGCGACGGCCGATTAGTCATCCCCGTAGCACCAGGCATGAAACGCAAGATACGGGGCATCGTACACGATGAATCCGCTACTGGAAAAACAGTATTCATCGAGCCTGCCGAAGTAGTAGAGGCAAACAACCGCATCCGTGAATTGGAAGGCGAAGAACGACGCGAGATCATCCGTATCCTGACCGAATTTTCAGCAACAGTACGCCCACAAGTACCCGCTATCCTTCAATCTTACGAGTTCCTTGCCCTCATTGATTTCATCCGTGCCAAAGCACTCTTCAGTATCGATATCAAAGCCGTAAAGCCTGGTTTCGAAGAGCGACAGGTCATCGACTGGATAGAAGCCATACATCCGTTACTCCAGAAATCACTTGCCAAGCATAACAAAAAGGTAGTGCCGCTTGACATCGAGCTGAACCGACGTCAGCGCATCCTGCTTATCTCAGGACCCAACGCCGGAGGAAAATCAGTCTGCCTGAAAACCGTAGGATTGCTGCAATATATGCTTCAGTGCGGCATGCCGGTTCCGCTGAATGAACGAAGCCATGCGGGTGTCTTCGAAAACATCTTCATCGATATCGGCGATGAGCAAAGCATCGAAGATGACTTGAGTACATATTCTTCCCATCTTACGAATATGAAAAATATGATGAAGAACTGCAACGAGCGAAGCCTTATCCTGATAGACGAGTTTGGAGGCGGAACCGAACCGCAAATCGGAGGAGCTATCGCCGAAGCGGTATTGAAACGCTTCAACTTAAAGCGTACATTCGGAGTCATCACGACCCACTACCAAAACCTGAAACACTTCGCCGAAGAACATGAAGGTGTAATCAACGGAGCCATGCTCTACGACCGCCATGAAATGCGTGCCTTGTTCCAATTGCAAATAGGCAATCCCGGAAGCTCATTCGCCGTAGAAATTGCCCGCAAGATTGGGCTGCCCGAAGACGTGATAGCCGATGCTTCGGAAATTGTGGGCAGCGAATACATCCAAAGCGATAAGTATTTGCAAGATATTGTGCGCGACAAACGGTATTGGGAAACCAAACGCCAAAACATACGTAAACGGGAAAAGCAGATGGAAGATACCATAGCCCGCTATGAACGTGAAATCACCGAACTGGAACAAAGCCGGAAAGAAATATTAAAGAAAGCGAAAGAAGAAGCGGAACAATTGTTGAAAGATTCGAACGCTAAAATAGAAAACACCATCCGCACCATCAAAGAAGCTCAGGCAGAAAAAGAACGCACGCGTAACGCCCGTCAGGAACTTGCCGACTTCAAGCAGGAAGTAGAAACCATCGACACCGCCGCCATAGAAGAACAGATAGCCCGCAAGATGGAACAATTGCGTGAAAAACAAAAACGGAAAGAAGAACGGAAAAAGAAAAAAGCAGCAGAAGCCGCCCAGCCTGTCCAGCCCAAAGTCAAACCGATTCAGACGGGCGACTATGTACGAATCAAAGGACAAACCAGCGTAGGAAAAGTGTTGGAGTTGAGCGAACGGAATGCCGTAGTCATGTTCGGCCTGATGAAAACCAACGTGAAACCTGAACGATTAGAACGTACAGATCCACCGAAGACTTCCAACGTAATGGCTAAATCCACCTTCGTGAGCAGCGAAACGCAAGACCAAATGTATCAGAAGAAACTAAACTTCCGGCAAGACATCGACGTGCGAGGCATGAGAGGCGACGAAGCCGTACAAGCAGTAACGTACTTTATCGATGATGCCATTCAGGTAGGTGTGAGCCGTGTACGCATCTTGCACGGAACAGGCACAGGCATCCTGCGTACCTTAATACGCCAATATCTTGCCACCGTGCCCGGCGTAGCGCATTTCCAAGACGAACATGTGCAATTCGGCGGGGCGGGAATTACAGTGGTAGACTTAAAATAAATTGAAGAATTTATATATATGAAATCAATCAGAGAATTATACAGAATCGGCACAGGACCGTCGAGCAGCCATACTATGGGACCACGGAAAGCTGCCGAACAATTTCTCGCACGGCATCCCGAAGCCAGCTCGTTCGAAGTAACGCTTTACGGAAGCCTTGCAGCTACCGGAAAAGGACACATGACCGATGTAGCCATCCTTGACGTGCTACAGCCGCACGCACCGGTTGAAATCTTATGGAAACCTCACGTGTTCTTCCCCTTCCACCCTAATGGGATGACCTTCAAATCGTTTGATGCCGAACGACGTAAAACCGACGAATGGACCGTGTTCAGCGTAGGAGGAGGAGCACTTGCCGAAGAAGGGCATCCACAAGGCACTACCCCGGATATTTACAAGATGAATACTATGAGCCAAATCTTGTATTGGTGCGAGCATACGGGACGAAGCTACTGGGAATATGTGGAACAATGTGAAGGCAAAGAGATATGGGATTACCTCGCTGAAGTGTGGGAAACAATGAAGGCCGCTATCCTGCGCGGTCTGGATGCCGAAGGCGTACTACCGGGTCCGCTGAACCTGCGCCGGAAAGCATCGGCATATTACATCAAAGCAAAAGGATACAAGGATTCGCTTCGTTCGCGCGGACTAGTGTTCGCCTACGCCCTTGCCGTGAGCGAAGAAAATGCCTCGGGAGGGAAAATCGTCACCGCCCCTACGTGCGGAGCCTGTGGCGTGGTACCTGCTGTACTCTATCATTTGCAGAAGACTCGTGAATTCAGCGACGCTCGCATCCTGCGTGCCCTCGCCACCGCAGGACTGGTGGGAAACATCGTCAAGCACAACGCATCGATATCGGGAGCCGAAGCCGGATGCCAGGCAGAAGTGGGTGTAGCCTGCTCAATGGCGGCTGCGGCGGCAAGCCAGCTCTTCGGAGGAAGTCCTGCACAGATAGAATACGCCGCCGAAATGGGACTGGAACACCACTTGGGCATGACATGCGACCCCGTATGCGGACTGGTACAAATCCCCTGCATTGAGCGCAACGCATACGCCGCCGCCCGTGCCTTGGATGCCAACACCTACTCGGCGTTCACCGATGGACACCATCGTGTGTCGTTCGACCGTGTAGTAGAAGTGATGAAGGAAACCGGACACGACCTTCCTTCACTCTATAAAGAAACAAGCGAAGGCGGACTTGCCAAAGACTATCATCCCATGGACTAATGGGTATTCATTATCTTGGTCTAACACTTTATTACTATCCGAAACGTTGAGAACAGCCTGTTCCCAACGTTTCTTTTTTTATATAAATACCTAAATATACTGATTTTTTTACGCATTATCCACGCAGAAAGTCTCCTGCACCCCTCCCTTCTTTTCATTAATTTTAGGTATTGACCACCCGTTGAAATCACTCTACCTTTGCATCGTCAAACAAAAATAAACAAACAAAAGCTATGAAATTGAAAAATTTACTTGCGATGACAATCATCGTCTTACTTATTGCATCGTGCAGCGATGACGACAATAACGGAAACATTAATCCAACAGCAAACGTAGCGGGAACATACACAGGTTATTCGGAAGCCGCCTTCCAATATACCGATACCCCTCTTATCTCGACTAACGAATCACTTACCATAAAGACCGATGCCGACAATACAACCTCTACTATCAGTTATACATCGGGTAGCTTCGGTGAATTTACCGTTAGCGGAACGGAAGTGACATATGCAAACGGTACATATACCTTTAGTGGAGAAGGAAGCACTATGATGGGAATGAGCGGAAACGTAAGCGAATACGAATGTACACTGAAAGGCACACTAAACGAATCCAAGACCGAAGGTTCATTTACATTTAACGTTCCTGCCGTAATGGGCGGCATGAACATTACCTTTACCTTAGGCGCAGTACCTGTATCCAAATTACTGGCAGGTTCGTATGAAGGCTGGACCGAGGCTTCATGCGCTTACTTTGAAGGAATGCAAGCAACTGACCAAACACTTTCACTAACCGCCAATGCTGATGATACTTTTACACTTTCTTATACCTCGGACAGTTGGGGCAAGTTTTTATTCGAGAATCTCAACGTGACTTCATCAAACGACATATATACTTTAAGTGGTGAAGGCGTAACAATAATGGGCATGAACGGAAACGAAAGCGAATATTCTTGCACAGCTACCGGAAGCATTGACACCAATAAAGAAAATGTCACTTTTACGTTCACCATTCCCGGCGTAATGGGCGGACTGACCATAACATTCACACAAGGCGAAACATCTGCCACCAACTAATCACACGAACATACCACGATGAAACTATTACGTTTTTATCAAATACTTGGACTGGGAGTTATGTTGATGTCGCTCCCTGCGTGTGACGGGATTCTTGATGGCATCTACGATACTCCCCGCACTACAAACGGTTACGGGTTCAATCCCAACGGCAACGGTATAACAGGCACTCTCTTCATCGATGCTACCGACTATGCCCAATGGACCTACATCAATCTGCATACCGAAGAGATAGACTCTACCCGCATCACCGATGAAAGTGGAGCGGAAATACCTATGGGTGAAAATGCCTCGCTTCCCAATGAATGGGATTTCGCACTCCACCGTTACGACGTAAAGACCAACGATGGTGCCGTATTGGAAACTGAAGCAACCAGCATGGATGCTGTATTGCTGATGAGCAATATCCCGACCGGTAATTATGTAGAAGATACCGAGACTGAAATCACCATTGATATGTCGGGTATGATGGACGGAAACATCCGCTATGCCACTTCTGATTATAATACCGAACTGGCCAAATGGCTGAACGTAGACACCAGCACAATGCCACCCATCTATACCTTATCTAATAAGGTGTACATCGTACAGCTGAAAGATGGTACTCACGCAGCTTTACGGCTCAACGCTTTCCGTAATGCACAAAATACATCAGGATACCTCACTATCGAATATGCATACCCGTTAGAGAAGGCAATAAAACAATAAAAAACTATGCAACAACCAATACTGAAACACTTCATCGTTGTAGCAGGATGCCTCTTGCTTTCCGCAACGGCTGCCGCACAACACTATGTGTCGGGAAAAGTAGTCGACTCGGACAATGAACCGCTGGCAGGAGCAGCCGTCGTGGTCAAAGAAAATAAAACCATCGGAATGACCACTGATGCCCAAGGCAATTACCTGTTGCGCATCCCCGACAACCAAAAATACACCCTACAGGCTTCCTTCATCGGATACGTAACCCAAAGCCACCCACTCCAAGCAGGACAAGACCGCATGGATTTCGCAATGGAAGAAGATGCCATCGGCATGGAAACCATAGTGGTGACAGGCACACGCACTCCCAAATTACTAAAAGACGCGCCCATCGTGACACGTGTCATCACCGCCGATGACATACGCAAGGTAGATGCCACCAACATCGGTGACCTCTTGCAAGCCGAATTGCCCGGCATCGAATTCTCCTACTCCATGGATCAACAAACCTCACTCGATATGCAAGGATTCGGTGGAAATGCTATCCTGTTTTTGGTGGACGGAGAACGTTTGGCTGGTGAAACTTTGGATAACATCGATTACAGTCGCCTGAATCTGGACAATGTAGAACGCATCGAAATCGTGAAAGGAGCAGCATCATCGCTCTACGGCTCGAATGCCGTGGGAGGAGTCATCAACATCATCAGCAAGGAAGCCAAAGAACCGTGGACGCTCAACCTGAACGGACGATACGGCTCGCACAACGACCAACGTTACGGAGGAACTGTCACTTTCCGTGCAGGAGACTTCCAAAACAGCCTCAACGTACAGCATACCTCTACCGACCCTATTGACGTGGGTTCTATTGGTAAAGACGGAGAAGAAAACGACTTCAGCCGCGTGTACGGCAACCGCACGTGGAACTTCAAGGAACGCCTTGTCTACACCCCTACCGACCAGCTGAAACTGACCGGACGGTTAGGTTACTTTTTCCGGGAACGAGATAAAAGCACTTCAAACAAAGACCGCTACCGGGATTTCTCTGGAGGATTACGTGGCAACTATACCTTCAACCAACGGAACGACCTCGAACTGTCGTACAGCTTTGACCAATACGACAAAAGTGATTTCGACCCCATGCAAGACTACGACCTGCGCGACTACACCAACGTACAGCACACCCTGCGCGCCCTTTACAACCATTCACTGAACGACAAGAACACCCTTACCGTAGGGGGCGACTTTATGCGTGACTACCTGATGAGTTACCAATTCACCGACAACGGCAGCCACGAACAATACACTGCCGATGCCTTCGCACAATTCGATCTGAACCCGGTGAAGAACCTCAACATCATGTCCGCCGTCCGCTTCGACTATTATTCGGAAGCAGACGTAAAGAACACTTCCTCCAAACTTGGCATCATGTATAAATGGCGGAACTGCTCGCTGCGTGCCTCGTATGCAGGAGGATTCCGTGCTCCGACACTGAAGGAAATGTACATGGACTTCAACATGGCGAATGTATTCATGATATACGGCAACGAAAACCTAAAACCCGAAAGCAGCCAAAATTTCTCGCTTTCAGCCGAGTACTTGAAAAGTCGTTACAACATCACGCTGACGGGGTACTTCAATCTGGTAGATAATCGCATCACGACCGTATGGGACCAGACTTTAAACGGAATGGTATACTCGAACATCGCGCAGATGAACATTGCGGGACTGAACGCCGATGCTGCTGCCAAATACCCTTGTGGCCTGGGCGTGCGTTTCTCGTATGCCTACACCCACGTGCATATTCCCAATGGAGAACCCTATTTCTCCTCCACCCGTCCTCACTCCGCCACTGCAAAGATAGACTATGGAAAGGACTGGAAGAATTATGGTTTCGACGTGACGCTGACCGGGCGTGTACTCTCACAGGTGACCACCGATGAATACATCGATTACGAAAATCCCGATGCTGGAGTCACCTCGACCACCTATCCCGCCTACACCATCTGGAAACTGAACGTCTCACAACGGGTGTACAAGGGCATCCGCGTGAATGCAGTAGTGGACAACCTGTTCAACTACCGCCCCGACCACTATTACAACAATACGCCAGCCACGACAGGAACCACTTTCTCGGTAGGCCTTTCGCTTGACGTAGACCAACTGTTCTGACGGCAGAAACCTCAAAACCATGCCCAAAACAATGAAACAAGTAAACAATAAAAACAAATGAGTATGAAAAAGAAACGAATTATCCTCTACGGAAGCTTCATCGTGGGAATCCTGCTGCTTCTGGCTGTATGGAACAGTTGGTTCAGCGTCACGAAGATAGGCTTCATCAACTATCAAGTCATCAACTTAGGTGAAATCTCGAAAGCCAACACCAATCCGTTCATCCGGCTGGCTGAAATCAGCACCGATGAACTGGACGGACTGGAAAACTACGACATGGTCTTCATCAATGCCATGGGCATCCGTATCACCGAAGAACAACGTGCCTTGATTCAGGAAGCGGCTGACGGAGGATTGCCCGTACTATCTACTTCCGTCACCAATCCTGCAAACAACATTTGCTCACTCGACTCTGTCACAGCCGCCCCCTTGCGGCAATATCTCGCCAGTGGCGGACGGCGCAACTACCGCAGCATGCTGGAATACGTGCGCAAGACAGTGGACGGCAAAGTAATTTCGGTAAATGAACCCGAACCCGTGCAAGAGGCTGCCAATGAAATGCTATACCACATTGACCCCCGCCGTCCTGAAGAAGAAGCGTTGGGTTTCAACACCATAGCAGAATACGACCGCTTCTTGAAAGACAATGGACTATGGAAGGAAAATGCACCGCGCATTGTCCTCACTGGGCAAATGGGCGAACCGACCGACTTAATCCGCCGACTGGAAGAGACAGGCAACGTAGTCTACCCCGTACGAAGAATGAAGAGCTTCATCACCCGTCATCAGATAGACTCCGTGCGTCCCTCGGCTGTTATCAACATGGCACACGGACGAATAGGGGATTTCATAGTTGATTACCTGACGAAACAAAACATCCCTCTTTTTGCCCCACTGAACGTAAACGCGTTGGTAAAAGACTGGGAAAACGACCCGATGGGCATGAACGGCGGTTTCCTCTCGCAAAGCGTAGTTACACCTGAAATAGACGGTGCTATCCGTCCTTTTGCTCTCTTCGGCCATTATGCCGATGAAGAAGGATTACAGCATGCCTTCGCTATTCCCGAACGACTGGAAACCTTTGTGCAAACCGTAAACAACTATATCAACCTACAACGTAAGCCGAACTCCGAGAAGCGGGTAGCCATCGTTTACTACAAAGGACCGGGACAGAATGCTCTCACCGCATCGGGCATGGAAGTAGTGCCTTCGCTCTACAACCTGTTGGTGCGCATGAAGCAAGAAGGATACCGCATAGAGGGTCTGCCCGCCAATAGCGAAGCGTTGGGCAAGCTGATTCAACAGCAGGGAACCGTATTCAGCACTTATGCCGAAGGAGCTTTCGACCGATTCATGCGTGAAGGACATCCCGAACTGATTACGAAGGACGAATACGAAAACTGGATAAAGCAAAGCATCCGTCCCGAACAATACGCCGAAGTGACAGCTGCCAATGGCGAGTTTCCCGGCAGCTATATGGCTACTTCAGACGGACGTTTGGGCATTGCCCGCCTGCAGTTCGGCAACGTAGTACTGCTTCCACAACCCGCAGCTGGTTCAGGCAGCAACTCGTTCCAAATCGTACATGGAACCGATGCCGCACCACCTCACAGCTATATCGCCCCCTACCTGTGGGTGCAATATGGCTTTAAGGCAAATGCGCTAATCCACTTCGGAACACATGGCAGCTTGGAATTCACCCCACGCAAGCAGGTGGCACTAAGCAGCAAAGACTGGTCCGACCGTCTCGTAGGCGCCCTACCCCACTTCTACATCTATACCATCGGCAACGTAGGTGAAGGAGTCATCGCCAAACGTCGCTCATATGCAGGCTTACAGTCATATCTGACACCTCCATTTATGGAAAGCAATGTACGTGGCATTTATCGCGAACTAAGTGAAGCCCTCAAGAACTATGATAATCTGTTGGAAGAAACAAATCCCCAACCAGCTGCCCTCGACAAAGCTTCACTGGCGGTAAAAGCTCTGACCGTCAAGTTGGGTATCCACCGTGATTTGGAATTGGACAGTCTGCCCAATAAACCATACACCGAAGATGAAGTGGCACGTATCGAGAATTTCGCCGAAGAACTGGCGAACGAAAAGATTACGGGGCAACTCTACACCATGGGCGTGCCCTACGAAAAGGAACGCATTGAATCGAGCGTATATGCAATGAGCGTCGAACCCATTGCCTACAGTCTATTGGCACTCGACAAACTGAATGGGAAAGCCGATCCACAGACCGAAAAACGCCGTAACCTGTTTACACAACGGTATCTCACACCTGCCCGCAACTTGGTAACCCAGTTGCTCGCTCATCCATCAATGGCAACCGACGAACTGATATGTCGCACTGCTGGCATCACACAAAATGAACTGACAGAAGCTCGCGAAGTAGAAGCCTCGCGCAGCAATCCCGATGGATTGATGTCGATGATGATGGCTGCCGCCGAAGAGATGCAAGACCATCCGATAACGAAAAATACCGCCAACAACAACCCATCACATCCCTCAGGCAATATCAGTGAAACAATGCGGAAAAAGATGCGCGAAGCAGCCAAGGGGATAAGCCCCGACAAAGCACTCAGTATGGCAAAGAAAATGGGTGCCGACTCTGACTCCCTCCACAAAATGGAAGAAGCAATGAAACATCATGCTACTTCAGCCCAAACTTCTGAAGGGAGCATGGCGGCAATGATGAAGCAGATGGTACACAGAAAAGAATATACCAAAGAACAAACCAACCGCGCCATTGCTATTACCGAAGTGGAACGCACCATCAAGAATGTAAACAACTACCGCACCGCCTTATTGGAAAGCCCCGAAAAAGAATTGGCAAGCCTGCTGAACGCTTTAAGAGGAGGTTATACACAACCATCGCCCGGAGGAGACCCGATAGCCAATCCGAACACACTGCCTACGGGCCGTAACCTGTATGCCATCAATGCGGAAGCTACTCCATCGGAAGCTGCTTGGGAAAAAGGCATCCGTCTGGCGAACAATACCATCGAAATGTACAAGCGGCGGCATCATGACTCCATTCCGCGCAAGGTAAGCTATACACTATGGAGTAGCGAATTCATCGAAACCGAAGGAGCCACTATCGCACAAATCCTATATATGTTAGGAGTGGAACCTATCCGCGATGTATTCGGACGTGTAAACGATATCCGTCTGATTCCTTCAAAAGAATTAGGACGTCCGCGTATCGATGTAGTTGTGCAAACCAGTGGACAGTTGCGCGACTTAGCGGCATCCCGCCTATTCTTGATTAACCGTGCCGTAGAAATGGCAGCGGCAGCCAAAGACGATATATACGAAAATCAGGTAGCGGCAGGAATTGTCGAAACCGAACGTACACTGATAGAAAAAGGGCTTACCCCGAAAGATGCGCGTGAAATGTCGACCTTCCGTGTATTCGGCGGAGTGAACGGCGGATATGGAACAGGCATTCAGGGAATGGTGGAATCGGGCGACCGTTGGGACAATGAGCAACAGATAGCCGATACCTATATTCATAACATGGGAGCCTACTACGGAAGCGAAAAAAATTGGGAAGCTTTCCGCCAGTATGCGTTCGAAGCGGCTTTGACCCGTACCGATGCGGTCATCCAGCCTCGTCAAAGCAATACGTGGGGAGCATTAAGCCTCGACCATGTGTACGAATTCATGGGTGGCATGAACTTAGCTGTGCGAAACGTGACAGGTAAAGACCCCGATGCCTACCTGAGCGACTACCGCAACCGGAACAACGTGCGGATGCAGGAAGTGAAAGAAGCTATCGGGGTAGAAAGCCGAACCACCATTCTGAATCCTGCCTATATCAAGGAAAAGATGAAAGGCGATGCAGGCGCGGCAAGCTCTATTGCCGAAATCGTGCAAAACACGTACGGCTGGAACGTAATGAAACCGAAAGCCATCGACCAACAACTCTGGAACAATATCTACGACGTATATGTAAAAGATACATACCACCTCGGCACGCAGGAGTACTTCGAAAACAAGAACCCTGCCGCATTGGAGAATATGACCGCCGTAATGCTGGAAACCGCACGCAAGGGATATTGGAAAGCGACTCCCGAACAACTGAAAGCAGTAGCGGGACTTCACACCGATTTGGTTGCCAAATACGGAACTTCCGGAGGTAGTTTTGCCGATAACAATGCCAAGCTACAAAACTTCATCGCCGAAAACGTCAGTGCACCGCAAGCAGCCAATTACAAACAGCGAATCAACGAAATGAAGGAAGCGGCACTTGCAGACGGAAACGCACAAAAAGGTATGACTCTCAAGAAAAATACCGTAGGAACGGTCGGGCAACCCGAAGAAAAAACCAACAAACTGAGCGGAACCTTGACAGTAAGCGTTGTATTGGCAGCTTTCATCATTCTGCTGATGATACTGAAAAGGAAACGTTCACAAAACCGAAAATAAGATGGAGCAAATCATTCTTATCTTAATGTTATTCATTGCCATAAACTGCGCTTTCAAACTCAGTTTATGGCGGTGGTGGCAAGCGGGCGTTTACAGTCTGATCATGGCTGTTTTCACCATCCTTGCCTATCCGTATGCCATCCTCCAGTCGAAGACACAAATAGTCGACTACCTGCAAAACACCGAAGCCTTGCAGAATATGGCGGTCATCATCACTTTGGAATCGGCACTCTGCTTCGGCTTCTGCGTCACTTACCTGCGTGGACTTTACGGCAAGAAAAATCCTTGGTGGGCAAAACTGCTGTGGTGGTATCCCAGCCTGTTGCTATTCCCTGTAGTATTCTATTGCCTCACCGAAGCCATCTTTACCTTTGTAGGAATAGCGTTCACTACTACCACCTATATGGTGGCAACAATCGTGCTTGTTGCCATTCCCGCATTGGCAAAAGCAGTAAAGTACCTCGTTCCTGAAAAAGACCTGCGGCTGGAAATCCATTTTCTGGTCAGCCTCTTCGTCTGTGTCTTAGGACTGCTCACCACCGTAAACGGCAAGACAGTCTATGCCGCCGTAGATGAACCCGTCAACTGGAACGCCGTGACACTGGCACTCTCGCTCTTTGTCATCCTATTCATCGTAGGTTATGTGTGGAGCCAAATTAAATACCCACTTATCCAACAATGGAAAATGAAGAAATTAAAGAAATCAGAAAAAGTAAAGAAGGTAAGCCAATAGACTGAGAAGCTGTTTTGAATTTATCGTGCGATGATTTGGGATGAGTTTTTGAGGCAT
>URCM01000087.1 GCA_900546355.1 uncultured Bacteroides sp.
CTGTAACCGGCTGATCCGTAGTCAGCTACTCTATTCAGTTGAGCTACGCGGCCATCTCTTTTTGTTTGACGGGTGCAAAGGTATGCACTTCTTGTGATATATGCAAATTTTCGAGCAACTTTTTTCTGTTTTTTTATTCAATGAATCGCGACCCGAATATCTGCCAGCCCAAAGTCAGCCCGAAATTCCAGTTCTTTTTGGGTGAGCTATAATGATTTACGTATGCGCCGATAGCTCCGAAAGGCAGTTTGATTACCAATGAAAATTCTCCCATGTATTCTATCCGGCTGAAGAGCTTTCCGTAGTAAGCTTGTGAATGTTCGTCGCGCAGGATGGGAAAAATAGGAGCAAAGCCATACAGCTCCATTCGTGCGTGGAAGACAGGAGTGAACTGGTAAATAGGCATAAGTCCTATTCCTATGAATTGATTTGCACGAAACGCTTCGTTATAGGTGATTTTGCTATGGGCGGTAGGTGCAAATTCGCCGGCTTGCATCAAGGTGGCAGTATAATTATGGCTAAAGTTACGTGATGAATAATATGCCCGGATGTAATTACCTAATGTAAATTTCGGTGAAAGGGGATAATAATGTTCCATTTCGTATGACAGTTGCAGCCATGATTGCTGATACCGGTATTCGCCGTTGTAAGGGTCTGCGGTCGATCCGGCTTCATATCGTTCATTTCCGGTATAGATGTTGGCGACAAGACGCTCTTTACGTCCGGCTGTCGCATATTGGCGGCTGTTTAGTGTGTTTCCTTCTAACGCTACCGAACCTCCGAATATCGTGTAATGGCTTTTGTCATTCAGGTCGTTGTTGAAGTCGATAACGTTTTTTGGGAAGTAATAGTCTTGCAAGTCGCCAATTCCAATGCCGAATTCAACTTTCTGCCGTGTTAGGAATGGCATCGACACCAGTAGTTTCACAAACTTTTCCCTCTTTTTGCTAAATACTGGCGAATTTCCTTTTGTGAAGAGTTTTTCTTGTTTGAAATAATCGAACGAAGAGAGTGCTCCTACCAACCTGACAGAAGTAGGGATATGGGTCGGAAAATCCATTCGTCCGGAAAGTTGCAAGTTGTTGTAGATTTGCCCCAACTGGGCATCTAATGAAACTTCTTTCGAATAGTTGTTCAGGTTCTGATAAGTTGCGCCTACATAAATCTGGTTGGCTCCGTTTGAACTGACATTTCCGCCTACACGCAGTGAAAGGTCATCTTCGAATTTCACTTTAAGATTTAAATCGAACGTATGGTCTGATGCATTGTATATGGCATGCGGGATGATTTCCGATATCATGTTGTCGGACATCAAGCGGAAATAGCCACTTTTCAAATCTTCCAATGTAAACAATTCGTCATCGGACGAGTGGAACTCTTTTCGGATATAGCGTTTTTGTTGTTCGTTTGCTCCTTCAATGTTTATCTGTCGGAAGCGGAATTCGGGCAACCGGCTTTTATAAACGATGCGTTCCCGCTCCAATTGCCTGTAATTGACACGGCGGGAAATGCGCATTTTAATGGTATCCATCAGTTGAATGGCACGTTTGTAACCTATATCGTGCAGTTCATCATAACGGTCGAAATCCATCAGGTTTACGTCGGTATATTTAAATGTCATCAGGATTCCCAGTGAATCGGGCATTGAATAGTCTGTTTTTTGCATAATCATGTTCTCTAATTGTCCCATGATGTCTCCTTCTTTGGGCTTTTTAGGATTCGAACTGACTACGCTGCCTATCATAATGTCAGGATGGAAATCTTCCATCATTACATTGGTAGGAAAATTATTGTAGATACCTCCGTCGTAGACCAACACTGAGTCGATTTCAATCGGCTTAAACATGGCAGGAAAGCTCATCGACGCACGGACGGCATCGCCTAAATCTCCTTTGCTGAAGATAATCGGGCGTTTATTATAAACGTCCGAAGCTACACAACGGAAAGGGATAAAAAGGCGGTCGAAATTGTTATGGCACGAAGCCGTAGCCTGGCCGAACAATTCTAAAAAGGCAAGATTCATCTGCAGCGGGTCGACTACGCTGGAAGGAAGGAACTGGGCTTTTACCTTACGTAACGGATTCTTGAGTGATACGCGCACATTGACAAACTCAGGGGTAGGTGGGTTTTTCTTGAAATAATAAATGTAGCGTTCCTCGATGTTTCCTGTATACCACCGTTTGAAATCGTCCGACTTGATCAGTTTTTCCATATCGTCAGGTGAATAACCCATGGCGTAAAGTGCACCGACAATGGCACCCATCGAAGTTCCTGCCACATAGTCAATCGGAATGTTGTTTTCTTCCAACGCCCGAATAATGCCGATGTGTGTAATTCCTTTTGCACCTCCACCGCTCAATACCAACCCGACCTTCTGGGCTTTCAGTGGCAAAGCGAAGACGCATAAGTATAAAAGGATGGAAAATATCTTGTTCATGTATCTGTTTTTATTAGGATAGCCAAAGATACAGAAAAAAAAAGTGGAAACGCAAGACATGGAGCGTTATTTTTCATAAATAACACCCTATGTCTTGCGTTTCCACTTTTTTATAAGAAAAACCGACTTTTAGATTAGTTCGATGCTTCGTTTCACAAAGTTGGTCAACGCTTCACCTTTCAGCATGCCGTTCTGCAACAGGGCCAAATCTATCAGTTGATGCACGATTTTATTGTCGGCGGCGTATTGATTGATGATGCCGTCTTTCTGTTGTTTTTTCTCTTCCAGCTTTTTATCGATATCTTTCAACTCATCTTTTTCCACGGTTGGAATATCTTCGTCTTTCTTGCCTTCATGTGCTTTATGCAGTTCGTTTTCACGCAACTTTAAAGTGGCGATTTCGCCTTCTACGGGTACTAACTGTTCGGAACAAGCCGCTTCGGCATCGCTCAATACTTGTTTGATTAGCTTGTGGTCGCTGTTCAGCACCATATTGAACATATCCGGCATTTCACCATAGAAACTCATACCAGGCTGGATATTCGCCATTTCTTTCATACGGCGCATATATTCAGATTGTGTGATGATAATCGGAGCACTTGTTTCACCCATCGGTTGTGCTTCTATGTGGAATTCTGTTTTTTGCAGTTTGGGCAATTGTCCGTTGAAAACGGTCGTCAATACCTGACGTTTGCTTTCGGGTAATTCTTCGCCCTTTTGTTCGTCTTTTACTATCAGACGGTCGATGACATCAGCATCCACGCGGGTAAAACGGCTCTTTTCCATTTTTTGCTCCAGCATATTTACCATGGGCACATCCAATTGTCCATCAAGCAACAATACGTTGTATCCTTTGTTTTTGGCCGTGTCGATGTAAGTATATTGCTCATCGGTATTGTTGGCGTATAAATAAATCAGGTTGCCGTCTTTATCAGTCTGGTTGTCTTTGATTAAAGTCTGATATTCTTCGAATGTGTAATATTTGCCTTCCGTATCTTTGAAGAGAGCGAATTTGTTTGCTTTTTCGTAGAAATCTTCTTGCGTCAGCATACCGTAGTTGATGAATATCTTCAAGTCATCCCATTTCTCTTCGAACTCTTTGCGGTCGTTTTTGAAAATGGATTGCAGACGGTCGGCTACCTTTTTAGTAATATAGGTAGAGATTTTCTTCACATTCGAATCGCTCTGCAAATACGAACGCGATACATTCAACGGAATATCGGGTGAGTCGATAACGCCATGCAATAAAGTCAGGAAGTCGGGTACGATACCTTCTACCGAGTCGGTTACATACACTTGGTTGCAGTATAATTGTATCTTGTTACGTTGCAACTCTATATTGCTTTTGATTTTCGGGAAATAAAGCACACCGGTTAAGTTGAACGGATAGTCCACATTCAAGTGTATCCAAAATAAGGGTTCGTCTGACATCGGATAAAGGTCACGGTAGAATTTCTTGTAATCTTCATCTTTCAGTTCGCTGGGCTTTTTAGTCCAGATAGGGCAGGTGTCGTTGATGAGATTGTCTTCTTCCGTATCCACTTGTTTGCCGTCTTTCCATTCTTTTTTCTTTCCGAAAGCTACCGGTACAGGCAGGAACCGGCAATATTTCGTCAGCAATCCCTGGATACGCGATTCTTCCAGGAATTCTTTGCAGTCGTCATCGATATGCAAGATAATATCTGTGCCGCGGTCTGCACGTTCGGTATCTTCCAATGTAAATTCCGGACTTCCATCGCAGGTCCATTTTACGGCTTGTGCGTCTTCTTTGTATGAACGGGTAACGATTTCTACTTTCTTTGCTACCATGAAAGCAGAATAGAACCCTAAGCCAAAATGACCGATGATGGCATTTGCATCGTTCTTATATTTTTCAAGGAAGTCATTGGCTCCGGAAAATGCAATCTGATTAATGTATTTATCGATTTCTTCGGCAGTCAGTCCCAATCCACGGTCGGAGATGGTGATGGTGCCTTCTTCTTTGTTTGCGTTTACATGGATGGTCAGGTCGCCTAGTTCACCTTTGAAATCGCCGGTAGAAGCCAATGTTTTCAATTTCTGTGTCGCATCGACAGCATTCGAAACCAATTCACGGAGGAAAATCTCGTGATCGCTATACAAGAACTTTTTAATGATAGGGAATATGTTCTCTGTAGTAACCCCAATATTACCTTTCTGCATATTATTTATGTTTTTAATGATTTTCAAAATTCATCCGGTGTACGGCAAAAAAAATGCCAGACGGAAGCCGTCTGACATTTTGTCGGTATTCTTGCCTGTCTTGTCTGTTTTTTACAATCAGACAAGTTCCATTTTCAATTCTTTCCCTTCTGCATCCATGCTTACATGAATGGTTGCGTCAGGCCGCGGTTCTTCATTCAACAACAGTTCAGCGATGCCATCTTCCAAAAGATTCTGGATAGAACGTTTTAGCGGGCGGGCGCCAAATTGCACATCGTATCCTTTCGATGCCACAAACCGTTTCGCTTCATCGTCAATTACAAGCTTATAGCCTAATCCTTCCATTCGTTGGTAAAGTCCTTTCAATTCAATATCGATGATTTTCTGTAAAGCGTCGATATCCAATTGGTCGAATGTGATGATTTCGTCTAAGCGGTTGATGAACTCTGGTGCAAACGATTTGTTCAAGGCTTTGGTTATGACACTGCGCGAATATTCTTTTTCATCTTTTTCGTCACGGGTCTGTACAGCAAAGCCAATGCCTTTGCCGAATTCTTTCAGCTGGCGGGTACCGATATTCGATGTCAGGATAATCACCGTGTTCTTGAAATCGACTGTCCGTCCGTAGCTGTCGGTCAGACGGCCTTCGTCCATCACTTGCAGCAACAGATTGTAAACATCCGGATGTGCTTTTTCTATTTCATCGAACAAAACGATGGAATAAGGTTTGCGGCGCACTTTTTCTGTCAGTTGTCCGCCTTCATCGTAACCTACGTATCCCGGAGGTGCTCCGATAAGGCGTGACACAGTATACTTATCCATGTATTCACTCATGTCAATGCGAATCAATGCATCGGATGAGCCGAACATTTCTTTCGCTAATTCTTTTGCCAGATGCGTTTTTCCTACGCCCGTAGGTCCTAAGAACAAGAAGGTACCTATCGGCTTGTTGGGGTCTTTCAGTCCCATACGGCTGCGTCGGATGGCTTTGACCAATGTCTCTACCGCTTTGTCTTGTGCGATGACTTTCGAAAGCAAAGCGTCTTTCATACCGCGTAGCTTGTTGCCTTCCGCTTGTGCCATACGCTGTACAGGCACTCCCGACATCATCGAAACCACATCGGCTATTTGCGTATCATCTACCTTTTCGCGATTTTCACGAAGACTTTCTTCCCATTTGGCTTTCATTATGTCCAGTTGCTCCATGAGTGTCTTTTCGCGGTCGCGGAAACTCGCCGCCAGTTCAAAATCCTGTAAACGCACGGCATCTGTCTTGTTCTTTTGCGCTTCACCTATCAACTGCTCCTGTTCCTCTATTTCTTTCGGGACGGTTATATTAGTAAGGTGTACACGTGCGCCTGCTTCATCTAAGGCATCAATGGCCTTATCGGGGAAATGACGGTCGCTGATATAGCGGTCTGTCAGTTTGACACATGCTTCGAGAGCGGCATCGGTGTAAGTGACGTTATGGTGTTCCTCGTATTTATCTTTGATGTTGCGAAGAATTTGCAACGTCTCTTCCGGGGAAGTCGGCTCGACTATCACTTTTTGGAAACGGCGTTCCAAAGCACCGTCTTTTTCGATGTTTTGGCGGTATTCATCGAGTGTCGTGGCGCCGATACATTGTATTTCGCCACGTGCCAAAGCCGGTTTCAGCATATTGGCGGCATCCATTGAGCCGGCGGCCGACCCTGCTCCTACGATATTATGAATCTCATCGATGAACAAAATCACGTTCGGATTCTTTTTCAATTCCGTCAATATGGCGCGAATGCGTTCTTCGAATTGTCCGCGATACTTTGTTCCTGCCACAATGGCAGTCATGTCCAAGGCTACTACCCGTTTGCCGAATAGGATGCGCGATACTTTCTTTTCGATAATGCGGAGTGCCAACCCTTCTACGATGGCCGATTTACCTACACCCGGTTCGCCGATTAAAATCGGGTTGTTCTTTTTACGTCGGCTCAAGATTTGTGCCAAACGTTCGATTTCCTTTTCACGTCCTACTACCGGGTCAAGTTTTCCTTCGGCGGCCAGTTTGGTCATATCCGTACCGAATGAATCAAGCACCGGTGTGTCATTATCGGGCTTTTGTTGCCGGATACGTGTAGTGTTTTGTGAATCAGACGAATGGGTTGTATGCCCTCCGTTCTCTGGTGTGCGGCGGCTAATGCCGTCTTCTTCATCCTCGTCTTCTTCTCCAAAATCCAGTCCGCTTTGCGGTTCGGTCTTTGGTACTAATTTATCCCAGATTTTTTGATAAGTAACTTTGTTTTCTTCCAATATTTGTGAAGCTTTGTTCTGATTTTCTTTCATGATTGCTAACAACATATGTTCAGTGTCGGTAGTCGGGCTTTTCAGAAAGCGAGCCTCCAGGATGCTCATTCTCAATATACGGGACGTATGAATGTCGAATGATATATCGTCTGAATAAGTATCCGGCGCATCCGCCTGCATACGCAATTCGGTCTCTAACGCTGTTTTTATCCGTTGCAGGTTGACGTCCAGGCTTTCTAAAATGCGGACTGCTTTGCCTTCTCCTTCCCTTATCAATCCTAATAACAAATGTTCAGGTTTGATATGGCTGTTCCTCAATCGGTTAGCCTCTTCTTTGCTGTATTGGATAACATCAGAAACCCGTTGTGTAAATTGATTGTTCATAAACTCTTTTTCCTCCCTTTCGGAATAGTTGTAACATTAACGATTCTGCAAATATACATTATATTATTTACATTACCTTATTTCCCTTGTTTATTTAACAAATTCCGTGCCAAAATAATCGGAAGCGTATGTCGTATCTTGAGTGGAAAAAAGTCTGCATGCCGGCTTTCCGTAAGGTTCGCAGCGATTTTATTCCGACCGTAATCTTTTTAAGACACTCTGTTAACGGGCTTGTTATCAGAACCTTTTCTAAAACTTGACGAATTTGTTTTGTCAATTCAACAAAAAGTCGTACTTTAGCGTGATTTTAGCGAAGTAAAGAGTAGTATTAATTTTAATTTGTTTCAATGCAAGAACAAGACAGAATTATAAAAATCAACATCGAGGAGGAAATGAAAAAGTCGTACATTGATTACTCCATGTCGGTAATCGTGGCGCGCGCCCTTCCAGATGTAAGAGATGGATTTAAACCTGTCCACCGCCGTATCTTATACGGAATGATGGAACTGGGAAACACATCAGACAAACCTTATAAGAAAGCCGCCAGAATCGTCGGAGAAGTATTGGGTAAATATCACCCGCACGGCGACTCGTCTGTGTATGGTGCATTGGTGCGTATGGCTCAAGACTGGGCGATGCGTTATCCATTAGTAGACGGGCAAGGCAACTTCGGCTCGGTAGATGGTGACAGCCCTGCCGCCATGCGTTACACCGAAGCGCGGTTGAAGAAAATAGGTGAAGACATGATGCAAGACCTGTACAAGGAAACGGTGGACTTTACTAATAACTTCGATGACACTTTGCAGGAACCTACCGTGATGCCGACCCGTATCCCTAACCTGTTGGTGAACGGAGCTTCGGGTATCGCAGTGGGTATGGCGACAAACATGCCTACACATAATTTATCGGAAGTGATAGATGCTTGCGTTGCTTATATTGATAACAATGACATCGATGTAGACGGGTTGATGCAATACATCAAGGCTCCCGATTTCCCGACGGGCGGATATATTTATGGTATAAGCGGTGTGCGCGAGGCATACGAGACAGGGCGCGGACGTATCGTGATGCGTGCCAAAACCGAAATCGAATCACATCCTACACACGACAAAATCATCGTAAACGAAATTCCTTATAACGTCAACAAAAAGGAACTGATTGAGAAAATCGCTTCGTTAGTCAACGAAAAGAAACTGGACGGTATTTCCTACATCAACGACGAGACCGACCGTGAAGGAATGCGTATTGTCATCGACGTGAAGCGTGATGCCAATGCGAGCGTTGTATTGAACAAGCTGTTTAAAATGACCGAATTGCAAAGCTCGTTCAATGTTAACAACATTGCGCTGGTGCATGGACGTCCCCGTTTGCTGAACCTGAAAGACTTGATTCGTCTGTTTGTGGAACACCGTCACGAAGTGGTGATCCGGCGTACTAAATTTGATTTGCGTAAGGCAAAGGAACGCGCGCATATCCTGGAAGGACTTATCATCGCTTCGGATAACATCGATGAAGTGATTCGTATCATTCGCGCCGCCAAGACCCCGAATGAGGCTATCACTAACTTGATGGACCGTTTCCAACTGACAGAGGTTCAGTCGCGCGCCATTGTGGAGATGCGCTTGCGTCAACTGACAGGATTGCTTCAGGAACAGTTGCACGCCGAATACGAAGAATTGATGAAACAAATAGCTTACTTCGAAGAAATTCTTTCGAACGAAGAGTTGTGTAAGAAAGTCATCAAAGATGAACTTATCGAGGTGAAAGAGAAATATGGCGACAAACGCCGTTCGGAAATTGTTTATTCGTCCGAAGAATTCAATCCGGAAGATTTCTACGCCGACGATGAAGTGGTCATTACCATTTCGCACAGGGGATACATCAAGCGGACGCCTTTGGCAGACTTCCGTACGCAGCATCGTGGCGGAGTAGGGGCAAAAGGAAGCGAAACCCGTGATGAAGACTTCATCGAGCATATCTATCCTGCAACAATGCATAACACGCTGTTGTTCTTTACTCAGAAAGGTAAATGCTATTGGCTGAAAGTGTACGAGATACCTGAAGGCAACAAGACATCTAAAGGACGCGCAATCCAAAATCTGCTTAACATCGAACCGGATGATAGTGTAACCGCTTATTTGCGCGTGAAAAACCTGAATGACACGGAATTCATCAACAGCCATTATGTATTGTTCTGCACGCAGAAAGGCGTCATCAAGAAAACCGTATTGGAACAGTATTCACGTCCGCGTCAAAACGGAGTGAACGCTATCACCATCCGCGAGGACGACCGTGTGATTGAGGTGCGTATGACGAACGGTAATAATGAAATCGTTATCGCTAACCGCAACGGACGTGCCATCCGCTTCCATGAAAGTGCCGTCCGCGATATGGGACGTACCGCGACAGGTGTGCGCGGCATCACGCTCGACGAAGACGGAGAAGACGAAGTAGTAGGAATGATTTGCATCAAAGACCCGCAAAAAGAAACCATTATGGTTATTTCTGAAAACGGATACGGCAAACGTTCAGACATTGAGGACTACCGTAAGACAAATCGTGGAGGAAAAGGCGTAAAAACATTGAGTATTACGGAAAAAACAGGTAAATTAGTCGCCATAAAATCTGTGACCGATGAAAACGACCTGATGATAATCAATAAGTCGGGCATTACGATTCGGTTGAGAGTGGCAGACGTGCGCATCATGGGACGTGCTACGCAGGGAGTCCGCTTGATAGACTTGGGCAAACGCAATGACAGCATTGGCTCGGTATGTAAGGTGAATTCAGACACCGAGGCAGACGCAAGCGTAGTGGCCGATGACCAGCCATCCGATATGCCTGATGACGGCGGAGAAGCGGACGTGACTTCTGCCGGCAGACAAGAAGAAACGCAAGGAAACGTGTAAAATAAATAGTTTGTATCATTTAAATTAAAGCAGTTATGAAAAAAGTTTTATTGACTACAGCTCTGTTCTTCACTGCATTTGCCATGTCGGCACAAGAAAGTGTAGTGAAAGAAGCCAAAAAGGCAAAGAGTGATCCGGTAAAAGCGGCTCAGATTATCGAGCCTGCTTTGGTTGACCCTTCTACAGCCAACGACCCTGAGACTTGGAAATTGGCAGGTGACTTCCAGAAGTCCATTTACGATGACGAAAACATGAAATTGTATTTGCCGAATGGACAGGCTGACACGGCAAAGCTTTACAATAGCTTGGCTAAAATGTTCGAGTATTACATGAAGTGTGATGAAGTGGAACAAGCTAAAGTACAAAGTGGTGAACTGAAAAAACCGAAATTGAGAAAGAAACTTGCCAGTACGCTGAAAGGTGTACGTCCCAACTTGACCAATGCCGGTTCTGACGCTTACAATAGCGGAAATTATGCAGGCGCATTGAAATATTTCGGCTTGTATGTGGACGCTTCACAAAACCCGATGTTTGCTGAAGACGAAGCAGTGAAAAACGATACGCTGAATCCGCTGATTGCCAATTATGCTGTGTTGGCGGCTAATTCATTGGACGATAAAGCTGCGGTTTTCAAATATGCAGCTATCGGCAAGAACCACAAAGAAGAAGGTTACAGGTCGTTGATGTGTCTGGCAGAAGCTTACGGAAAAGGTGAACCGACCGACTCTGTAAAATGGCTGGAAACCATCAAGGAAGGTGCTGAAAGATTCCCGGCCCAAGAATACTTCATCGGTAACCTGATGGACTATTACATCCAGAAAGGACAGGTTTCGACCGCATTGGCTGAAATCGACCAGATTTTGGCAAAGAACGAAACTCCGTATTTCTTGTATGTAAAAGGTGTCCTGCAGTATGAAAATAAGGATTACGATGGAGCCATCGCTACTTTCAATTCTGTTATTGCCAAAAATGAAGGATTCCAGGCAGAATCTTATTCACAAATGGGTAACTGCTATTTCTTCCCTGCACAGCAGTTGGTAGAAGAAAACAGCAAGATTTCAATGGATGACCCGAAGTTTGCGGAGAATGAAGCCAAGATTAAAGAGCTTTACGAGAAAGCCGCTCCTAATTATGAAAAGGCAAAGGAATTGGCTCCCGACAACAAACAACTCTGGGGACAGTTCTTGTTGAACATTTATTGGAAATTGAACAAGGCTGAATACGATGCTTTGGAAAAAGAATTGGCTCAATAACCGATAAACGTATACATTTATTTAGGGAAAGCCTGGGACTTGAAAGAGTTCTGGGCTTTTTTATAACTGTAGGCTTGTTTTTGTGGAATTTCAGTTCCTGTTTGGATTTTTCCCTAAGATCCATGGTAAACTGTGTTTTTGGCAAGATTATTGATTTTGTAGCGTGAAGATTATTAACCTTATACGGAAAGCAGCTGTATGCCGAAGAAATATCTGTTTGGAGGTTTATATTATTTTCCTTATTTTTGGATCCGTAACTATAAATCAATATAAGATGAACCAAGTACTGAAAATTATAGGCGGATTCTTTGTAGGGATTTTGATAGGATTGGTTGCGGCGGGAGCGGGTTTGGTTTTGTTCGGCGACATGTCGTTTTCGGAATATATCGGAAAATTTTCACAGCTCAATGTAATAGAGGTGATAGGCATTCCGTTGCTCTCATTGGCTTTTTTCTTGATAGCCATTTTCCTTCAAGTAAGTCTGCATGAAGCGGGACACCTGATGTGCGGATTGGCTTCGGGCTATCGTTTCGTGTCGTTCCGCATTTTTAGCTTTACATGGATACGTCAAGGAGGAAAGGTGCGCATGAAACGCTTTAGTGTGAGCGGAACGGGCGGTCAATGCTTGTTGGCGCCTCCCGAAAAGCCCGATGAAGAGATTCCCGTCACCTTATATAATATAGGTGGGGTAGCGATGAATTTCCTGACGGTATTAGTGGCTTTGGTTCCGCTTGTGCTTATAGACGATATGCCGTTTTTATGGAAAATGTTTCTCATCCAGTTTATAGGAATAGGGGTTTTCTTGGGCTTGCTCAACGGCATCCCGATGAAAATGGGCGGCATCGGGAACGATGCGTATTCGCTCCGTCTCTTGAAGCAGAATTCCGGCACCAAGCATGCCCTTGTCCTCCAGCTTCGGATAAACGCGTTGATACAAGAAGGAATGCGTCCGAAGGAGATGCCCGAAGCCTGGTTTCGTTTGGAGGGGAAAATAGATTATGGCGATATGCTGCAAGCGACCATAGCATTGATGGAAATCTCGCGGATGCAAGACCGGGAAGAGTGGAAGGAAGCTTACGTCCGGCTGGAAGAAGCGGTAAGCCATAGTAAGGAACTGGTAGGTATCTTGAAGCAAGAGGCAGAAGCCGAACTGCTTTTTACCGCATTGGTCGTAGGGAAGGAGGAACGTGCCCGCGAACTTGCTATCGATAAATTAGTGGCATATATCCGGACATATAGCAAGGTGAGTAGTGCCAAGCAACGCCAGCTTTTCGCTATAGCTTTGTATATGGAGCACGACAAAGAAAAGGCGGAAGGAATCTACCGCACCGTGAAGGCAAAGCGGGAGAGTTACTTGATGCAGGGCGAAGTAAATATGGACCTCGCCTTGATGGAATCGTTACTTTCTCAACGTTAAGCTTTCAAACAGGATTATCCATATAGATGCTCTGTACTTGGTATACCAGTCCTCCCCTAATCCCAATAGGGTAGGACTGCAGTCCCACCTGCATAGGACTGGAGTCCTGACTGGGTAAAAAC
>URCM01000088.1 GCA_900546355.1 uncultured Bacteroides sp.
GGCGTCCACGCCGGGATTTTGCAGTCCCACCGCGTTCAGCAGGCCCCCGGCATACTCCGCAATGCGGGGTGTGGGATTGCCGTAGCGGGGCTCCCGGGTAGTCCCCTTGAAGGAGAACGTGCCCAACAGATTGATGTCATACAGCTCCGCAAACTCATAGCCGTAGCCAAAGGTGCCGGAAGCGGGGATGACCGGGTTGTCCAGCTCGATGCCGCAGAGGTTCACGCTTAGGCTTCCCATAGAATTTCCTCCTTCCGCATGACGGGGCCGTCCTTGCAGATGCGCTTATTGCCGTATTTCGTCTCGCAGGAGCAGCCCATGCAGGCCCCGAAGCCGCAGCCCATCCGCTCCTCAAAGCTGAACTGGCCGGAGGTCCTGCATACACCGTATACCGCTTTCAGCATAGGCTCCGGGCCGCAGGTGTAGAGATAGGTGTAGTCGGACACGGCGGCCATGCCGTCGGTCACGACGATGTATTCCGGGCTGACGACAACGCCGCGGATGGTGAACGAATACGGCCTGCCGCGGAGCTTGACGGTCAGGCGGTCGCCCAGCTGGAGCACCAGTTCGGGCGTAGCCAATAGTTGCACCCCGCTTCGCAATACCCGGCTGATGTTGATGCCGTAGATGTTGCGCAGGCGGAGCGAACCCAGTTTCTTCCCGTTTATTTCGGGGCGGGAAATGACGATGTGCTTCGAGATGAGCTGGCTGTCGATGGCATTCCAGTCGATATCCTCCTTGTTCCAGTCCTTCTGTTCCTGCTCGCCGAACAGGATGGTGAGGGCGGCCGCGTCTTTTTCGGTCGTTACCGCCAGCAGCCGGTCGTTTTCTTCCAGCACCGTGTCGGAGGTAGGGATAGATACCTGCCCGTTTCTCCAGAGGCGGGAAATCACGAATTTGCTATATCCCATGTGGACCAATTCGTGGATAGTCTTGCCGAAGATGGCGGGGTTATGCACTTGGAAAGTAGCGATGTAGGTATGGTTGGGGTCATCGTGCGGATGCTCTTCCATGTCGGCGGGGCGTACGAAGAGTTTCTTTACGGCGATGATGGCAAGGATGACTCCCACGACTCCCAACGGGTAGGTGACCGCACAGCTCAGTGCGGCTCCGCTGGTAGGTTCACCCAGTTGTTTCAGGGTCTGTTGTGCGGCACCGAGGGCAGGCGTATTGGTCGTGGCGCCGCAAAGAATCCCTACCATGTCCGCTATAGAGACCGGAGTGACAGTTGTCAATGCCACAGCCATGACTGTTCCTAACATGATGACCCCTAATCCTAATAAATTCAGTTGGTATCCGCCTTGACGGAGTGAACTGAAGAATCCGGGGCCCACCTGCAAGCCCAAGGCATAAACAAACAGCACTAATCCGAAACTTTCGGCATAGTTTAACATTTGCGGGTCGATGGCGAAACCCAGATGTCCCGCAAGGATGCCCATAAAGAACACAAATGTTACGCCTAACGAAATGCCGCAAATATGAATTTTCCCTAATGCAAGTCCTGTAGAGATGATGAGGGAAATGATGATGACCGCCTGCAGGGCGGTTTGCTCAAAAAACAAGTTGTATAACCATTCCATTTGGTTTATTCTTTTATTGGGCACAAAGACACAAAGGCACGGGATTCCCCTGTGTCTCTGTGCCTCTGTGTCCAACCGATACTAATTATCTTACAAACAACAATTCACGGTATTTCGGAAGCGTCCACATCTGGTCGTCTACAATCAGTTCCAGCTTGTCGATGTGATAGCGGATTTGTTCCAGCATGGGAGCGATAGTGTCGTGGTAAGCGATGGCTTTTTCACGCTGGTTTTCAATCTTGTTCGCTACTTTTCGGGCCTCTACCATGGCGTCAACGTGTTCTTTGATGTAGCCAGTATGTTCGGCTATCTGTTTGATAATGGCAATATTTTCAGCAGACAGTGTCTTGGCTTCATCGGCGTCAAACAATGACTTCATTTTGTAAGCGTTGTCTATCAGTTTGGTCTGGTATTCGATAGCTACCGGCACGACGTGGTTCATCACCAAGTCGCCCAATACGCGGGCTTCTATTTGAATCTTTTTAGTATACATTTCCCATTTCACTTCGTTGCGGGCTTCCAGTTCCTTGCGGTTCATGACGCCTGTTGACTCGAACATACGAATCGTATCGGGCTTTAAGTAATTGTCGAAGATGAGCGGGCAACTGGTTTCGCAATCCAGTCCGCGGCGTTTGGCTTCTTCTTCCCATTCTTTGCTATAACCGTTGCCGTCGAAGCGGATAGGCTTGCATTCCTTGATGTAGCGGCGCACGATTTCGATGATAGCGGAAACTTTCGGTTCGCCTTCTTCAATCAAGTTGTCTACGTCTTTCTTGAACTGGATTAATTGTTCGGCTACGGCGGTATTCAGGGCTATCATGGCACTGGCGCAGTTCGATTCAGACCCTGGCGCACGGAACTCGAAGCGGTTTCCGGTGAAAGCAAAGGGTGAGGTGCGGTTGCGGTCGGTATTGTCTATCAGCAGCTCGGGTATCTGCGGGATATCCAGACGCATACTCTGTTTGTCTCCCAAGGCAATGAGGTCGCTATTGGTGCTTTCTTCCAGATGGTCGAGCACTTTACTCAGTTGAGTGCCTAAGAACGATGAGATGATGGCGGGAGGGGCTTCGTGCGCGCCTAAGCGATGGGCGTTGGTTGCACTCATGATGGAAGCTTTCAGCAATCCGTTGTGACGGTATACCGCCATCAAGGTGTTGACAATGAAGGTAATGAAACGCAGGTTCTCTTCCGGGGTCTTTCCGGGTGCCATGAGCAGCGTGCCGGTATCAGCTCCCAGTGACCAGTTGTTGTGTTTTCCGGAACCGTTGATGCCTTTGAACGGCTTTTCGTGAAGCAAGACGCGGAAGCCGTGGTTGCGTGCCACTTTGCGCATCAGCGACATGATGAGCATGTTATGGTCTACGGCCAGGTTGCACTCTTCGTAGATGGGAGCCAGTTCGAACTGGTTCGGGGCCACTTCGTTATGGCGGGTCTTTACGGGGATGCCCAGTTCCAGGGCTTGTATTTCCAGGTCTTTCATAAAGGCGGCCACACGCGGGGGGATAGCTCCGAAATAGTGGTCTTCCAATTGCTGGTTCTTCGAGGCTTCGTGTCCCATCAGGGTGCGTCCCGTCAGCAGCAGGTCGGGGCGGGCTGCATACAAACCTTCGTCTACCAGGAAGTATTCTTGTTCCCATCCTAAGTACGTAATGATTTTCTTGACCGACGGGTCGAAGTAATGCATTACGTCAAGCGCGGATTTGGTTACAGCCTGGATGGACTTCAGCAGCGGTGCTTTGTAGTCGAGCGATTCGCCTGTGTAGGCAATAAAGACCGTCGGGATGCATAGTGTGTCGCCTACTACGAAAACAGGTGACGAAGGGTCCCATGCGCTGTACCCACGTGCTTCGAACGTGTTGCGCACTCCTCCGTTAGGGAATGATGACCCGTCGGCTTCCTGCTGTACCAACAGTTTGCCGGAGAATTCCTCCAACATACCGCCTTTGCCGTCGTGCTCCACGAACGCGTCATGCTTTTCCGCGGTGCCTTCGGTCAGGGGCTGGAACCAGTGGGTATAATGAGTAACCCCCAGTTCGATGGCCCATTTCTTCATACCTTCTGCTACCACATCGGCGATGCTGCGGTCGAGTGCGGCACCGTTGTCTATGACGTCTACCAGCTTGGCATAAACCTTGCTGGGCAGGTATTTGAACATCTTCTCGCGGTTGAACACGTATTTCCCGAAGTATTCGCTGGGGCGTTCCGAAGGGGGGATTACCTCAACCGGCTTTTTATGAAAAGCTTTCTCTACGACTCTGAATCTTAACTTTGACATAATTACCTCTTATTGTTTCTTATTTTGTTTATATGTTGTTTCTTTTTTTTGTCACAGGCATTGGCATAAGCGTTGCATGGCTTCCTGAATGCGTTCTTTTTTTCCGAAAGCCGTCAGGCGCAGATAGCCTTCTCCGCTGGGGCCGAAACCGACGCCGGGTGTGGTTACCACTTGGGCTTCGTATAGCAGCTTTTCGAAGAATTTCCACGAGGAAAGTCCGCCGGGAGCTTTCACCCACAGGTAAGGAGCGTCTTCGCCTCCAGCGGCTTTCAGTCCGATGCTGGCAAGTGCTTCCTTCATGATGTGGGCGTTATGCATGTAGTATTGGATATGGGCTTTCACTTGCTCTTTGCCTTCCGGCGTATAGATGGCTTCCGCTCCGCGCTGGGTGATGTAGGAAGTGCCGTTGAATTTCGTTTCCTGGTGCCTTCTCCATAGCGGAGTAAGCGGGATGCGTTTTCCGGCTAATGTTCCTCCGCTCAGTTCCTTGGGGATAACGGTATAGCCGCATCTTACGCCCGTAAAGCCGGCGGTTTTCGAGAAGCTGCGCATCTCGATTGCTACTTTTCGCGCTCCTTTTATCTCGTAGATGGAGTGGGGGATGTCGGAGTGTTGGATATAGGCTTCGTAGGCTCCGTCGAAGATGAGGAGCGTGTCGTTTTCCAATGCATAGTTTACCCATTTGCGTAGTTCCGCTTTGCTTAATACGGTTCCTGTAGGATTGTTCGGATAGCACAGGTAAATGATGTCTATGCGCTGGCCGGGTAGCTCGGGGATGAAATTGTTCTCCGGAAGGCAAGGCATATAGACCACGTTGCTCCATTTCCCGTCCGCCTGAAGTTCTCCGGCACGTCCGCATGCGACGTTCGTATCGATGTATACCGGATAAATCGGGTCGGTCACTCCGATGCTGTTGTCGTGCCGCAGGATATCGCCGATATTTCCCGTGTCGCTCTTGCTTCCGTCGCTTACGAAGATTTCGCCTGGCTCCAGATGGACGCCCCGGGGCGCATAGTCGTGCTTGATGATGGCATCAATCAGGAAAGGGTATCCGGCTTCGGGGCCGTATCCGCGGAAGGTGCTTTCATGCCCCAGCTCGTCTACGGCGCGGTGCATGGCTTCGATACAGGCTTGAGGGAGCGGGAGGGTGACATCTCCTGTACCTAAGCGGATTAAATCAGCTTTCGGATGAGTGACCTTGAACGAATTGACTTTCTTCTCCAAGTCGGAGAAAAAGTAATTGTTCGGCAGTTTCAGGAAATGTTCGTTTACCAATGCCATGTTCAGATAATCATTTTATGTGTTAGCCTGTTTTCGGGTGCAAAGGTAATAAATTAAATGAAGAATATAGAATGAAGATGTGAAGAATTCAAGGCAAACACATCTAAATCGATGCGGATGATCTTCTGCCACGCGGGTATTTGTATACGGATTATCCGTCATTGGCGGCAAAGCGGAGCGTCCCCGATGCATCCATGCGGATGCATCCGGAATGCTTCGTCGCGTTCGGTATGACATATAACTTAATGACATTCATAAAAAGGGTCCTAAGCGTGTTTTGCACGGACGTCCCGTCTACTCGAATCTGCCATAGCGGGTGGGGATGAGTTTGCGGTCGCCCAGTGTGTCATCTATGCGTGCTACGTTAATCCAAAACTTGTTTTCCCGGACGCTCGCCAAAGGATAGGCTGCTTTTTCGCGGGTGTAGAAATGTTGCCAACTGTCGGATATAGCTTCGTATTCGGGGTGTGGAGCGTTAAGCAGCACATTGTCTACGCGTGAGGCTTCTCCGTTTTGTATTTCGTCTATTTCATGACGGATGGAAAGCATACAATCTACAAAGTTGTCTAATTCGGCAAGGCTTTCACTTTCTGTAGGTTCTATCATTAAAGTTCCGTGTACAGGGAAGGAAAGGGTAGGGGCGTGGTATCCGTAGTCCATCAACCGTTTGGCGATGTCGTTTTCCGTGATACCGCTTTCCTCACGTATTTTCCGGCATTCCAATATCATTTCGTGTCCCACGAATCCTCCCGTTCCGCGGTATACCGTACCGTAAGCCTTGTCCAAGCGTGAGGCGAGGTAATTGGCGTTGAGGATAGCGGTTTTGGTGGCGCGTTCCAGCCCTTCTGTGCCCATCATTGAAATATAAGCATAGGTGATTGGAAGAATGCCTGCGCTACCGTAAGGAGCGGCCGACACTTCGTTGGTACCATCGCCGGTTGATATATGTTTGGGAAGGAAAGGTGTAAGATGCGAGGCTACACATACGGGTCCTTCGCCTGGCCCGCCTCCACCGTGGGGACTGGCGAAGGTTTTGTGTAGGTTAAGATGACATAAATCGGCTCCGATAGTCTTTGGATTGGTTAATCCGACCTGCCCGTTCATGTTTGCTCCGTCCATATAGACTTGTGCGCCGCAACGGTGGATGATATCACAGATTTCCACGATATCGCTTTCGAAAATGCCGTGAGTGGAAGGATAGGTAATCATCAGCGCGGCAAGGCGGCCGCGGTTGGCTTCTGCCTTGGCGCGTAAATCATTTACATCCACATTGCCGTGCGTGTCACAAGCACAGGTTAACGGAGTATATCCCGCTTGTACAGCCGAAGCGGGATTGGTCCCATGGGCTGAAGCGGGAATCAATACAATATCCCGGTGTCCTTGTCCGATGCTTTCCAAGTAACTGCGTATGATACGTAAGCCCGTATATTCACCAGCAGCGCCCGAGTTGGGTTGGAATGTAATGCCATCAAAGCCCGTGATGGTAAGCAGTTGGTGCGAAAGTGCGTCTATCAGTTCCTGGTAACCCTGTGCTTGTTCTTGGGGTACAAGCGGATGAATGTTTGTCCACGCGGCTTCTGATAAGGGCAGAATCTCGGCTGCGGCATTTAGCTTCATGGTACATGAGCCAAGCGATATCATGGAGTGTGCAAGAGAAATGTCTTTGCGCTCCAGCCGTTTGATATAGCGCATCATCTCGGTTTCGGTATGATAGCGGCAGAACACTTCATGGGTGAGGAAAGACGAGGTGCGTTGCAGGTTGGCGGGAATCGAGAGTATAGGTGCATGATTGCCTATGTCATGAATCGTCTTTTCGGCGGCTATGGCGAAGATGGTAAGCAGCTGATACGCATCTGCTGGTGTGACCGTTTCATCGATGCTGACGCCTACATCTCCGTTATCGAAGTAACGTAGGTTTACTTTTTTATCGAGGGCGATGGCACGCAGCTTTTCTTGTGACACATTGGCCGGCAGTTCCAGGCGAAGGGTGTCGAAGTATGCTTTGTTGCGTTCGATGTATCCCATACTCTCCAGCCGGCTGGAGAGTTGAGCGGCGGTTGTATGGATGTATTGGGCTATTTCAGTGACGCCTTCCGCTCCGTGCCATACCGCATAAAATCCTGCCATAGTGGCAAGGAGGGCTTGAGCCGTACAAATATTCGAAGTGGCTCGTTCACGCTTGATGTGTTGCTCGCGGGTCTGCAAAGCCATACGGTAACAAGAATGCCCGTATTTGTCTTTCGAGAGCCCGATGATGCGTCCGGGCATATTCCGTTTGTATTCATCGCGGGTAGCGAAATAAGCAGCCGATGGACCTCCATAAAATAAAGGAGTACCCATGCGTTGCGTACTGCCGAATACAATATCTGCTCCCCATTCGCCCGGAGGTGCCAGCAAAGCGAGGCTCAGGATGTCTGATGCTACGGCAACTTTGCATCCGGCTTCATGGGCATGTGCCGTAAAGTCACGATAGTCTTCTACGCTTCCACTGTTGTTGGGGTATTGGATGATACATCCGAAGATGTCTGGTGTCAGTTCCATTGAGCGGTAATCGCCAGTCTTCACTTGTATGCCTTGAGGTATAGCGCGTGTACGGATGACGGCAAGTGTTTGCGGAAACACTTCATAGTCGACAAAAAGAGTATTGGCTCCCGCTTTCTGTTGCGCACGGCTGCGAAGGGTATGCATCATGGTAGCGGCTTCGGCGGCTGCGGTAGCTTCGTCTAATAGCGAGCAGTTTGCCAATGGCATGGCGGTCAAGTCGCAGATAGCGGTTTGAAAATTGATAAGCGCTTCTAACCGTCCTTGCGATATTTCAGCTTGGTAAGGTGTATAGGAGGTATACCATACAGGGTTTTCAAACACGTTGCGCCGGATCACGGCTGGAGTAATGGTGTCATACCATCCTGTACCGATGTAGGATTTGTAGATTTTGTTATGTGACGCCATACATGCGATATGCTTGGCAAACTCGTTTTCAGTCATGGCGGGCGGCAGGCCGAGTGGTTGCTTCAATCGAATTTGTCGGGGTATTGTACGGTCGATCAGTTCATCGAGCGAACCTACACCTATTGTTTCTAACATACGTGGCACATCGGTATCTACAATGCCGATGTGCCTGTTTGCGAATACGTTTGTTTTCATAATGGTTAGTTTTAAGTTTTTACTGATGGTTTACGGACGTCCTGGTTCCGCTATTCGTGCAAACCAAGAGTTAAGGGAATAAAAGCCCATTCTTTTGCGGGTGTAAATCCTGGCAGGGTTTGTTGGTTCTCAGCGCCTTGTGCTAAGAAGCTGTTTGAATTTCTCCAAAAAGTTTTTCTTGGCTTGATGTATCCGTTTTCGTGTGTGCACGATAAATTCAAAACAGCTTCTAAATGAAGCCTGATTTTCCATCACTTCTTCCAACTCTTGGCTCAGATGGATTCATTTAAAATACGGATTATCCATTTTTTCCCGTCCGATTGTAGTCGGTTCTCCATGTCCTGGATAAACCGTAGTAGCATCGGGTAGGGTGAAAAGGCGGGTGGCTATGTTGTCCAATAAGCTACCATAGTCGCCACCTTCTAAGTCGGCTCGTCCCACACTGCCTTGAAACAGTACGTCGCCGCTGAAAATGCATGGATTGGCTGCATCGTAGTATACCATTCCTCCCGGTGAGTGCCCAGGTACATGAATCGCTTTTAATCGGGTGTCGCCAAAACTGATTTCATCGCCGTCGGCGATGTATCTGCCTAAAGGAACGGTAGGTTCATTGGGAGGGAAACCGAACATACGGCACATTGCCGGCATTCGTTCCAGTAAGAATTCATCATCACGGCACGCTTCAGGCTTTACGCCGAACTCGCGGGCGATAAAGGAATTGCCGAAAATGTGGTCTAAATGCAAATGTGTATCGAGCAGGTGTTTTATTGTCAACCGGTTGTCGGCGATATATTGTTTTAAGCGTTGTTGCTCTTCTGGGTAATAACATCCCGCATCGATAATGACGGCTTCTCCCGTTGTTTCATCGGACAGAACGTAACAATTGACGGGAAACATATTGAATTCGAATCGCTTGATAGTCATGGCTCGGAACTATTTTTTTATTTACTGAATCATTATTAACCGATGCATACATACACTACTTTCTTTGTCGCGAAATATTCTTCCTCGAAGAAATCTTTCAGTTCGGTAACTTCCGCTACTTTCTTGAAAGGTAATATCTCGTGCTCCAGCTCGCCTCCTTTTAGGCAAATCAGTCCGTTTGGAAAAGCATTGCATTGCTCCTTGCGGATGTTTTTTCGTATGATTTTCACCAGGTCAGCAAGGGGCATGACGGCCCGGCTCACTACAAAGTCGAACTGTGCTTTCTCTTCTTCGGCACGGCATTGCCGCGTAGTGACATTCTTTAACCCAAGAGAGGCAGCCACTTCTGTGGTTACTTTGATTTTCTTTCCCACACTGTCTATCAGGTGGAATGACACTTCAGGAAAGAGGATTGCAAGCGGGATTCCTGGAAATCCGCCTCCCGTACCCAAATCCATGACGGTAGTGCCTGGACGGAAATTTATCACTTTGGCAATGCCCAGCGAGTGAAGCACATGGTGTTCGTAAAGATTGCCGATGTCTTTGCGCGAAATGACGTTGATTTTGCTGTTCCAGTCTTCGTATAAGGCGCCTAAAGCGGCGAACTGTGCTTTTTGCGTGTCGGTCAGGTCGGGAAAATATTTCGATATGATTTCCATAAGTCACAAAACTTGAATAGGTTTATAGATTGATGCTGTGTCCTTTTGTTATTGTATCATGTAGGGGTGAATGTCATCGTAGTTTACTTTCAACCGGAAATCACCCGCTGCATAAGGCGCGATTTCATAACGGTTATAATAAAAGACGACGCCATCTTTCTCCAGAAGGAAGTTTACGGGGATGTACAGGTAAGTATCCAACAGGATGCCTTGTGCTTGTAGTCCGTCAAGCGATGTTATGGTATCAGTGTCCAGGCGCCGGTTGGTTTCTTTTATCAGTTCATCCATGATGAGCTTGCAGACGCGGGAGGTATCCTTGGGATTGAACACATCGTTTTTCTCTAAAATCTTCCCTGTCTGCGAATCAATGTTCAAGCAAGTGATTTCGGTGTTAGGATGCGCCCCTCCTGTATACCGATAATTGGTAAGAGTGTAGTTCCATATTCCGTCTCGGCCTTCTGCCATTTCGGTATTCAATTGGTACTCGTAATTGTACCAGGCCGGCACATCAGCCGCTTTCATTCCGTTATGTAAGTCTGCTTCGAAAAGTTTCTTTACATCGGTGTTGTAATTTTCAATGTAGCGAGTGGCCAGTGCGGGCAATACCTCTTCGGGTGGCAAGGTGGCATAGAGTTTGCCGAAAAGCTTCCCTTGGATGGCTGTATTGATACACGGCGAGAGGGTGTCGCTTTCCGATGTGGGTTTGAGATAGGAGAAATCCAGGTTGATTTTGCATGATGGAGCTTTTTCTCCTTCTTGCAGGTAGATGATGGTGTCGGTGCTGGCGGTACAGATTTGGGGTGGTGTATCCGCTTTCTGGGGCTGTTGGCAACTCGGCAGCAAGTTGCATCCTGCGGCACAGAGTATCAGCGATAAAAATAAATTCGTCTTATGCTCCATATCATTTGTTTTTGGGTTGGCTTATTTTTAATATGACAAAGGTAATACAAATCTGTGAATATTCAGGCATGAATGGGCATATCTTTTTGCGAAAGGACGTTCGGCTATATTCAAGCGGCGTTTTGTTTGGAGGAAACAATGGAAAATGTTACATTTGCACATGTGGCTCATGCGGGACGGATGGCATATCTTCCTTAGCAACGGTGTGTATAAACCGGTTCTTGCATGGAGCGAGATTTTGATAAAAGCAGGAAGAATATGAAGATGAAGATGAATCTGGATATAGAATGCTGGGGGACTATCCCTTACCGGGAGGCATGGGAACGGCAAACGCGGTTATTTGATAGCATTATAGCCGCTCGTGCCGCATCGATGCCTTACCGGAACCGCTTGGTGTTTTGTGAGCATCCCCATGTATATACATTAGGGAAGCATGGCAAAGAGGCGAATATGTTGCTTGGCGAAGAACGGCTGAAGCAGATAGGGGCAGAGTTGGTGCATATTGACCGTGGAGGGGATATCACTTACCATGGACCCGGACAAATCGTATGCTATCCCATTCTTTGCCTGGAAGACTTTCGGTTGGGACTGAAAGAATACATCGCCTTGCTGGAGGAAGCTGTTATCGGCACATGCCGTGCGTATGGCATTGAAGCGGGTAGGGTGAAGGGAGCGACAGGCGTGTGGCTGGGCGTAGGGTCGCCTTCCGAGCGGAAAATATGTGCCATGGGGGTGCGGTGTAGTCACTTTGTCACGATGCATGGGTTGGCATTGAATGTGAATACCGACCTCCGTTATTTCGGTTACATTCATCCGTGTGGATTTATCGATAAAGGAGTTACATCGATAGCTCGCGAAACCGGGCGTGTAGTGCTTGTCGATGAAGTCCGGAAGCAGCTGGAGAAGGAATTGACGGAACGGTTGGAGCACTGCTATCGGAATAAAAACAATAAGGAGGAATAGCTATGGAGGGAAATTGGGAGTTTACTTTGCGCCTGTTTGTGGCAGGAATAATGGGGATATTGATTGGTTTGGAACGCGAATACCGTGCAAAAGAAGCGGGATATCGTACGCATTTTTTGGTAGCGGTAGGTAGTGCGTTGCTGATGATAGTATCTCAGTACGGATTCGAAGAAGTGCTGGAGCGCGATCTGGTACGCCTTGATCCTAGTCGTATAGCAGCTCAGGTAGTGAGCGGCATTGGTTTCATTGGTGCGGGAACCATTATTTTGCAGAAACAGATTGTGCGCGGATTGACTACAGCTGCAGGTATTTGGGCGACTTCGGGCATAGGGCTTGCCATAGGAGCAGGGATGTATAGTATAGGTGTGGCGGCTACTGTGCTGGTATTGTTGGGCTTGGAAGTATTGAGTTTTTTCTTCAAAAGCATAGGTCTGAGAAACTTGATGGTGGAGTTTTCAACATGTGACAAGGAAGCGCTCAAACGTGTTTCTGCTACGTTTCATTCGAAAAGCTACGTCGTGGTATCGTATGAAATGTCAGAGTCGGACGAAGGTGGGAACAAGTTGTATAATGTAAGCATGGTCATTAAGGCCAAGCGGATGAATGAAGAAGGATTATTGCTGATGTTTATGCAAGATTTTCCTGATATTACGGTAAAGAAAGTGATTTGAATCTAAAAGATAGGACACAAAGACACAGGGACTTTTACTTGCGGTTCTTCAATTTACGAAGTACGGTTTAACCGGCAAACAATAAGAAGCTGTTTTGAATTTCTCCAAAAAGTTTTTCTTGGCTTGATGTATCCG
>URCM01000089.1 GCA_900546355.1 uncultured Bacteroides sp.
AACAGAGACTCCGGCGGTTAAGGGCAGAACGAAAGGAATACCATGTATGACATGCCCTAATCCCTATCTTGACTGAAAAAAAGCAAAAAAAGCACTCTATGTTTTGTACATATCAAAAATATATATATATTTGCCAATGATTTAAAGTTGTAACGATTACAAATGTAGAATATAAAGATGAAGGTTTACGAATATCTGCTCAGTTATCAAATCAAGCCGTCCGTACAACGCATTGCCATTATGGATTACTTGCTGAAGCATCATACTCACCCGTCTATCGATGAGATTTATATGGCTTTATGCCAAGATATTCCTACCCTGTCGAAAACAACTGTCTACAACACATTGAAATTGTTTGTAGAGCATGGGGCGGCACGCATGCTGACTATTGATGAACGAAACGTGTGTTTTGACGGAGACACTTCAGCACACGCGCATTTCCAATGCAAAGTATGCGGAAAAATAACGGATGTTCCCTTGGTATCGGAAGAGACGGAAGAAACCAAACGCTTGAAACAAAAAGGTTATCGAATAGAAGAAATACACTATTATTACAAAGGTGTATGTCCCGATTGCCTGCACGCAAACGATAATTAAACGCATGGCCTTCGGGCTATCGGATAAAATAATTAAATAACTAACAACTAAAAAATTTTGACTTATGAAAAAATTTATCTGTACTGTATGTGGTTACATCTACGAAGGTGAAACAGCTCCCGAAAAATGCCCTCTATGCAAGGCTCCTGCTTCTAAATTCAAAGAAATGGAAGAAGACAACAACGGACTGACTTTCGTTGACGAACACGTAATCGGCGTGGCTAAAGGTTGCGACGAAGAAATGATTAAAGATTTGAACAACCACTTCATGGGCGAATGTACTGAAGTAGGCATGTACTTGGCCATGAGCCGCCAGGCAGACCGCGAAGGCTATCCCGAAGTAGCCGAAGCTTTCAAACGTTATGCTTGGGAAGAAGCTGAACACGCTTCGAAATTCGCGGAACTCTTGGGCGACTGCGTATGGGACACCAAGACAAACCTGGAAAAACGCATGAATGCTGAAGCTGGCGCCTGCGAAGACAAAAAACGTATCGCTACTCGTGCTAAACAACTGAATCTGGACGCTATCCACGATACCGTACACGAAATGGCTAAAGACGAAGCTCGTCACGGAAAAGGTTTCGAAGGCTTGTATAATAGATATTTCAAAAAATAATATGCTGAATACCCGATAAAGAGGGGGTGCGTTAAAACACAGTCGTTTTAATGCACCCCTCTTTTTTAACTTAGTTTTTGATGCAAACTCTTTTCACTACAGTAAGCATTCGATAAATCTATTCAGGAACTGAACAATTTTTATAGGCTGGGTGGGGTTGGATGTCCCTGCCCAGTCACTGGACAATATAACCAATACTTCGTTAAATAAACTCTGTGCCTTCGTGCCTCTGTGTTCGATAAAACAAATTTGAACACAGAGACACGGAGGAATAATTTAGAGAACTCTGTCCACTTGAGAAAAATAAAAACTCTGCGCTTTTGCGCCTCTGCGTTCGATAAAACAAAAACTATTAACTATTCATTCTTAACTATTAACTATTGATTACATGAAAAAGAAAAACATTTGGGGGATTATCATCCAGACGTTGGTTACGATTCTGACCGCTATCGGGACCTCATTGGGAGTCACTTCGTGCCTTTAAGGGTGAAGAATTAAGGATGAAGAGGCTGTCTCAAAAATAAAGTTTGACTATCATTTTATCACCTTGAGCATCGCAAAAGATTCCGAAAACATCGGTAGATGCATACGGGATTCTTCGCTATACTCGGAATAGCATGCTTTTTGGTAGTTGATTCTTGTTTTGAGACAGCCTTTTCATCTTTAGTCTTTAAGAAATATGTTGTTAATCAGCTGGCTTTCTATTGTTAGTCTCGTTTTTTTTTCTATTTTTGAGAAATCGAAAAACTCTTAATAAATACGTTTGTGAAAAAAATTTATGTGTTTGGATGTGTGCTTGCGGTATGTCTGTTCGCTTGTAGTGAAGATGTGACTTTGGAAGTCAACACGGAGGATAAAACAGGTTATGAATCTTTAACTGATGAAGAGACAGCTGTTTTAAGTATGAAATTGCAAGGAACTTTTGTTTCTGAAAGTGATGCTTTACAAAAAGCAACAAAATTTTGGGGGCTTACTTCTTCGAGGACTGATTTGCAAGAAAAAGTGTGCCGTGTCTTTTGGGTAAAATATCAATCATCTTTGTCTCAAATGTCCAGGACTATTGAAAACGAAGATAGTATCCCTGTTTATTTGGTTAATCGTGTCAACGGTGGTTCGGTGCTTGTTGCTGGTGATGAACGTTTACCTGAAATTCTTGCATATTCAGAAGAAGGAGAGTTGTCGTTAGAGAAAAATGGTTCGGGGTTGGATGTTTTTATAGATAATTTGCCTGCCTTTATTAGTTCTGAAATAAATAGATTTGAAATTCGTAATGATTCGTTGTTGCAAAATGTAGAGAATATATCGAGGGGAGTGGTCGAACCGGTACCTTGGCAACGATTGGAAGTGGAGACGACTCCTTGGATAACCACTTATTCTTATCCACAATTGGTCAGTGTGACATGGAATCAGACAGGATTATATAATCAGAAGTTCCCTTCTGTGGTTTGTGATAATTCTACGAATATTCAATTGGAACATGCTTATGCAGGATGTGTTCCTGTTGCTATTTCACAAATATTGTCATTTCATAAATATCCGGTGAAATTTGGAAATACGATAGTCAATTGGCTGGAGATAACCCGTTATCCTTCTATAGACTTATTAAGTCCTACATATAGGGACCAGTTACAAAGTTTGCTGTATGAGATAGCTGAGGATGAGACAATAGAGATTGAGTATGATTGCTCAGGGACATCCTCTAATATATATTGTGCTAATGCTTTTTTTGAGAAGATGGGATATGTGACTGATGGCGTGCAAAGTTATCAAAATGAAAAAGTAAAAGGGTCAATTAGTAATAGTCGACCTGTGTATGCCCGTGGAGAAAGTAGTGGTAGCAGTAGTGGACATGCTTGGGTGATTGATGGTGGAGAAGGAAAGAAAAGGACACGAACGGAACGTGTATATCAATATATAGGAAATGAAGAAAAACCGTCTAATCCTATTGTCTCATGGGAGTGGCGGCTTATACGTGAAACCTATGATGTGACAGAGCAAGAATATGTACATTGTAATTGGGGTTATGGAGGAATGTATGATGGATATTATATTCAGAAAGCATTCAACCTGACGGATGACGTTTGGGGCGATGGTGCTTCTTATACGAAAGAATTATATACATTGACAAACATTAAACGTAGATGATTATGAAAAAGCTTATTGGATTGGCGCTGATGGGCGTATGGGTATTGTCGGCTTGCGATAACGACGCGGATGCAGGCGGCGGGAGCTTTGAACAGACGGAATTCCAGCCGATAGAGTTAAGTGTGACAGAACAGACGATGGCGCAAGGGCAAACTGATTTTGCCTATTCGCTTTTCGCGCTTTTGAATCGGGGAAGAGAAGGAGAGGACCTGCTGGTTTCGCCTTTCAGCCTGCAGTGTGCGTTGGGGATGTTGTCGAACGGGGCGATGGGCGAAACGCGCGATGAAATAGTCCGTGCCATGGGGCTGGACGGCTATTCGCAAGAGGAAGTGAATGGTTACTTCCAAAAGCTGATACGGGGCATGAACGGGGTGAGTCCTTTTGTTTCGGTGCAGACTTCCAATTCTGTCTGGGTGAACCGGCAGATGGTGCTGAATGAGGCGTTCCGCCAGACCGGTGAGGAAAAATATGGGGCACTTGTGTCGTCGCTGGACTTTGGAGACCCCTCTTCGGTGGACCAGGTCAACGCGTGGTGCAACGAGACGACCCATGGCAAGATTCCCAGGATATTGGGCAGCCTTTCCCCCTCCATCTATGTCTATTTGCTTAATTCGGTTTACTTTAAGGCGCGCTGGGACACGGAGTTTCCGGTGGACCAGACGCGGCAGGGCGATTTTCATGCCGGGGCGGGCGGTGTCCTGCAGGCGAGTTTCATGCACCAGACGGTGGAACATGGCTATTTGGCGAGGGGAGAATCGTTTACCAGTGCCGTGCTTCCGTATGTAGGCGGTCATTATGAGATGCGTTTCATTTTGCCCGATGAAGGCGCTACGGTGGATGAAGTGGCGGATGCGCTGGCTTCTCCGGGAGTTTTGCAGGCAGCCATAGACAATGGCGAGGAATGCCGTATCAATTATGCGGTACCCCGTTTCGAGATGGAAAACGATATTACGTTGAACGGTGCGTTGCAGGCATTGGGCATGAAGCTTGCCTTTACGGATGAAGGCGATTTGTCGGCATTGACCACTCCGTATGCTCCGGTTTCTACCATCTTTCAGGTAGCTACGCTGAAGGTAGACGAAGAAGGGTCGGAAGGGGCGGCGGTAACAGCCGTTACGGATGGTGCTCCGCTTCCCGATGAAGCAAGGAAAGAAATAGACTTTACACTGGACCGCCCTTTCCTTTTCCTCTTGACCGAAACCGGCACGGGGACGGTGCTCTTTATGGGTAAAATGGAAAAACCGAAATGAAATGAATATCCGCATTTTGCCGATACTCCTTATCAGGCAAAATGCGGATTCCATTTTTATTATGGCTAAATCAGATGCCGTGTGCGTCGGCTTCCTTACTGATTTTCTTAATCAATCCCTGCAATACGGCACCCGGCCCGCATTCTACGAATTCGGTGGCTCCGTCGGCTATCATGTTCTGCACGGTTTGCGTCCAGCGCACAGACGCGGTGAGCTGTGCCACCAGGTTGGCTTTGATTTCGGCGGGGTCGGTATGTGGCTTGGCGTCTACGTTCTGGTAGACGGGGCATTCTGGCGTATGGAACTCTGTAGCGTTGATGGCGGCTTCCAGTTCTACTTTAGCCGGATTCATCAACGGAGAGTGGAAAGCACCTCCTACCTTCAGCGGAAGGGCACGTTTGGCTCCGGCCGCTTTCATCCGTTCGCAAGCCTTGTTGATGCCTTCGATAGAGCCGGAGATGACGATTTGGCCGGGGCAGTTGTAGTTGGCGGCTACGCACACTTCGCCTTCCTGTGCCACTTGCGCGCAGATCTCTTCTACCTTTTCATCGGGTAGGGCGATGATGGCGGCCATGGTGGAAGGCTGCATTTCGCAGGCTTTCTGCATCGCCATCGCGCGTGCGTAAACCAGTTTCAATCCGTCTTCGAACGACAGGGCACCGGCGGCCACCAATGCCGAGAACTCGCCCAGCGAGTGCCCGGCGGCCATGTCGGGCTTGAACCCGTCGCCCAAGCAGAGTGCCGAGATGACCGAGTGGAGGAACACGGCGGGCTGGGTCACCTTGGTCTGGCGCAGGTCTTCGTCCGTGCCGCTGAACATGATGTCCGTGATGCGGTATCCTAAGATTTCGTTCGCTTTCTCGAATAATTCTTTTGCCAAGGGGGAGCTTTCGTAGAGGTTCTTGCCCATGCCTACGAACTGTGCTCCCTGGCCGGGGAATACAAATGCTTTCATATCGGTTGTTTTTAAGTTAATGTTTGGGACAAAGGTACGAATTTATAGGAAAACAAAATTGGTTTGCGAGAAAAAATCGAATGCGGAGAATTTTTTATTGAACACAGAGACACAAAGACACAGAGAAATAATTTAGAGAACTCTGTGTCTCCGTGCCTCTGTGTTCGATAAAAAGATAAACTCTGCGCTTTTGCGCCTCTGCGTCCGGTTTATCCTATCCACCGATAGTCTTCATTGCCACAGGCGCGAAGAAATGGTTCAACGGACCGTGACCCGCTCCGATATGTACGTCTTTTCCAGTCGAAATGCCTTGGTGGACGTATGCTTTGGCTTTGCGCACCGCTTCGCCGAGCGGTTCTCCCAGGGCGAGGTAAGTGGCAATGGCGGAGGACAGGGTGCAGCCGGTGCCGTGCGTGTTGCGGCTTTCTATTTTGGGGGAAGAGAACAGGCGGGGCTGCGTTTCTCCTTTTATATATAATACGTCGCACATTTCTTCTTCCTCCAGGTGTCCTCCTTTGACCAGGACGGCCTGGCTCCCGAAGGCGAGCAGTTCGCGGGCGGCGGCCTCCATTTCGCTCAGGGTGGAAATCTTCTTGCCTGTCAATGCCTCGGCTTCGTGCAGGTTGGGGGTGATAAGGGTGGCGAGCGGCATCAGGCGGCCGGTTAAAGCCGTGATGGCATCTTCTTCCATCAGCCTGTGTCCGCTGGTTGAAATCATCACGGGGTCGAGCACGGTGTAATGAGAGGGGTATGCTTCCAGGCTTTCGGCGATGGCGCGGATGGTCCCGGCATCGTTTACCATGCCTATCTTGACGGCGCGCGGGCGGATGTCGGCCATCACGGCTTCGATTTGCGCTTTTACGCAGGCGGGCGGCACGGGATGGATGCCCGTCACGCCGCGGGTGTTTTGTACGGTAATGGCGGTGACGGCGCTTGCCGCGTAGGCTCCCAGTGCCGATATGGTCTTGATGTCGGCTTGTATGCCGGCTCCTCCGCTACAGTCCGAGCCGGCGATGGTGAGTATGCATGGATAATGTTTCATGTGTTTTTTGTTGTTTGGATGGTTTATGCCGCAAAGGTAGGAAATTTCCCGTTACCTTGTCCGGCACTGGCCGGAAAGCCTGGCGCATACTTCTTGTATGAGGTACGATAAAGCTGTTTGAGGTTGTTGTATGATGTATGAAAACTATTGGATTGAGAAATAATGTTTTATAACATATTAAATATTTGTGGTTTTTTTGAACAACGTATTGTAAAACTACGTATATTTGCGGTGTTAAAAGAAAACAAAGATGGAAAAGCAGGCCGGAAATAACCAATTGATAGATGTGCATGTGTCGGTAGACTGTGCGGTCATCGGATTTGACGGGGAACAGTTCCGGGTGCTTTTGGTCAAGCAGGTAGGCAAGCGGACGGACAGCGCGTTCAATGACTGGAAGCTTCCGGGGAGTCCGATTTACGTGGATGAAGACTTGGACGAGGCGGCGAAACGGGTGCTGACCGAGCTGGCCGGATTGAAGAACGTCCGGATGAACCAGTTCAAGGCGTACGGGTCGAAGGACCGTATGGCCGACCCCCGCGACGTGATGTGGCTGGAGCACTTCCACCTGATAAAGGAAGGGAAGGTGGGGCGGATCGTGACGATAGCCTATCTCGCCCTGCTGAAGATAGACCAGCGCAACAAGCGGCTTTCGGCCACGTATGACGCGCGGTGGACGCCGGTGTCGGAAGTGGGACCGCTGGCGTTCGACCACAACCGGATACTGAAAGACGCGATGGAGGTGATCCGCCATTACGTGGAGGCTTCCCCTTCGGTGATGTTCGACCTCCTGCCGCGGAAGTTCACCGCGGCGCAGCTCCGGGTGCTTTTCCAGTTGGTGTACAACAAGGAGTTCGACGTGCGCAACTTCCATAAAAAGATGGCGCAGATGCCATACGTCGTGCCACTGGAAGAAAAAGAAAAGGGAGTGGCCCACCGGGCTGCCCGGTATTACCGTTTCGACAGGAAAATATATAATAAGTATAAATGATTAAAAAACTGTAGTGTTATGTATTTGTTAGGGTATGATATAGGAAGTTCTTCGGTGAAGGCCAGCCTGGTGGACGCCGAGACAGGTAAATGTGTGGCTTCGGCTTTCTATCCGAAAACGGAAGCGGAGATTATCGCCGTCCGTCCGGGATGGGCTGAACAGAAGCCGGAAATGTGGTGGGCCAACTTGAAGTTGGCTACGGAAGCTATCATGGACGCGAGCGGGGCGAAGAAGGAAGAAATCGCCGCTATCGGCATTTCTTACCAGATGCACGGGCTGGTTTGTGTGGACAAGCAGCAGCGGGTGCTCCGTCCGGCCATCATCTGGTGTGATTCGCGCGCCGTCCCTTACGGCGAGAAAGCTTTCCAGGCGTTGGGCGAAGAGAAATGCCTTTCGCACCTGCTGAACTCTCCGGGCAATTTTACCGCTTCGAAGCTGGCCTGGGTCAAGGAGAACGAACCGGAAATATTCTCTCAAATCGACAAAATCATGCTGCCGGGCGATTATATCGCCATGCGCCTGACGGGCGAGGTATGCACGACGGTATCGGGCCTGTCGGAAGGCATGTTCTGGGATTTCAAGGCGGACGATGTCGCCCAGTTCCTGCTGGATTATTATGGTTTCGACCGTTCGCTGATAGCCGATATCCGCCCTACTTTCTCCGAGCAGGGAAGGGTGACCGCCCTTGCCGCCGCCGAATTAGGCCTGAAGGAAGGCACCCCGGTGACTTACCGCGCGGGCGACCAGCCGAATAACGCGCTCTCCCTGAATGTGTTCAACCCGGGTGAAATCGCTTCTACGGCGGGCACGTCGGGAGTGGTTTATGGCGTGAACGGTTCGGTGAATTACGATCCCCAGTCGCGCGTGAACACGTTTGCCCATGTAAACCATGCGGCCGGGCAGACCCGTCTGGGCGTATTGCTCTGCATCAACGGTACAGGCATCCTGAACTCGTGGATAAAGCGTACGGTCGTGCCCGAAGGCGTTTCATACGCCGAGATGAACGACCTTGCCGCCCAGGCTCCTATCGGCTCGGGAGGCGTAAGCATCCTTCCTTTCGGCAACGGGGCGGAACGCATGCTTCAGAACCGGGAGACGGGATGCTCTATCCACGGAGTGAATTTCAACCTCCATACGCGCAACCATATCATCCGCGCGGCACAGGAAGGCATCGTGTTCTCGTTCAAGTATGGCATCGACATCATGAAAGGCATGGGCATGGATGTGCGGAAAATCCATGCGGGACACGCCAATATGTTCCTCAGCCCGATATTCCGCGACACGCTGGCGGGCGTGACGGGCGCGACCATTGAACTGTATGATACCGACGGCTCGGTAGGCGCGGCGAAAGGCGCGGGCATGGGCGCAGGCATCTATAAGGACAATGACGAGGCGTTCGCTACGCTGGACAAGCTGGCGGTCATCGAACCGGACGCAGCCAACCGGGCGGCATACGAGGACGCCTACCAACGCTGGCTGGAACGCATGCAGAAAATAGTAACCAAATAATCACATTTCATTAACTTTTAAACAAAAAAACTATGGCAACAAAAGAGTATTTTCCTGGTATCGGTAAAATCAAATTCGAAGGTGTAGAAAGCAAGAACCCGTTGGCTTTCCGTTATTATGACCCCGAAAGAGTGGTAATGGGAAAGAAGATGAAAGACTGGTTGAAATTCTCCATGGCTTGGTGGCACACGTTGTGCGCTGAAGGCGGCGACCAGTTCGGAGGCGGCACGAAGCAGTTCCCCTGGAAAGGAAACCCCGACAAGGTACAGGCTGCTAAGGACAAGGCTGACGCAGGCTTCGAAATCATGCAGAAAATCGGTATCGAATATTACTGCTTCCACGATGTAGACCTCTGCGACGAAGCAGACACGATTGAAGAATACGAAGCGAACATGAAGGAAATCGTGGCTTACCTGAAACAGAAACAAGCCGAAACAGGCATCAAGCTGCTGTGGGGTACGGCCAACGTATTCGGCCACGCGCGTTACATGAACGGTGCCGCCACCAATCCGGACTTCGACGTGGTAGCCCGTGCTGCCGTCCAAATCAAGAACGCTATCGACGCTACTATCGAACTGGGTGGTACCAACTATGTGTTCTGGGGCGGACGTGAAGGCTATATGTCGTTGCTGAACACCGACCAGAAACGTGAAAAAGAACACTTGGCGCAGATGTTGACCATCGCCCGCGACTATGCACGCGCCAAAGGCTTTACCGGTACCTTCCTGATTGAGCCGAAACCGATGGAACCGACCAAGCACCAGTATGACGTGGATACTGAAACCGTAGTAGGTTTCTTGAAGGCCCACAATCTGGACAAGGACTTCAAGGTAAATATCGAAGTAAACCACGCTACCTTGGCCGGCCATACCTTCGAACATGAATTGTGCGTAGCTGTAGACAACGGCATGCTGGGTTCTATCGACGCCAACCGCGGTGATTACCAAAACGGATGGGATACCGACCAGTTCCCGATTGACAACTACGAACTGACCCAGGCCATGATGCAGATTATCCGCAACGGCGGTCTGGGCAACGGCGGTACGAACTTCGACGCCAAGACCCGTCGCAACTCTACCGACTTGGAAGATATCTTCATCGCCCACATCGCAGGTATGGACGTGATGGCTCGCGCATTGCTGAGTGCAGCCAAATTGCTGGAAGAATCTCCTTACAAGAAGATGCTGGCCGACCGCTACGCGTCGTTCGATTCTGGCAAAGGCAAAGAATTTGAAGAAGGCAAGCTGACCCTGGAAGACGTTGTGGCATACGCCAAGACGGTAGGCGAGCCGAAACAGACCAGCGGCAAGCAAGAATTGTATGAAGCAATCCTGAACATGTATTGCTAATTAAATGAAGAATGAAGGACGGAGGATGAGGAAGCGGCAGGCATCTGCTTATTCTTCATTCTTCATTCTTCATTTTTTTTGTCCTTCATCCTTTACCTTATTTGTTTTTAATATCATGGATTACGCTGAAAAAGGAAGTAAAACTTATCTTTTTACGATTGTGCTTGTAGCCGTATTGGGAGGGCTTCTCTTCGGATACGATACGGCGGTCATTTCCGGTGCTGAAAAGGGCTTGCAGGCGTTTTTTTTAGGGGCGGATGATTTTGTGTATACGGACGGGTGGCACGGCTTTACCTGTGCCAGCGCGTTGATAGGCTGTATCATCGGTAGTGCCGTTTCGGGCTATATGGCGTCGAACTGGGGGCGCAAGAATTCGCTTATCTTTGCCGGCGTCATGTTCTTCATTTCGGCTATGGGCTCGATGGTACCTGAATTCTTGTTTTTCGAGCATGGGGTGCCGACTTATCCGTTGCTTATCGCTTTTAATATTTATCGTGTCATAGGAGGAGTAGGGGTAGGGCTTGCTTCGGCTATCTGCCCGATGTATATCGCCGAGGTGGCTCCGTCTAATATCCGCGGCACGCTGGTATCGTGGAACCAGTTTGCCATTATCTTCGGCCAGCTGGTGGTTTACATGGTGAACTTCTTCATCCTGGGCGACCATACCAATCCGGTCATCGAGTCTATCGGGCAAGGCATCAATGCCGTGGCTCCGGGTAGCGACCCGTGGACGATTTCTACCGGATGGCGTTACATGTTCGGTAGCGAGGCGGTGCCGGCCGGGCTTTTCGCCTTGTTGATTTGTTTCGTACCCGAAACTCCCCGTTACCTGGTCATGGCAGGACAGGACAATAAGGCGCTGGCGGTGCTTTGTAAAATCAATGGCAAGGCGGAGGGCGCCAATATCTTGGACGAAATCAAGAACACCATTACCGAGAAGACCGAGAAGGTGTTTACTTACGGGGTGCTCGTCATTTTTGTAGGCATCATGCTGAGTGTGTTCCAGCAGGCCGTAGGCATCAATGCGGTGCTTTATTACGCGCCGCGTATCTTTGGCGATATGGGGATGGAAAACCCGATGATGCAGACCATCATCATGGGCGTCGTCAATATCCTGTTTACGCTTATCGCTATCTTTACGGTAGAAAAGTGGGGACGCAAGCCGTTACTTGTCACGGGGTCCGCCGGTATGGCGGTAGGGGCTTTCGGCGTGGCAGTGACTTTCGGCCATGCAGGCCTGGAGCTGGTCACCATGCTCAGCATCATGGTTTACAGTGCTTCGTTCATGATGTCGTGGGGGCCTATCTGCTGGGTGCTTATTTCCGAGATTTTCCCCAACACCATCCGTGGCGCGGCGGTGGCTATCGCCGTGGCTTTCCAGTGGATATTCAACTGGATTGTAAGTGCCTCGTTCGTACCGATGTTTAACATGCAGACAAGTGCCGACCCCAATTTCGGCCATTGGTTTACGTACGGGCTATACGGTGTCATCTGCGTGCTTGCCGCTTTGTTCGTATGGCGGTTGGTACCCGAGACCAAGGGAAAGACCTTGGAAGACATGAGCAATCTTTGGAAGAACCGGAAGTGATTTTTCGCTTTTGGCGATACACCGGTTCATGCCCCGCTAAACGGATGCATTGGATGGGGTAAAATAAAATGGGTTCGCGAAAAAAACCGGACGCGGGGACGCAAAGGTGTGGAGGACTGTCTTAGGGAAGGCAAAAGTAAGCTCCACGCTTTCGCGTCTCCGCGTTTGTGTCCACAGGATCCGTATGGGAAACTGTTTTTGGGGGCAATGCATTTCCGATGGGCTATGGAATCAAACAATCTTTAAAGGTCTTGTGTTAAAAAAAAGAAAGCCCGGCATTTTTTTTCTTTATTTGTATTAGAAACTGTTTTGAATTTCTACAAAATGTTTTTCTTGTCTTGATGTATTCGTTTTCGTGTGTGCTTTGGGCGATTTTTTGGT
>URCM01000090.1 GCA_900546355.1 uncultured Bacteroides sp.
ATTAATTAACTCGTTTATTTTCAACGGATTAGATATTAATTTAACGAAGTATTAAATAGAAATATTTTTAAGACAATTCTTTCTATCCGTTCAGTATAATCTTTTTATCAATCAAATTGCAATTTGAAAAATATTCGTGATATTGTCGGTTACCTGTATTGATAATAAACAAATAGTTTTGACAACGAGTAATTCCTGTATATACCAATTCATCGGAAAATTCATAGGGACGTGTGTTAGCCAAATCTTTTGTCGTGTTCAAATTTTCTTCTATAACTAAAAAAAGGGCATTGTCGGAAATGATATAGATGAACGGGGCCTCCGGATGCCTGTCCAAGGCCGCCTGATAAACTTCTTTTGTGGATTCGGCATTGACGCTTTCGCAATCATGGGCTATCACGTCTGTCACGTCATGCGCGTTAAGCAACCCGTTGATGTTCACCCTGTCACGACCGCTGACGGTCGGTTGTTCCAACTTTTCGCCTTTCTCTATCCACGCATAAGTGGAACGGCTGTTGTGGGTCGGATGAACACCGTCGGCATAATAAACCACAGCATCTTCCGGCATACCGGAAAGGATTTCGGTAAGTTCTCCGACAAAGGCTGCCTGCTTGGAGGCATCAGCCTCGCAAGGGACTTCCGATGTCTTCTTATAGGTGAAACCAATGCGGTTCAGCAGGTCTACAACCCCTGGGGCGTGTACTCCACGCCGAATGTGGACTTTATCCACTCTGCCACACTCTTGGCATCCGTATAGATATGCTCACGAAGTTCCTTGCGCAAGGCGGACAACTGTCTGCTGTCAAGAAGCCCCCAATAACCTTTGTGGCGGTTTTCCAGAAGTTCATCGGCACCGCCGTGCAAATAAGCGGAACGGTAACGGTATACGGTGGAAACGTCTATTCCAAGGCATGAAGCCACGAAGGAAGGAGAATTGCCCATGCCCAACATCAGAATGCAAGTCACACGGGCATAGTCGGAACTTCCGGCTAGATTCCGTTGAAGTTTACGTAAATTTTCTATTTCTGATGTCGACAACTGCATTTCCATGCCGTAAAGATACAACTTTTAAACGAATTATTCGCATTTCACTTACTTTTGACTATAATGGATTGGTTGCCAGTGCTTTCCGTGCCCGCATGTTAATTCTGGCTGCAAGCCCCTTGTATCAAGACGCAGCCAATAACACAACATGGGAGGATGCGGCAAATGCTGCAGCAGAAGTGATTGATTACAAAGGTGGCATAAGTGGACTGGCTTCGGACGGTATCGAATATTATTCACCTACGATTACCAACGCCATCGGCGATGGAGTTAATCCTGCTGAAATACTTTGGAGAACCAATAAAGATGGAGGAAGCAATACACAAGAATCTCAGAATTTTCCACCAAGCTTATATGGAACAGGAAAAATGAACCCATCACAGAATTTAGTGGATGCCTTTCCAATGGCAAACGGCTATCCGGTAGACGATGCCCACAGCGGTTACGATGCCAACAATCCGTATGCCAACCGTGACCCTCGTTTAGACAAGTATATCATCTACAACGGAAGCAGCATTAGTGAGAAAAGTGTCACCATCAATATCACCGATGGCAATACGGACGGTATCAATGTAACAGAAAACCGTTCTACCCGTACCGGTTACTATATGAAGAAGCGCATGCGTTGGGACGTAAATCTTGACCCGGCTGCTTCTACCAACCAGCCACATTACACGCCACGTATCCGATACACGGAAATGTATTTGGATTACGCTGAAGCGGCTAATGAGGCTTGGGGACCGAAAGGTACAGGCAGTCACGGATATTCTGCTTACGATGTAATCAAAGCTATCCGCCAGCGTGCAGGGGTAGGCGGTACAGATGACCCTTACTTGGAAGCTTGTGCAGGCAGTCAGGAGCAGATGCGTGAACTGATTCGTAACGAACGCCGTTTGGAACTTTGTTTCGAAGGTTCCCGCTTTTGGGACGTGCGCCGTTGGAAATTGGATTTGAATGAACCTGTTTACGGTTTACAGCAAAATGGCAACACTTACCAACGCTTTTTAGTGGAAGAACGTTCATATCAGGACTATATGTATTTTAGCCCCATCCCGAACTCAGAAATATTGAAATATAGCAACCTGGAACAGAACAGAGAATGGGAGTAAACATTAATGATAAAAAAGAAAGATGACCGACATGAAAAAGAAGAATCTATTATACGTAGGAATGGCTTCGCTGCTTGTTGGAGGTATCGCAACCTCTTGCGAAAGCGGAACGAATGAATTCGAAAACTTTGATTACAGCACCGTGTACTTCGCCAACCAGTTTGCCGAGCGTACACTGGTGTTGGGCGAAGACGAATTTACAGATAACGCTATAGACAACGAGCATAAAGTGTCTATCAAGGCAGCATGGGGAGGAGGATACAACAATCCGACAAACGTGACCATCGACTTCGAAGTAGACGAGTCATTGTGTGACAACCTCTACTTCATAGACGAGAATCGTCCGGTAGTTCCTATGCCGGCTGAGTATTATACGTTGGCATCCAATCAGATTCATATCCCAGAAGGTCAAATAGGCGGAGGAGTGGAAGTTCAATTGACCGATGCATTCTTTGCCGACGAACATGCTATTGAAAACTATTACGCCATCCCCTTACGGATGCTGCATGTAGAAGGGGCAGACTCTATCCTGCAAGGTACAGCAGGAGTAGAGAATCCGGTACTGACCAATTCTAACCATTGGACAACGCAACCCAAGAATTACGTTATCTATGCCATCAAATATGTCAACGAATGGCACGGTGAATACTTACGTCGAGGCATTGATCAAATGACGGCAAATGGCGCAACAACTTCGAATATACGTCACGAACAATATATCGAAGACGATGAAGTGGTGTATTTAACTACCAATAGCCTGAGCCGTTCCACCCTGGCATTGACCACTCAAGATACGAATGGAAAAAACGTCAGTTACAACATTGCTCTTGCTTTTGGCGAAGACGGCAATTGCACCCTGTCTAGTATAACCGATGGCATTACAGTAAGCGGAACCGGCAAATTCATAAAAGACGGTGAAAAGAATAGCTTGGGGGGTAAAGACCGAGATGCCCTCTACTTGGACTATCAAGTGGACTTTCATAATTTGGGCATGCAATATGCCACGAAAGATACATTGGTGCTCCGTACCCGCGGTGTACAAGGCGGAAAGGCTTTTAATGCCGAAGTACGATAAAACTACAGGTTTAACATTTAAACAAAAAGAACATGAAATACATCAATCATAAGTTAATCGGTCTCGCTGTAGCGACGGCTCTGTTTACCGCTTGCGTAGACGAGTACGAATGCAACCTGCAGGTGGAAAAGCCCGAAGAGGTGGCAGGCAGCGAGTACCTGGCTACTTTCGATGTGCTGAAGTCATACATCAGCCGGGATGCCAATTCGCCTTTCAAACTGACGGCGAACCTGAATCCAAGCGATTTCACCGCACACGAAGTGGCTTACAGCACCATTATGAATAACTTCGACGGAATAGATGTGGGCAGTACGACGTATATGCCTGCCACCGCTGTTGATGACCAAGGCGCATACAATTTCGGCGACATGTCGACACTGGCGGATGCACTTGCAGGAACAGACGTAACGGCATACGGCGGAACGCTTGCCTCCTACCAGGGGCAGCGCGCCGCTTATTACGCTGAACAGTTCGAGCCGACCATCATCCCTTACGAACCGGAGAAGGGACGCACCGTGCTCTTCAACTTCGAAGCGGACGAGATAGGTACGGCTTACGAGATGAGTAATGGAAGTGTCGCTATTGTTGAAACTGACCCGGATGACGCTAACAAAAAAGTGCTACATGTGGGTACAGATGACAATAAGGCAGCTTACTCGTTCCCTAAATTTAATGTTAAATTGCCGGAAGGTCGCAAATTAGGTGATTATGTAACCATCGAATTGGATATGCGCATTGTCAATCAAGACGGTTTGTTTGGTACTGGTATGTATGTATTTATCAATGGTCAAAAATTTGCGGTAGGTGTCAATGCACAAAATTTGGGTTGCAATCCCAATCAATGGAATCGTGGCGCTATTATTAAAATGAACAATGCCACGGCACCAGGCTTCGAATTGCCAGATGAGCTGAAAAGTTTAACCGAATTCGAATTACAGATTGGTTCAGAATCAGGAGGTGCCCAATATTATTTGGATAACATCATTATGAACTACGAAGTGGCAGGTACAGGCACCACCGTCATCGACTTTGAAGGCGATGAATTAGGTAAAACCTATCCGATGACGGGCGGCAGTTCATGTGTTGTAGAGAATGACCCGACCGGAGAAAGTGGTAAAGTGCTTCATGTAGGAACAGCCAGTAGTCTTGCCAGCTACTCGTTCCCACAATTTACTATTCAATTGCAACCGGGAAGAACCTTGAAAGACTATACAGGTTTGATTTTGGATATGTACTTGATTGATGGAAAAGGTAAATATGGTGGCGGTATGCAAGTCATTATTAATGGAGTAGCATATACTTATACTAATCAAGGACCTGCATCATTCGGTTGTCCGGATAATGCTTGGGGACGCGGATTGATTTACCTACCATTCGGTGAAGGCGGTATGCCGATACCCGAAGGCATGGAAAACCTGACAGAAATTACGCTTGCCGTAGGCTCTGGCTCTGGAGAATGGCATGCGTACATCGACAACATTACCTTGAACTGGAAGATGGACGACACCATCATCGAAAAGACACCCGAAGAAAAAGCAGACATCCTGACAGCCGATATGAACGCATGGATTGGTGGCATGATGGATGCCGGAGGCGAAGCCGTAACGATGTGGAACATCATCGGCGAACCGCTCAGCCAGACACAAGATGCCAATACATTCAACTTCGGTGAATACTTGGGCGGCGATGTGGAATTCGCCCGCACGGCTGTAGCCATGGCACGCGACACGGCAGCAGTTCCGGTACAACTCTTCGTAAGCCAGACCTTCGAACAAACGGATGACATGGCATCGAAAGCCGACCAGTTGACAACGTTGGTGAACTCGTATGAAGAAGACGATGAAACCGTCATCGACGGCTACAACATTCTGTTGCACACGGTTTACTCGAAAGACGCAACTATTCAGGCAAGCAATGAAAGCAAGATTACCGCCCTCTTCACCCGACTGAAAGAAGCAGGCAAGCCGGTACGCATTTCAGACCTGAGTGTCTGTGTAGAGAATACCGACGGTACACTGATTCAGGCAGGCCAGGTTTCTACCGACGACCGGATAAATGCTGGCAAGTATTTGTCGTTCATCATGCAGGAATACCGCCGCATCATTGATGCAGCCAACCAGTACGGCATCTCGCTCTCGGGCTTGAACGAATCGTCATCGGCGAACAAGCTCTGCCCGTGGACTTCCGGCTGGAACCGCAACCTGTTCTATGAAGGTGTTGTGAACGGATTGAAGTAAAAAAACAGCCCCTCCAAATCTCCCCTAAGGGGAGGCTTAAGATAAGGGATTTGCAATCCGATGAGAATACATCCGCATTCGAGGCGGATTGCAAATTCCTTCATTAAAAATATTTGACAACCATTGAGGTTGGAGGAAATTGTTAAATCAGTTTCGTTTAACAAACTACATTAAAATTAAAATCTGTGTAACCTGTGGTGCAAAACCACAAGCTGACGATATAATCCGCCTGTCCGGGAGGCAAGACGTTTTTTCGGTTTTTAATGGTGTTAGTTAGTGAAAAGATAAAAATCGGATAACCGCTACCTGCCTTGAGACAGGCGGATTTTTTCCGGCAAGACACCACTGCATCCGCAGCAAGATTATTAACCTTACAAAACACTTACATAACTAAAATCAAAAAAAACATCATGAAACAACTGAAATCTTTTCTATTCCTGTTTCTGGCAAGCACACTTTTCTGGGCTTGCTCGGACGATGACACCGTAAACAAAAGCTTGTGGGGCGACTCGTATGCCCGTTTCGTACGCAACGCCATGACAGTAACCTCAACCGAGGGCACTGCCGAAGCCATCATCGACTGGCAACAATCCACCTGGGAAATCACTTTGGGAGAAGGCTATATCGTGACCAATGTAACCCCCACATCGGGCGGTGACAACAACGGTGAGCACCAATTTACCCAAGTAACCCTGACCTGTAATGCCAACACTTCGATGGACACCCGTACACAGGTTATCCGCCTGACCGACCGCAACGGGACAACCACCGAGCTGACCATCACCCAAGAATGGGCAGACAAAGCGGACGATACCGACCACCTGAAGCCTGAACACTACGCCGACTACGCCGACCACCTCATCCGCTACATCGACTTCATGAAGCAGAACGGCGTAGACATCTATGCCGTCTCGGTACAGAACGAACCCGACATGGACTTCACCGCCTGGACGCCGCAGGAAGTGACGGCCTTCCTGAAGCAGGAAGGTGCCCGCATCCGCGAGACGGGCGTGAAACTGATGTCGCCCGAAGCCTGCGGCTACCAGCCCGAATATACCGACGCCGTGCTGAACGACGCCGAAGCCTTCGCGCAAACCGACATCGTGGCCGGACACCTCTACCAGGGGTTCACCGACCTGAGCAGCAGCTACGTGAAAGACCGCCACGACTACGTGTGCGCACTCTACCCGCGCCTGGGAGGAAAGACCTGGTGGATGACAGAGCACCTCTTCAACGACGGCGAAACCGAAGAAGACCCCTCGCTGTGGCAGTTCTGGGAGTGGGACTACAACTTCTCCCACCTGGCCAAAGAAATCCACATGTGCATGGACGGATACTGCAGTGCCTACGTCTACTGGTACCTGAAACGTTTCTATGGCATGATAGGCGACACCGATGAACGTTGCAAGGAAGAAGAAGGCGAAGTATCGAAAAACGGCTACATCCTGTCACATTACGCCCGTTACGCCACAGGCACTACCCGCATCGCTGTCACCTCCGCCAGCGAAAACATCGAAGCTACGGCCTATCTTAACGAAGCTACCGGCGAAGTGACGCTTGTCCTCCTGAACCAATCCGACCGCACGCTTAGCTTAGTCATCCCGATATCGGGAGCCAGCCAAGCTTCAGCAGTAGAAACCAACGAAACAAAAAATATGGAACCGGCAGACGTTACCGTAACCAAAGAATCCGTATCTTTGCCCATATCCGGAAAAAGTATCGTATCGGTACGCATCGGATTTTAAACCATAAAATAACCCAATTTAAACAACATGAAAAAAACTTACCCTTTGAAAGCCACGATGGCATTGGCTTTCGGACTGGCTCTCGGCACAGCGTGCGGAAACCAGCAGGCTCAGACACTCGACCCGCAACTCATCGGGACGGGTAACCCGTATCTTCCGCTTTGGGAACACCTGCCCGACGGAGAACCCCGTGTATTCGAAGACCCCGACAATCCGGGCAAGCTGCGTGCCTACATCATCGGCTCGCACGACCTGCGCATGGACAGCTATTGTGGTCCGGACATCCGTATGTGGTCGGCACCCGTAGAAGACCTGACCGACTGGCGCGATGAAGGCCCCATCTTTACGTATCACATCGAAGACCAATGGGACGTAATGTATGCCCCCGACCTGGTGGAAATCACACAGAAAGACGGCAAGAAGGTGTATTACCTCTACCCGCACAGCCGCGGACCGCGCCGGGAAGCGATGGTATGTAAAGGCGACCGTCCCGATGGTCCCTTTACTCCCGTCAACCTGAACGAAGACGGCACAAGCACGGTAGAAGGCAGCCTCTTGGGCTTCGACCCGTCTATCTTTGTAGAGACCGTCACCAATCCGGACGACCCCGACTATGAAACCGGCTTCCGTGCCTACGGTTTCTGGGGATTCCAACGTTCGTCGGCAGTGCAATTGGATCCCGCCACGATGTACTCGGCACGTCCGGACACAAAGGTCATCCCCTACTTCATCCCCGCCAGCAAACGCTACGGTGAAATCCGTGACCCGAAAGGTACGCAATATCCAGCCCTCTACAAGGAACAGAAGCCTGAAGACTTCAACTTCTTCGAAGCATCGTCCATCCGCCAGGTGGGCAACAAGTATGTGATGATTTTCTCGGGCTACTCCGGTCCCGATTATGGTTTAGGAAGCACCAACTCCACTCTGCGTTATGCGTATGGCGATACGCCACTCGGTCCCTGGCGCAGCGGAGGCGTATTGGTGGATTCACGCGGCGTAGTATTGAACGAAGACGGCAGCCGCCTGCAAACCACCAATGCCGGCCACAACACCCACGGTAGCCTGCAGGAAATCAACGGCCAATGGTATGTGTTCTATCATCGTCCACCTCGTGGCTTCGGTTTCGCCCGTCAGGCCATGGTGGCTCCGGTACTGATAAAATGGGACGAAACTCCGGTAGCCGAAGGCGGCAAGGTAACCATTTGCGGCTACGACCCCTATGCGCCCGACAGCATTTGGCAAGCCAAGGCAAGCAACGGCGACACTTACACCGGTGCCGAAGTGACCTCGGAAGGCTTCCAAATCTTCGGTATGGACCCGTATAAGTATTATTCCGCCGGATATGCCTGCTACTTGTCAAATGGCCAGGCCATGCAAGACGCTTGGGACATCTGGGACAACAACATGCCGGTGAATATGAACAAGGGCGACATTGTCGGATTCAAGTACTTCGGATTCGGCGGACTGAACCAAGCACAAAAAGGCTTGAAACCGTTTGCAGGCGCAAAAGCTTACGACAAGACGTACTTCAACCTCTTCCTGACCGCTCAAACAGATGCCGCGTTTAAAATCAACGTCTGGATAGACGGCCCGTGGGACAACGAAACTTGGAAAGGCAAAAAGATTGGCGAAATCACTGTCCCTGCCGGAACAACTGCCGATGAAGTGACGAAATACACCCTTGACGTAACCGACGCGGTGAAGGCATTGGACAAAAAACATGCCATCTATCTGGTAGCGGAAGGTGACACGGACGGCCAACTGTGTATCCTCCGCGGGTTGGGATTCAGCGCAGACGAGAAGAGCCTGGTTTATCCGGCAGTACCGACAGTAAGCATCCAGGCAAACGGCCAGGAAATCGAACTGCCCACAACCCCAGTCCGCTCGACCAACGCCAACGGCTACACGGGTTACGACCAATACGAAACGACCTATACGCTTCCTGCAGGCACAGCGTCCGTTCCGGAATTCACTGCTTCATCGAACAATCCGAACGTGAAAATCGAAATCACGCAACCTGAAACCACAGACGGAAAAGCCGTAGTGAAATTCGACTACAACGGTATGGTGAAGACCTATACGGTAGTCATTAACAATTAACAGTTTACAGTTAATAATCTGTAGTTGAAAGAGACGAAGTAATTGTCCATTATCAATTGCTTCGTCTCTACGTTCAACCCATAAAACCTGAAACATGAAAACACGGAAATTGATTTTAGCGGTTGTGTTTTCGGGACTGACGGCGATAGCCGGATATGCCGAAGACTTGAAATTGTGGTACAGCCGTCCTGCAGTGGAATGGACGGATGCCTTACCTATCGGAAACTCCCGGATGGGAGCGATGGTATATGGCGGCACGGAACGTGAAGAACTGCAACTGAACGAAGAAACGTTTTGGGCAGGAGGACCACACGACAATAACAATAACCTTGCACAGTATGTGCTCCCTACGGTGCGCCAACTGATATTCGAAGGAAAGACTTGGGAGGCACAACGGTTGTGCGACGCCAATTTCTTTTCGGGGAAGAACGGTATGAGTTACCTCACCTTAGGAAGTCTTTTCCTTGATTTTACCGGACACAAGGACGCGGCAAACTTTTACCGCGACTTGAACATCTCCAATGCTACAGCCACTACCCGTTATCAAGTGGACGGAGTAACCTATACCCGCACAGCCTTCGCTTCATTTACCGATAGTGTCATTGTGATGCGTGTGCAGGCAAACCGGAAAGGCGCTTTGGCTTTCCGGCTTGCTTACGATACTCCGCTGAAGCACGAAGTGAAAACCGAAGGCAACAAGCTGTCGGTGGTTTGCTACGGCAAAGACCAAGAAGGAGTAAAGGCAGCCCTGCGTGCCGAGTGCAGGATACAAGTGATTACCGACGGCACCGTAAGGGCTTCGGGCAAAACGTTGGAAGTATCGGATGCAGGTGAAGCTGTGATTTATATCGCTGCGGCTACCAATTACGTGAACTATCACAATGTGGGCGGTGATGCGGCTGCCCGAGCCGAAAGCTGCCTGGCGCGAGCCGTAAAAATACCTTATGCAAAAGCACTGGCTGCCCACATTGCTTACTACCAAAGCCTGTTCAACCGGGTACAGCTGACGATAGGCGAAGAGACGGATGAGGCATCTGGAAAAGAAACCGATATACGTATCCGCGATTTCCACCAAGGCAAGGACCAGACGTTGCCTGTACTGCTTTTCCAGTATGGACGCTATTTGCTGATTTCGTCTTCGCAACCCGGCGGACAACCCGCCAATTTGCAAGGCGTATGGAACCGTAGCGTAAACGCGCCGTGGGACAGCAAATATACCATCAACATCAATACGGAGATGAACTACTGGCCTGCCGAAACAACCAACCTGAGCGAGATGCACCAGCCATTGTTCGCCATGCTGAAAGACTTATCGGAAACGGGAGCGAAAACAGCACGCGAAATGTATGGCTGCCGGGGATGGGTAGCTCATCATAATACCGACTTGTGGCGCATTGCGGGACCGGTGGACTTTGCCGCTGCAGGCATGTGGCCCAGCGGCGGATTCTGGCTGAGCCAGCATCTGTGGCAACATTACCTGTTTACGGGCGACCAGACTTTTTTGCGGGAATCTTATCCGATATTGAAAGGCGCGGCACTGTTCTGCCTGGATTTCCTTGCCGAAAACCCGAATACACACGAGTGGGTGATAGCACCTTCGGTTTCGCCCGAACACGGCCCAGTAACGGCAGGATGCACGATGGACAACCAGTTGGCGTTCGATGTGCTTTCGAACGCGTTACGCGCTTCATTGACAGTAGGTGACGAGACGGGTTTCCAGGACACGCTGAGACAGATGATTGACCACTTGCCGCCCATGCGGATAGGCAAACACGGACAGTTACAAGAGTGGACAGAAGATGTAGACAACCCGACAGACGAGCACCGACACATTTCCCACCTCTACGGATTGCATCCCAGCAACCAAGTATCGCCCTATCGTCATCCCGAACTGTTCCAGGCGGCACATACCACGTTAGAGCAACGGGGAGATAAGGCTACAGGCTGGAGCATCGGTTGGAAAATCAATTTTTGGGCACGGATGCTTGACGGCAATCATGCGTTCCGTCTGATCAGCAATATGTTGCAGCTCTTGCCGAGCGATGCCGAGGCTGGCCAATATCCCGAAGGACGTACTTATCCCAATCTGTTCGACGCACATCCGCCTTTCCAGATAGACGGAAACTTCGGTGCAACGGCAGGCATTGCCGAAATGTTGCTGCAGAGCCACGACGGAGCGGTGCACCTGCTTCCGGCATTGCCCGATGTATGGAGCAAGGGGGAAGTGAAAGGCCTGGTTGCCCGCGGCGGTTTCGAAGTAACGATGAAGTGGGACAAAAGCGAATTGCGTGAAGCGGTCATCCTGTCGAAACTGGGCGGCACATTGCGTGTCCGTTCGTATGTGCCGCTGAAAGGCAAAGGCATACGTAAAGCCCAGGGCGAATGTCCGAACGAATTGTATGCTCCCGCAGCTATCAAAACGCCGCAGGTATCACCCGAATCAGGTACTCCGGCCCAACCTACGCTCCGTAAAGTATACGAATATGACATCGATACGAAACCCGGAAAGCGTTACCGCCTGGCTATTGGCAACTGATAACGGAGCGATGCCGGTAAAGAATCATGTGAATGCCCGCATCCAGCCAATACATACCCTCTAAAAATGAATATATACTGCGGAGGCGGTTGAATATATACTGCATCCGCCCATGAATATATACTTCACCGGCTCCTGCAGTACTACTTCGTTTTTCTTGCGGATATCCTCAGGACCTATAAAGAGGATTATCTTCTCCCACGAAAGGATAATCCTCTATCGCCTTTCTTACTTAGAGGCACCATGACACGCGGCATCCCCTGTAATGGATTCCACCATAAAAGTCGGTATGCCCTACTGTTACTTAGAAGCTGTTTTGAATTTATCGTGCGATGATTTGGGATGAGTTTTTGAGG
>URCM01000091.1 GCA_900546355.1 uncultured Bacteroides sp.
TGTTCAATATAAAGGATTAACGGATTTTTCGCAATCCATTTCTGATTGACTATAAATTCAAAACAGCTTCTTAGAGCCTGTTTAAATTTTCCAATAAAGTAATGTGATTTCAGGTTCTTTTGTGTTTGTTTTTGCCGATATATGTATGATAATCAGCTTTTGAAAGAAATGCTATCTGTTTTCAGCCCTCTTGCTTTTATGTTTTCCGTATGGAGGACGTACGTTTTTGGTACGGAAAACGTACGTCCTCGGTAGGGAAAACGTATGTTTTTGGGACGGAGGACGTAAAAGGAAGTGTTTTGTGGTGCGAATAGAATGCATGTGCAAAATCGAATGTTAGAAGACACTGTTTTGAATTATCGCCAAAAGCGTACACGCAAACGGATACATCAAGACGGGAAAAAACTTTTTGTAGAAATTCAAAACAGTTTCTTAAATTTTCCGTACCTTTGCGCTTCATTTTTTATCATTATATAAACCACTTAAATTTTTTTGAGTATGATGAATTTCAAAGAAGGACATTGGAATAAAGAAATCAACGTCACCGATTTCGTGAAGACAAACATTACCCCTTACGAAGGCGACGCGTCTTTTCTGACTGGTCCTACCGAACGTACGAAATCTGTGTGGAATAAGTGTCTGGAGGCACTTGCCGAAGAACGTGCTAACAATGGTGTGCGCTCGCTCGACCCCTCAACTGTTTCTACCATTACTTCGTTTGCGCCCGGTTATATAGATAAGGAGAACGAGGTGATAGTCGGATTGCAGACCGATGAATTGCTGCGCCGTGCCATCAAACCTTTCGGAGGAATTAAAGTGGTAGAAAAGGCTTGCCGTGAGAATGGGCTTGAAGTGGATCCCAAAGTAAAAGATATATTTACACATTATCGCAAGACGCATAACGATGGCGTGTTTGACGCTTACACGGAAGAAATACGTTCGTTCCGTTCGTTAGGCTTCTTGACAGGTTTGCCCGATAACTATGCGCGTGGACGTATCATCGGAGATTACCGTCGTTTGGCTTTATATGGTCTTGACAGGCTGATTGAAGCCAAGCAGGACGATTTGCGTCATTTGGTTAGTCCGATGACCGATGAGCGGATTCGTCTGCGTGAAGAGGTTGCAGAGCAGATTAAAGCATTGAAAGAAATCAAGATTTTGGGTGAACAATATGGTCTCGACTTGAGTCGTCCGGCGGAAACGGCCCAGGAAGCCGTACAATGGGTATATATGGCTTATTTGGCTGCGGTGAAAGAACAGGACGGTGCAGCTATGTCGTTGGGTAATGTATCTTCGTTTCTTGATATTTATATCGAAAACGATATGGCGCATGGAAAACTGGATGAGATTCATGCCCAGGAGTTGATAGACCAGTTCGTAATCAAATTGCGCATGGTGCGCCATCTGCGTATGCAGGCATATACCGATATCTTTGCCGGAGACCCGACCTGGGTAACAGAATCTATTGGCGGACGTTTCAACGATGGACGTGTGAAGGTGACAAAGACTTCGTTCCGCTTCTTGCAGACTTTATATAATTTAGGCCCTTCACCCGAACCGAACCTGACGGTATTGTGGAGTCCGCAATTGCCCGAAGGTTTCAAGGGCTTCTGTGCCCAAGTGTCCATTGATACGTCTTCTATTCAATATGAAAACGATGACTTGATGCGTGAAGTGCGTGGCTCGGACGATTACGGCATTGCTTGCTGTGTGTCTTATCAGGATATAGGCAGGCATATCCAGTTCTTCGGCGCGCGTTGCAATTTGGCAAAAGCACTTTTGCTTGCCATCAATGGCGGGCGATGCGAGAATACCGGTACGGTGATGGTAAAAGATATTCCGGTATTGAGCAGCGATGAACTGAATTTCGAGGAAGTGCTTGCCAATTACAAGAAAGTATTGAAAGAAATGGCGCGTGTATATAATGATGCGATGAATATCATTCACTATATGCATGACAAATATTATTACGAAAAGGCACAGATGGCATTTGTCGATACAAATCCTGAAATTAATCTGGCGTACGGTGTAGCTGGTATGTCGATTGCGATTGATTCGCTTTCGGCTATTAAATATGCAAAAGTGAAAGCACGCCGCAATGACATCGGCCTGACGGAAGGATTTGATATTGAGGGTGAGTTCCCTTGCTTCGGAAACGATGATGACCGTGTAGACCATTTGGCGGTAGACTTGATTTATTATTTTGATGAAGAGTTGAAGAAACTTCCGGTTTACAAGCATGCGAAGCCAACTCTTTCTATCCTGACCATTACTTCGAATGTGATGTACGGAAAGAAGACTGGTGCTACTCCCGACGGGCGTGCCAAAGGTGTGGCTTTTGCTCCGGGCGCCAATCCGATGCATGGACGTGATAAGAATGGTGCGATTGCTTCGTTAAGTTCGGTTGCCAAGTTACGTTATCGTGATTCACAGGACGGCATCAGTAATACATTCTCGATTGTGCCGAAATCGTTGGGTGTAGACCGTGAAAGCCGTATTGAGAATTTGGTTACGCTTATGGATGGTTACTTTGTGAAAGGCGCGCATCATCTGAATGTAAATGTGTTGAACCGTGAAATGTTGGAGGATGCGATGGAACATCCTGAAAAATATCCGCAACTGACTATCCGTGTTTCGGGTTATGCCGTCAACTTCATTAAATTGAGCCGTGAGCATCAGTTGGAGGTTATTTCACGTAGTTTCCACGAACGGATGTAATTGTTTTTAGATCCGGACACAGGGGCCAGGTTGTTCTGTTGGTAATGAAAAAGCTGTGTCTCTGTGTCTGAAATTTGAAATCGCAATTAGATGATTAGAGTACATTCTTACGAATCTTTGGGCACTTACGATGGACCGGGTATCCGGCTGGTCGTTTTTCTGCAGGGATGTAATTTCCGTTGCTTGTATTGCGCCAATCCTGACACCATTGATTGCAAAGGAGAAAGTAAAGAAGTCGCCCCGGAAGAGATTTTGCGTATGGCGGTCAACCAGAAACCTTTTTTTGGTAAAAAGGGTGGCATAACGTTTAGTGGGGGAGAGCCTACCTTTCAAGCGAAGGCATTGCTTCCTTTGTTCCGGATGCTGAAAGAAGCAGGCATCCATATTTGCGTAGATACGAATGGAGGTATTTGGAACGAAGAGGTAAAGGAGCTGCTGATGCTTGCTGATTTGGTGTTGCTCGATGTGAAAGAATTCAATGACGAGCGTCATCGCCGGCTGACCTCACGAAGTAATGCGCAAACCCTGCAGACGGCAGCCTGGCTGGAAGCGAATGGGAAACCTTTCTGGCTGCGCTATGTATTGGTGCAAGGATATAGTGCTTTCCGTGAAGACATCGAGGCCTTGGGTAAACATTTCAAAGCCTATCGGATGATAGAGCGGGTAGAAATTTTACCTTATCATACGCTCGGTGTCCATAAGTATGAAGCGATGGGGTTGGATTATCAGTTGAAAGGAGTGGAACCGAATACTTCTGAACAGTTGGAAGAAGCCCGTGTACTCTTCCAGTCTTATATGAATAAGGTATATGTGAATTGATGTTTATACGGTGCGCTTTTGAGGAAGTATTATCCAGGGAAGATTGAGAACCTGTTTAAATTTTTCAGGTAAAGTCATATTGACAGGTTTCTTTTGCGTTTGTTTCCGGTCTGTTTTCCCGATTTTATGCGTCTCAGATAACCCTATTCTCTTTATAAAATCAGCAAAACGTCCTCGAAAACAATGCTCAAATAAGAAGCTGTTTTGAATTTATCGCCCAAAGCACACACGAAAACGGATACATCAAGTCAAGAAAAACTTTTTGGAGAAATTCAAAACAGCTTCTAAACCTGGGCAAACTTTAAACAGGTTTTCAATGCAGTAACATAAAATCATGGTGCTTTTCATGAGGATATATGGAAAGGATCTGTGACTTTGTGTTACTGCATTCAATTTCCCAATCAGGATGTGTCTTTTCTGGATGGAGAACGTTTTTATACTGTCTGGTGATTGATGCAAATACCTTTCAGGTACCATTCGTATAAACGGTGGATACCTTCGTCTATTTCCACTTTGTGGTGCCAACCCAGACCGTGCAGTTTGGTTACATCTGTCAGTTTGCGTGGGGTACCGTCAGGTTTTGAAGCATCCCAACGCAATTCGCCTTTGAATCCGATTTCTTTTACAATCTTTTCTGCCAGTTCCCGGATGCTCAGTTCCTTACCTGTACCTACGTTGATATGGCAGTTACGGATTTCCTTATCACCTTCTGTGTAAGTGTCTTTAAAATCCACATTCAATAACACGTGTACGCTGGCATCTGCCATTTCCTCACTCCATAAAAATTCGCGCAACGGTTTTCCTGTTCCCCATAAGGTGACGGCTTCGGCAGTGATTCCAAATTTAGCCAGTTTAGCCAAAATCTCTTCGTCCGTGTTATTTCCGTTGACACCTTCTACCGGACGCAGGTTGATATCTTTGCGTACAGCTTCCCAATCTCCTTCGTTCAGGCATTTCGCCAAATATACCTTGCGTATCATAGCCGGAAGTACGTGGCTGTTCTCCAGATGGAAATTATCATTGGGCCCGTAAAGGTTGGTAGGCATCACGGCAATGTAGTTTGTTCCGTATTGCAAATTGAAGCTTTCACACATCTTCAGTCCTGCTATCTTGGCAATGGCATACGGTTCGTTGGTATATTCTAAGGAAGAGGTGAGGAGCGCTTCTTCTTTCATCGGTTGAGGAGCTTCACGCGGATAGATGCAGGTGCTTCCTAAGAAAAGCAGTTTCTTTACCCCGTGACGGAAGCTTTCGCCGATAACGTTTTGCTGTATCTGCAAGTTTTGATAAATGAAATCGGCACGGTATTGCAGGTTTGCCATGATACCGCCTACGTGTGCTGCCGCTAATACCACGGCTTCAGGCTGTTCTTTGTCGAAGAATTGTTTTACCGCTACGCCGTCCAGTAAATCGAGTTCTTTGTGGCTGCAGCCGACTAAGTTCGTGTATCCTCTTTGCAGGAGATTGTTCCAAATGGCTGATCCGACCAATCCGTGATGTCCTGCCACATATATTTTTGCTGATTTGTCTAACATGAGTTTATCGTTTGATTCAGAGTTAAAGGAATAGGGGAATGATTGTTTCAAAATCAATCATTCTGCTATATTCGGTAAATATTGATTTTGCTTCTTATTTAGTCTATTATTCTTTTTTATCCAATTCAGCTTTCAGGTGCAGCTTCTTTACAAACTGCATATCGTGTTCCACCATAATGCGGACCAGTTCGCGGAACGGAGTTTTGGTAGGATTCCAACCTAAGGTCTCTTTAGCTTTGGTAGGATCGCCTAAAAGCTGTTCTACTTCACAGGGACGGAAATACTTCGGGTCGACTTCTACCAGAATACGGCCTGTGGCTTTGTCAATGCCTTTTTCATCCACGCCACTACCTTGCCACTCTAATTCTATGCCTAAATATTGGAATGCCAGCGTGCAGAATTCACGAACGGTATGCATTTCTCCTGTAGCGATTACGAAATCTTCTGGTGTGTCGTGTTGTAAAATGAGCCACATGCATTCCACGTAATCTTTCGCATATCCCCAGTCGCGTTTGGCATCGAGATTTCCCAAATACAACTTATCTTGGAAACCTTGTTTGATGCGTGCTGCCGCTAATGTGATTTTGCGGGTCACAAATGTTTCCCCCCGCCGTTCGCTTTCGTGATTAAAAAGGATTCCGTTTACGGCAAACATTCCATAGCTTTCACGGTAGTTTTTTGTAATCCAGAAGCCGTATTGTTTTGCTACTCCATAAGGGGAGCGGGGATAGAAAGGAGTGGTTTCTTTTTGGGGAATTTCCTGTACTTTACCAAACAGTTCCGATGTGGAAGCCTGGTAGATGCGGCAAGTCTTGTCTAATCCGCAGATACGCACTGCTTCTAATAAACGCAGTGTGCCAATGGCGTCGGCTTCTGCTGTATATTCGGGCACATCAAATGACACTTTTACATGACTTTGCGCTGCCAGATTGTAAATCTCTGTAGGATGGATGTCGCTGATGATACGGATAAGCGAGCTGGAGTCGGTCATATCTCCCCAATGGAGGTTTACTAAACGGCTTTTTTTCATATCGCGCACCCATTCGTCTAAATACAAGTGTTCGATGCGTCCTGTATTGAACGAGGAAGAACGGCGCAGGATACCGTGTACTTCATATCCTTTTTCTATCAGGAATTCAGCAAGATAGGAACCGTCTTGTCCCGTAATGCCGGTAATTAATGCTACTTTTCTCATAATCCGTTGCTTTTGTAATGGTTGTATAAGGCAAAGGTAACGATTATTCTCTTATCAAACAAACTTAGTCTCTTCTGAAAATGTCGCGTGTGTAAACTTTCTCTTTGACATCGTCCAAACAGGTGTCATAACGGTTGGCGATAATCGCTTGGCTTTGTGATTTAAAAGTATTCAAATCGTTTATTACTTTACTTCCAAAGAATGTACTGCCGTCTTCCAATGTAGGTTCGTAGATAATGACTGTGGCACCTTTCGCTTTGATGCGTTTCATTACGCCTTGGATGCTGCTTTGACGGAAATTATCGCTGTGGCTCTTCATTGTAAGGCGATAAACGCCGATGGTACATTGCTTTTCTTCCTTAGGGTTGTAAGCTCCTCGGTTGTAATAGTCGTAGTAGCCTGCTTTGTGCAGTACGCGGTCGGCTATGAAGTCTTTTCGTGTGCGATTACTTTCTACGATAGCCTGAATCAGGTTTTCGGGTACATCCGCATAATTGGCTAATAATTGTTTGGTGTCCTTGGGTAAGCAATAACCTCCGTAACCGAAGCTGGGATTATTGTAATGTGTACCGATGCGTGGGTCGAGGCAAACACCATCGATGATGGCTTTCGTGTCCAATCCTTTCATTTCGGCATAAGTATCCAGTTCGTTGAAATAAGAAACCCGTAAAGCAAGGTAAGTATTGGCAAACAGTTTGACGGCTTCTGCTTCGGTGGGTCCCATAAACAGCGTGTCTATGTTTTCTTTGATAGCGCCTTCTTGAAGCAAGGCTGCAAAAATATGGGCGGCTTTATCTAATGTTGCGTCATTTTCGGGCCTCCCGACGATGATTCGACTGGGGTAAAGGTTATCGTAGAGTGCTTTGCTTTCACGCAGGAATTCGGGTGAGAAAATAATATTGGCATTCCCCGTTTTTTGACGGATGCTTTCTGTGTAGCCTACGGGGATTGTGCTTTTAATGACCATTATAGCGGCCGGGTTTACCTGTGTCACTAATTCGATTACTTCTTCCACATGGCTGGTGTCGAAGTAGTTTTTTACAGGGTCATAGTTGGTTGGGGCGGCTATGACGACAAAATCGGCGTCGGCATAAGCTTTTGCACCGTCCAGCGTAGCTGTAAGGTCCAAGTTTTTTTCTGCCAGGTATTTTTCGATGTAATCATCCTGAATGGGGGACAGGCGTTGGTTAATCATGTCTACCTTTTCGGGGATGATGTCAACGGCTGTCACCTGGTGGTGCTGGCTCAGCAAAGTGGCTATACTAAGGCCTACATAGCCTGTTCCTGCCACGGCTATTTTCAATTTTTCCATTCGTATTGTCCTTTTATGTTCAATATCTTAAAACAACAAATCGCATCAGTCTACAAGGCTTGTTCCAGTATGACTGATGCGATGTCTCTTTGCTGCGTTATCGCAGGCTATTTCTCTTATTTTTTCTTCTTTTGTGCTTCAGAGTAGCCGTAACCGTATCCGTAGCCATAGCCGTAAGCTTTGCCTCCGTATCCGTACTTGGCACCATAACCGTATCCGTAGCTGTTCTTGCGCTTGCTCATATCAATATCGTTGATAATGGTAGCCAGTTTGGGGAATTTCTTCTCGTCACGCAATACATTGATGTAACGGTAACCAGCTTTCGGAGTGACATCTGCACGACAAACATAAACACACATATCTGCCACACGTCCGATGATAGCGGTATCTGTCACCATCGCAATCGGAGCGGTATCAAGTATAATGTAGTCGTAACGTTGCTTCAACAAATCGATAGCGCGGTTCAATACATCGCGGGCTACCAGCTCGGTCGGGTTGGGAGGTACAGGACCACCTGGCAAGATGTCCAGATTCGGACTAATATCAGAATGCTGAATCATGTCGAATAAGTTAACGTTCTCAGAATCTGCAAGGTAGTTTGTAATACCCTCCGCACGGCGGGAAAGATTGAATACCTTATTTAATCCGGGCTTACGGATATCCATACCTACAATAATTGTTTTCTTGCCTAAGAAAGCAAGGCTGACAGCAGTATTACCTGCAACGAACGATTTACCTTCACCCGGCTGAGTAGAAGAAAACAGGATGACTTTCTGTTCTTTGTCGAGCATGAAAAGCAGGTTGGTACGTAAACCGCGGAATGTTTCTTCCATGATGTCGTTCTTGTTTTCCCGAACCACAATAGCACCTTTTTCCGGCTTTTTGCATCGAGGCAATTCAGCCAAAACTGGTATGTCGGTCAGATGTTCTACATCTTCACGGTTTTCTATTTTGTATTTCAACAAATCACGCAGATAAACGATACCGACTGGGATGGCCAATCCCAATATCAAAGCTGCAAGTGCAATGATTTTCTTTTTGGGAGCAACCGGGTTCTTGTCAGCCAAAGCATCTTCGATGATGCGGCCGTTATTAGCAGTAGCTGCCAGTGTGATAGCATTCTCCTCACGTTTTTGTAGCAACATGGTATACAGCGCAGCTTTGATCTCCTGTTGGCGTGCGATGCTTAAGAATTCTTTTTCTTGCAACGGCGCATTGCTGATACGTCCCTCAAATTTGCGTGCCTGTCGTTCAATGTCGATTTTAGCGATATTCAAACCTTTCAGTACGCTTTCTACCGTAGTTTGCACACTATGGCGCATGGCTTCTATTCCTGCATTCATATTGATAACGGCAGGATTGCTTTCTGATGATGTGCGAAGCAAACGGTTGCGTTCGATAATCATCGTATTATATTGGTCGATGACCGAAGACAAGTTTTGGTCTTGCAAGCCAACGTTCGACGGAATGACTTCACCGTTGTTTTTAGGGTCATTGATGTAATTTTTCAAGAATTCCACCAATTGGATTTGAGTGGCGTTTTCTACACGTTGTTGACCGTATTTTGAACTTTCTTCCAAAGCCAACTGTGCATCGCTTGTCAAGTCTGTCAAGCCAGAACGTTGTTTGAAATCAGCTAATTCAGTCTCTGCCGTACCCAATTCACGGTTGATGATTCCTATACGTTCCTCGATGAACTCAGCCGTTTTTTGCGCTACTTCATTTTTTTCATCATTGGCGTCACGGTTATAGAAAGCTACCAGACAGTTTACAAAGTCTATTGCACGTTGCTTGTCGGTGTTTTGCACTGCTAACTGGGCAATAGTAGTCGTTTTAGAAGTAGCTTCTACTGTCAGGCTTTCCATATATGCGTTGGCGGTAGCGGTCGGAGCGTTGATATATGCCACGAGATTCATATTTTCCTCCATTGGCTCAGGAAGTGAGTCGTTGCGTGTAAAGTTTATCACGCCTATGGGGGTAGGCAGTACGGCAGGAAGGCGGTCGAACGACTTGCTGACTTCCTCTTCTTCTTCATCGAGTGTATATTCAGCATGTACATCCAGTTTGCCATCCGTCGTGTATTTCATGTTCAGCTTTACAGGAGCTTCCAGTTTATCAGCTTCTTCGGGCGTCAAGAAAACGTTGACAGGCGATGTCTTATAAAGAGGAATATCGTATCCTGTAACGCGATCTTCGGCCACACTGATATACAAGCGTAATTCGTTCACGGCTTTTTTTATCAGTGTGCGCGAGTGCAGAATCTCCACTTCGTTATCGAAGTTACTGGTCATAGAGAACATCCCTAAATCTTGTATGGCAGCCAAGGGAGAAGCTGCGGTGTTTCCTCCTTTTTGTTCTTCTTCCTTAATGAGGACGGCAGCGGTTACATTGTATACGGGCGGTTGGTAACGCAGGTAAAGGAATGCCACTATCAGGCAGGCGATTACGCTGATTACAAACCACGGCCAGTAAGCGAGATACTTGAAGAAAATTGCATACAGGTTGATATTCTCTTCGCTGTTCTGTTCGTTGATGTTTTGTTCTTCCATACGTTTATAAGTTCTTTAGTTTGTGGCTTTTTGCCGCAGATTATACGTATTGCTTTTATCAGGATGTCCGCAACAAGCGATATTGCGTACATCCGGTTTTCCAATTTCTATGTTTTGTTTTATTGTTTACTTAAGTATGTTCACTAGCAAGCTGGCGATAGATACCAAAATTGATGTTGCGGAGATAACCGTCGTTGTGGTATTACCGATATCCGAGTTCTTTGCTTTCGTCTTGTTGGGAGTGACATAAATAATGTCATTCTGGCGAAGGTAGAAGTAGGGGGAGAGTACGATATCGCTCTTTGTAAGGTCTAATTCTACGATTTCGCGTTTCCCGTTCGGGTCTTCCCGGATGAGTTTTACATTGGTACGCACACCGTATACGGTCATGTCGCCTGCCATAGCCAATGCTTCGAGTACGTTTACTTTCTCGTTGCTTACATTGAATGTACCGGGGCGGGCTACTTCTCCTAATACCGATATTTTATAGTTGGCCATACGCACGGTTACAATCGGAGCTTCCCTTAAATAAGGCTTTAAGCGTTCACGAATCATGTTTTCTGCTTCGTTTTTGGTCAGGCCTCCTACTTTCAGTCGTCCTAACACCGGAAAGTCTATTTCACCTTGGTTGCTCACAAGATATTGTTGTAAGGTGGGTTGTGTGGTCGTGTTGATGTTGGTCAGTGCAGCGTTCAATGGAGTTTGCACAGTCAAGTTGAATGGGGCGGCAGCCTGAGGGTCTGTCGTGTTCACAGTGATGCTCAACAAGTCTTTTGGCATGATTTTCGCATCGTAAAGCGGAATTTCTTTTCCGTATTCGTTCACTGCTTGCGGGTCTTGCAAGTAAGGCACGCTTTTGTAAGAAGTACATCCTGCCGCTAATACGGCAACGACAAGTGCGAAAAGTGTGTTTTTGATTTTCATCTTAATTTTTTTATTGTTATAATCTTACATTTCTGTTGATTGATAATTTTTCTTCTCGTGATGTAGGAGGATGTTCATTTAAAAATCCTTCCGAAGAACCCTTTGCGTGGAGTCTTTTCATTTACCCGTTCTTCTTCATAGCGGTTGAGCAAATCTTCATACGAAAGCTTATGAGTCACCATCTCGTAAATGGTTCCCCAATCTGGCAATCCGCCTAAGTTACGGTCATCTATGAATAAATCTACTTTCAGTTTACGTGAATAGTGATTGTTTTGCCCCTTCTCTTCTTCGGGATAATCGCGGTTGATGGCGTAGAACTCCAGTCCGCGTTGACGGCAAAACTCTACCGCTTCGTCTAATAGCTTTCCTTCGCGCACACTCCATAGGATAAGCTTGTGCTTTTCGGCTGCCAGCTTTTTCAATGTCTCGATGGCGAAAGGTATCTCTGCCCCAATGGCGGGATACTTGTGTTTCACGATTGTTCCGTCAAAATCTACGGCGATAAGCATGTCGGTTATCAGTTAATGGTTAGTAATTGATACATCCTTGCCATGATATTTATAGCAAAGCGTAGAAAATCTCTGCAAAGATACAATATTTTTTTGGAAACAGACAAGTAAAATTTTGATAATATATTCTTTGTCACGTTTTTTTAGAAGAAATTTTAGAAAAATGAATGATCTTGATCCGCTTGCGTTGAAACACGGTGTTATTTACTTTGCTGGGGAAGTATATATCCGCAGGCAGATGCAGTATATATTCAACCGCTTTTGCAGTATATATTCAATCGCTCATGCAGTATATATTCATTTTTAAGGGGTATGTGTTGGCGGAGGCGGGCATTCCTATTTTCTAATGCTTTATGTGAAACTTTCTGCTGCATGCTGCGTTTTTACAGGGGACCTGCCCATTTTGTTCTCCTATTTATATATGGAAGCAGGAATCCGTTTTTTACTGGATGGATAGAGGAGGTAAAGGGATATTCTTTGGCAAAGGTTCCTCTTTAAGAAGCTGTTTTGAATTTATCGTGCGATGATTTGGGATGAGTTTTTGAGGC
>URCM01000092.1 GCA_900546355.1 uncultured Bacteroides sp.
AAGTAAAAGAATTAATCTTTAATCTGGAAAATCCCCACCGTTTTTCTACTGACCCCGAAACCATGTGGACGCATACGGGCGGGCAAACCCGCCCCTACATTGGCTAATTGCAGACATTCATTAGATTTTTTTCCGCTTCTTCCATTACTTTCTCCATGCACCGCAATACCGTTTCGGCGTGGCTTTGCGCTTCTTCTGCCCATTCCGTAGCAGAACGGTGGGCTTCCAGCCATTGCAGGGAGGGCAGGATTTCTTTGGCTTCTATCAGGGTGAAGGTGGGCAGCATCTTGTGGGCGGTTTCTCCTGCTTCTTGCAGGGATTTTGTCTTTACCGCTTGCGCTATCCGGGCGTGGTTTTTCCGGGTTTCTTCGAGGAACGTGCGGATAATCTGGCGTGCGGCTTCCGGGTCATCTTCCGAAAAGGCGGTCAATGACGAGAAGTTGAAAGGCGAAGTGCCGGAGAGCGATTGGCTTTCCTTTGGTGTGCCGGTCGCGTCCCATGCCAGGTGTAATGTCTGTTGAAGCATTTTCCGTATTTCGTGTTGGTTGAACGGCTTGTAGAGGCATCCGGCAAAGCCTTGCTGGCGGAAATCGGCCTCGTCCATGTCGCTTCGTGCGGTAATGGCTATGACCGGGACAGTCCGGGCTTGGGGAGAGTCCAGCTTCCGGATGGCTTTCAACAGGTCGAATCCGTTCATGGCGGGCATCTGTATGTCGGTCAGGATTAAGTCGATGGCATCGGACCGGATGGAGTGGAACAATTCTTCGGGGTGGCTGCACGTGCGGATGACGGGCATACGGTGGTTTGGCATGGCGGCAAACAGGTTGTCCAGCATGGTTTTGGTCAGGGTCAACTGGATCGGGTCGTCATCGATGAGCAGGATGTGCCATTGCTTGTCTGGTATGAAAGATAGCTCCGGCGTCGCGTCGGGAGTCGCTTTGGATAGAGGAAGGGGCATGGACACGTAGAACGTGCTTCCCGTCCCGGGGGTACTTTCGATGCGGATGTTGCCGTGCAGGAGTTCCACTAATTTTTTCGTAATGGAAAGCCCTAAGCCGAAGCCTTCTTGTCCTTGCGCGCTTCTCAGGCGGGTAAATGCCTGGAATACACGTGCCTGTTCTTGGGTGCTCATGCCGCATCCGGTGTCGCTTACTTGAAAGGAAAGTTGGTTTTCTTTGTATGCGGCATGAAGTGTGACTTTTCCTTTTTTTGTAAATTTCAGGGCGTTCGACAATAAGTTTTCGGCAATCTGGCGGATGCGGAACGGGTCTCCTTCTACCGTCAGGTTGCGTGGAAGTTCTGTTTTGTAGATTAATTCCAGGTGTTTCTTTCCGGCGATGGGCAGAAAGCTGGTATAGATGTGCTCGAATAGTTCGTATGGGTTGAACATGACGGGGTGCAGATCCATTTTCCCGGCTTCCAGGCGGTGGTAATCGAGGAGGGAGGTCACCAGGCCGAGCAGGTGGCGTGCCGAGCTTTGCATGTTGCGCAGGTAGAATAATTGCCGTTGGTCGTGCACCAGCCTGAGCAGCAGGTCGATGTAGCCGATGATGGAACCGGCGGGGGCTTTGATGTCGTGGGTAATGGTGAGCATCAGTTTCTCGCGTGTCACGAGCAGGTTTTCGGCATATTGCTTCGACTTTTCCAGCTCGTGCCGGTAGTGGTTGCTCCGGGTAAGGTCGCGCCAGATGATGATGAAAAATACCAGCACGAGCAATACGGCGATGATGGCGATGACGGCCATGGTCCAGGCGGCTTGTTCCCTTATTCCCTGTTCGTGCTGGATTCTTCGTCCCATGGCGGCCTGTTCGTCGGCCTCAATGCTTTCCAATAACTGGTTCACCCGTTGGCTTAGCAGGCTTCCGGCTATGCGCAACTGGTTGATGCGTATGTCGAGGGTGCGTTGCCGCTCTTGTCGGTTTTGGAACACCTTATGCTGGATGGAGGTCAGCATGCTGGCTATGGTATCTGCCGGATTATAAGTTTCGTCGATGGTGTCGGTGTATTCTTCTTGTATGATGTTGTCCACTTGGGTAGAGTCCGGCTTGCCCGGGGCGAAGAGGTCGGCAAGGCGCCGGAAGAATTTCTTGGGCTTGTGGTGTATCGTGTACGAATTGTGGTGTGTGACCACGTGCCGGCGCACATGGGCGGTGTTCAGTATGGAGTCTTGCTGAAGGATGAGGCTGTCCAGTTGCTGGCGGTATAGTTCATCGGTAGGGTTTTCCTTGATGACTTCCAGTACCCTCAACATGTTTTGTTCTTTTTGTTTCAGGAGCAGGCGCACGGTGTCCAGCCGGGCCTGTTGCAGGGTATCGGTCAGTTGTTGTTGAAGGGAGTCTATCAGGATTCCCGCTTCCCTCATGGCGCGTTTATATTTGGGATATTCGTTCAGTTCTCCCGTGCGTAGGGTTTGCCCGATGATTTCGGCATTGTAGAGATGGGTGACAATCTGGTGCGTGGTTCTCCGGCGCGAACTGATGGTTTCCTCCGTCCCCGAAGGAGCGGTCAGCAAAATCATCTGCCGGTAGATGTATCCGATAGCCCCGAACAGAAGGGCTATTAACAAGATGTATCCGAACGCTATTTTGGTAGGAGTGGAGAACATGGCTTTATCTGTTGGGAAGTCGTTTTTTTCATTATAAGCTGTGTAGTCTGTGATGTATCTTATACCGGAAGCGGAGGTAATACATCACGCCGGCACTGGTCAGTCCGAAGGGGAACGCCATCCAGATGCCCGTAATGCCCCATCCGAGGGTGAAGCCGAAGATATATCCCAAAGGCAGGGAGATGATGAAATAGGCGATGAACGAGAAGAGCATCATCGGGCGCACGTCGGCTATTCCGCGGAGCGCATTGGCGAAATTGATTTGAAGCCCGTCGCCAAACTGGTAGAGCAGGAAAGGGATAATTACTTGGGGAATCATCATGCTGACCGCGGCATCGTCGGTAAACCAGCCTCCGATGTGGTTCCTCAAAAGGTAGATGGGGACAGAGGTGCAGACAATCATCACCAGGATGATGTGGAATCCGATGTTGGCTATCCGCCGGATATTGCCGAAATCCCGTTGCCCAAGGAAATTGCTGATGCGCACGGATACGGCGGCTCCCATGCCGTAGTACATCATGAAACATACTTGGGATACGGCTATCATGACCTGGTAGGTGGCAAGTTCGGTACTGCCCAGCCAGCCCACCATGATGGCACTGAGGCTGAATGAGGCGGTTTCCATGCCCATCTGGGCGGCAATGGGCCACCCCAGGCGGTTGAGCAGGGCAAAGTCCTTCCTGTTGGTTCGTCCGGAGAGGAATCCGGTGCGGAAAGGCTTGTAGCGGCTGGTAAGGAAAAACAGGACCAGATAGGCTATGACCATCAGGATGCGTGACACCAAGGTGGAGATTCCGGCACCCAGTAATCCCAGTTCGGGGAGTCCCAGCTTGCCGTAAATCAGGATGTAATTCCCGATGATGTTCAGTACGTTCCCGCATAAAAGAATCCACATGGACACCTTGGTGTCGGTGATGCCGTCGGAGAATTGCTTGAAGGCGTTGAACCACATCACAAAGGGAAGCGAGAGAAGCAATACGATGAAATAGGGGCGCATGTAGGGAATCAGTTCTTCGGGCTGACCCAGGCGGTGGATGTTCAGGTAGAGTGTGAACATGATGCCGCACACGATAAGCGCCAGTAGGGTATTGGCGGAAAGGCTGTTCCGAAGGACTTCTCCGATCTTTTCCTTTTTCCCCTCTCCGAATAAGCGGCCTACTACGGGAGTCAATCCGTAGGCGAACCCGGTGCTGAAAATAATGGCGAGGTTGCACATGTTGTTTACGAAGCTGGCTGCAGCCAGTTCCGTGGAACTATGATGACCTACCATGAGGGTGTCGGCGAATCCCAGGATGATGACGCCTATTTGCCCGATGACGATAGGGAGGCCTAAAGAGAGTAGCGCGCGATAATGTGATTGCTTCATAGGATGGCTTTGTAATAAAGAATGGTGCAATTTTCGGGGACAAACGTCCGTTTGGCCATTTCCTGTATTTGTCCGGAGGTGACGGCACGGTATTTGTCCACTTCGGTATTGATATCTTCCGCTTTGCCTATCAGTTCATAGAAGGCAAGGTTGGTGGCTACATTCAGGTAATTGATGTTGTTGAAAATCTGTTCGCTTTCGTAGCGGTTTTTCACCTTTTCCAGTTCTTCGTCGGGTACGGGTGTCGTCTTCAGCTTATCCAGTTCTTCCCAGACGGCTTGTTCGGCTTCTTCCAGCGTGATGCCCGGTGCGGGTTTGCCCGTGATGTGCAGCAAGCCTTCGTCCAGGCTTCCAGAGATGTAAGCATCGATGGAAGTGAAGAGTTTCTTTTGCTGCACCAAGGTCTGGATAAAGCGCGATGAACGTCCGTTGGAGAGCAGGTCGGTGATGATATCAAACACATGGTATTCAGGCGAAAAGCGGTTGCACATGTGGAATGCCATGTATAAGGCGTCTACCGGTACTTTCCGTTCCACGCTCCGGCGTCTGATTTGTGTCTGCGGCTTTTCGGGCGGCAGGTTGCGCTCAGGTATGGGGCGTGCCGGTATCGGTCCGAACCATTTCTCTGCCAGGCGGATGGTGTCTTCGAACGAAATATGTCCGGTTACGGATAAGATGGCGTTATTGGGCGCATAGAAGCGGTAGAAGAAGTCTTTCACTTCTTCCAGCGTGGCATTGGCGATGTGGCTGATTTCCTTCCCGATGGTAGGCCAGCGGTAGGGGTGATGCCGGTAAGCCATTTCGCGCAACAGATGTGACGCGTCTCCGTAAGGCTGGTTCAAGTTGCGTTGCTTGAACTCCTCGATAACCACCTGACGCTGCACCTCCAGGCTTTGCGGGCTGAAGTCGAGGCTCAGCATGCGGTCACTCTCCAACCAAAACCCCGTCTCTACATTTTGATAGGGGAGGGTGATGTAATAATTGGTGATGTCATTGTTTGTCCACGCGTTGTTCTCTCCTCCCGCATTCTGTACGGGCGTGTCGTAATCGGGGATGTTTACCGAACCGCCGAACATCAGGTGTTCGAACAGGTGCGCGAATCCGGTATGTTCGGGGTCTTCATCGCGTGCGCCCACATTATACAGGATGTTGAGCGCCACCATCTGGGTGGAATTGTTTTCGTTGTGTACGATCCGTAGCCCGTTGTCCAGCGTATGATGGTTTACCTTTATCATGTTTACCTATTAAATTATAATCAATCAGAAATGAAATGCGAAAAAACCGTGTGATTCTTTCTATTGAACGCAAAGTCGCAAAGACACGGAGAAATAAATTCTATCCTTTTAAAAAGAATATAAAACTCTGTGCCTTCGTTTCTTTGTGTTCCATTTTATTTTCGCAACTCCATTCTGCTTTTCTATAAGAATGTCAATCTGGAATTAATCATTGATGACGCTTGCTTTCAGGATGCGTACGTTCTCTATCGGCCGGTCCGCTTTGTTGGTCTTCACGGCCTCGATGCGCGAAACGGCATCCATGCCTTCCACCACTTCTCCGAATACCGTATAATCGCCGTCCAAGTGCGGCGCTCCGCCTTCGGAGGTGTAAATCTTGATTTGTTCGGGAGTGAATTTGCGCAGTCCTTCTTCTTGTTGCTGTGCTTTGGCTTGTGCCTCCAACGTATCTTGCAGGGCAAGAAGTCCGGCGGTATCATCGGCTTTGCGCATCTTGAAGATTTCTTTCATGTGCTTGCGCGCCAGGTTTTGGAAAATGGTATCGAGGCGTGCCTGGCTCATGTTCTTTTCCATGGCGATAAGCTGGTCTTCGTTGAATACTTGTCCCGTCACGATATAGAACTGGCATCCCGATGAAGCTCGTTCGGGGTTGACATTGTCCGGTTGGCGTGCGGCGGCTAATGCGCCACGTTTGTGGTAGAGGGTGGAAACCAATTCGGCGGGTATGGTATAACCTACGTCTCCGCTTCCCAACTTAGCCGTATCGTTGGCGGTCTTGCTGGTGGGGTCGCCTGCCTGAATCATGAAATTCTGGATGACACGATGGAATAACGTACCGTCATATACGCCTTCTTTCACCAGCTTGATGAAATTATCGCGGTGTTTAGGAGTCTCATCATATAGCTTTACAATAATGTCGCCCATGGTCGTTTCCAGGCGCACCAATGTTTCGTTTGTCATAGAGTAATTTTTTTTACGATTGCCCGTGCAAGCGATGCAACAAGCTATCAGGGTTAATAAAATGATTGTTTTCTTCATGTTCGGGATAATTTTATCGTGCAAAGGTAACGATTTTCTTTCACATATTCTTTGTGCTTTTATATAAAATCACTGTTTTGAACTTCTCCAAAAAGTCAAATGGAAAAATATTATAAAGCTATTATATGAATAGAGATATATCACGAGAAGGTAATTCTTTTAATAAGTATGGCAGTTCTTGCTCTCAATGATTTGATTTTTACTCAATGGTGATTCTGTACTGCATAAAATAGTGCATGTTTTATGCAACATGCATTGCTGTTTGAATAAAAAATAGTAATATTGCACTTGAATAATAATATAGGAGATGAAAACAATTATTCTAAATCAGCGCAAAGAACGTGATGAACTGATGTCTCGTCCGTATTTGATACGTAAGAGCATCCAAGATACAGATTTGTTATTGAGCAGCCATCTGATCAAGTTGATAACAGGTCCTCGACGGGTGGGCAAATCTACTCAGGCATTATTGATGCTGCGAGACAAGAATTTCGCATATCTGAACTTCGACAATTATCAATTGCTGGAAACTTGGGATGCGAATCTGGTCATGCGGATGCTGGATGATGTCTATCCTGGGTATGAATATATCCTGTTGGACGAGGTCCAGAACCTTGAAGCGTGGGATTTGTGGGTCAGTGAATTATATAGGATAGGAAAGAATCTTGTAATAACAGGCAGTAATGCCAGAATGCTCAGCAGTGAAATGGCTACAGTATTGACAGGCAAGTATCTTCAGGTAGAGATGCTGCCTTTCAGTCTTGAAGAGTTTTTCGATTGGAACAAGCTTGATCTGCATATACTGAAACCGGAACACAAAACAGAATCTCTTGTGCTGACAGATGACTATTTGAGGAATGGCGGTTATCCGGAAGTAGTCGCTTCACGCCAATTGACACGCAATTATCTTGACACGTTGTTTGATTCCATTATATGGAAAGATGTGGCTAAGCGTCATAATGTCCGGAATGTGACAGATCTGAATAACCTGGCCATGTATCTTGTCTCGAACTTCTGTGATCCTGTTAGTGCTAATGAATTGACATCGGAACTTGACTTCTCCAGTGTCAATACGACTAAAAAATATATGGATTATCTTCATGAACCATACCTTTTCTATTATTTGTCACGCTACAACAATAAGCTTAAGCTGATGAAAAAAGCCCCAAGGAAAGTATATGTCGTTGACAACGGTTTTGTGGCATCAAAGGCATTTTCCTTGAGTGACAATTTAGGGCGACTGCTTGAAAATCAAGTTTTCATAGAACTTATACGCCGGGGCTATGATGTTGAAAAGACCATGTTTTATTATCGTTCACGGAATGATAAAGAAGTTGATTTTGTCCTTCGTGAAGGACCACGCATATTACGCCTTGTCCAGGTATGTTATGATATGAGCAGTCCTAAAACGGAGAAGTGTGAAATGGACAGCATTGTTGAATGTGCCGGAGAATTAAAGTGTGATAATCTTGTTATTGTGACTTATAATGATAAGCGCACAGTTGAGAAAGATGGTTATAGGATAGATGTAGTGCCAATCACAGAATTTTGAATAGATGGATATCCTGACGCATTTCAGAAGTATAGAAGAACTGACCAAAACACTCTCACGTGAGCAAAGATTGCTAAGCGAGATGTTTGAGAAGCGGAAGCTTATGAAGTTTCCGTCGGGGCTTGCCATTGACCTTGTCGGAGGAAATGAACAAAGATTGAGAAAGCTGGTTGATTATGGTGTGCTGGTGGAATCCGGAAATGCGGTTGAAATTGAGAGCGACTATCTGAACTTCTTTGAGGAAGTGCTGAATGTCAATGAGGAAATTAGCGTATTAAGCGTACAGGAATGCATCAATACCCTGAAAGAGAATATCGGTTATTTCCTGCAGGAGACGAATCCCAACCGCAAAGCCGGATATCAGGATAGTGTGCGGCAACTTTTAAAGAAGACCGGATTCAGGACTCTGAAAAATGTGGTGGATTTGAAGCGTAATATGGACAATGCCTATAAGCAGGAACCCAATTATGTCATCAAAAAGAAGAAACTGGAGAATCTGGATGAAAAGAGCCATAGCATTCGTGCCATGATACGTGAATGTGAAAAACTGATGGATAATGAACACGCCTTTTTCATCATGGCCAATGATCCGCACATGGCAAAAACGTGTAGCGATGTGAAGCATGATTTTGTAGAAGCCTATCATGCGCTAATGGAAATTGACAGACAGATTATTTCCTATATCAATCAGATAGACCTGCAAAATCAACTTTACAAAAAGATACGGAAGTTGAAGTACCTGCAAGATCAGTTGCTTATCAAGACCGATACGAACCTTGTAAAAGTTCTGGAAGAAAGGAATCCTCTTTGGATGGAATCCCGCCAATACAATAAGATTCGCCTGTCTTTAGAAATGCTAAGGGAAAACGATCAGGTAGTAAAGCTGCTGAGACGAATTGCCGAAAGGAATGGAATACAGAAAACAGCCAGAACGGAAGCCGGGCCTCTGGCAGAGGAAGACTTGCAAGAACATATCCGGCAACTGAAGGAGGTGGATTCTGCCGAAGTCTGGAATGCATTTTTAGCATCAAGTTATAATCTGTTTGAGTTCATTCTGAGGTATGACTATAAAGTAAAACGTAGCATAGAAGAACATGCTACCCTCTTCTGTCAGCTGGTTATCTTGCATCCTGATGAATGCCGGATAACAGGCGAATATGCAATTTATCAAGACATTGAATATCCTATAATTTATGCGAAATAATACTCAAAGAATATACGAGCGGTTAAGCCGGGGAGAGTTTCTTTCGGTAGACAGTGCAGATGCCTCTGTCCGTCATCTGTATGAGGATATCGAGGAGAATTTGGAAGATTATACAGAATACTTCAAGGAAATCGGTCTGCAACTGGAATCTGGTAATGGTTACTTCTATTTTTCAAGAATAGGAGAGGGTAAACAGACGATAGAGCAGAAATTGGACAGCTTTTCAAAATGGCTTGACTATCTGGATTTTCTGAAATGCTATAATCAGTCATTTGCTGCAGGATATCAGTTCCGCAAAAGTCATTTGACAGAACAGATCAGTCTGGATATCGAACTGAAGGAAAAGGCAAACCGTTTGTTCAAGAAATACGGTGTGGGGTCTAATGTTGAAATAGTAAACAAACTGCTTCAGGAAATGCAGAACATGGGCTTTGCAGAGTGTATCAGCGAACTTGATGAGACCTTTAAGGTTACTTCGGCATTCCGCTATGTCGAAGAATTGGTTGAAATAATTCAAATTGCAAATGAAGATGAAATACCTGAATAAGATTATTTTTATCAATAGTGCTAATATTCCGTATGCAGAGATATCTGTAGATGGGAATGTGCATTTCACAGGGACTCAGGGTGTCGGTAAAAGTACGGTATTGAGGGCACTGCTGTTTTTCTACAATGCGGATAAACAGCATTTGGGTATTCAACAGGGACAGAAATCGTTTGATGAATTTTATTTTCGCCAGTCAAACTCTTATATACTTTATGAAGTGATTCGAGACAATGGCGCATATACGATACTTGTCGGCAGATATCAGGGACGCGCTTCATGGCGGTTTATTGATGCACCTTATCAGCGTGAATGGCTGATAGACGATGACAAGCAGGTATTGAGCGACTGGGTGAAGATTCGCGAACGTATAGATAAAGACGTAGCTGTTTCTGCAAGAATCGAGTCCGGTGTGATGTTCAAGGATATAATCTTTGGCAACACTCATGACCATAAATATGCGCGTTATGCACTGGTGCAGAGCTCGCATTATCAGAATATCCCACGAAGCATTCAGAATGTCTTTCTGAATACCAAACTTGATGCGGACTTTGTAAAGAATACGATTATACAATCCATGACTGATGAGGATTTGCCGATTGATTTGCAGACCTACAGACGACTTGTTACAGATTTTGAGCGGGAGTATGACGAGATAGACTGTTGGTTCCGCCAAACACGTGATGGTAGTTACCCTGTGCGTCAGCAAGCATTGAAAATAGCTGAACAGGGCCGTACAATTGTAGCACTCGACCAGCAGTTGTCTGACGTATGGCACATGCTCAATCATGCTGTAGCTTATAGTGAAAAGCATATACCTCTTTTGGAGATAGAAGCCGCAGAAGTTGAAGCGGACATAGAGAAAGAGCATAACCGTGAAAAGGAACTTACGGCAGAATATGATAAAGAAAAAGACGCACTCAATCAGGACCTTGGTGCCCAAAAGGGTAAACTGAAGGAAATAGCACAGGCAAGAAAGTATTTCGCTGACGAGGGTATTGATGACAAACTCGCTCTTGCCGGTCGTGAGTCTGCTATCAGACAGGAGGCTGCTGATAAACAGACGCTATTGGATGATTTGTTGAAAGCTTATGCATCGATAGAAGAAAAGTACAACATTGCAAGAGGTAAACTGGAAAATGCACGTCAGGCGTTTGGGAACATGCAGAAAGAAGCATATTATCAGAAACAGACCGAACTTCAGATAAAGCGTAAGAGTTTGGAAGAAGAACGTACCAGAAACAGGAATCAGGTTATGGAGACTTTCAACAGCTGGCGACACGACTCTGACGAACGTCTGCAAATGTTGTTGACCGAACAGAACAGGACTGAAAATGCGCTGAAGGAACTCCGGCATTGGCATCCCAAAGCTACTGAAATAAAGCAAGTAGATGAGGAACTGCAACAATTGAATTTTTCGGAAAAAGAGAATGCGGCCCAACAGACAGCGGTAAAAAATCAGATTGCCCGGATTACTGCCGTGTATGAGATGAAAGAAACGGAGATAAAACAAGCCTCTCAGCGTGAGCAGGAACGTCTTGACGCTGACCGCACACAAATGCGTGAACAAATCGCGAAGATTCATGATTTATTGGATCGTTTAGACGGTTCTCTTTACAAGTGGCTTTGTGAAAACGCTGAAGGTTGGGAGAACACGATAGGCAAAGTCGTTGACGAAGAGAGGATTCTATATGCTCAAGGGCTTGACCCTCAGTTGGACACTGTGGCTAATGGCATGTTTGGCGTAAAGTTAAACCTGGATAATATTGCCTCTGTGCATCGTACGCCTGATGAATATAGATTGGAGAAGAATAACCTGGAAGAGCAGGTACGGCAGATTAACCATCAGCTTACGCAATTGCCTGTTACTCTTCAGGAAGAGATAGCTAAACTTGGCAAGAAATATGCTGTACAGGTTAATCCGCTTCGTCAGAAAATGACATCGTTGAAGGTGGAAGAAGAACAGGTGCCAGCCAAGCGGCAGAACCTGCAAAACCGCAGGCATAAGCTGGAGATGGAAGAACAGGAACAGATTGCCCGAGAAAAAGATGTTCGTGAACATTCCTTTAATGAGGCAGTACTGCATGTGAATTCGGAGAAAGAGGCGCGCAATAAGTATGAATTGAAAAATAAAAAGGACCTTAAGGAACTCGATTCATCGTTTAATAAAGCAGCCAAAGCACTTGATGAGGAATTGCGTATTTTCAAGGAGTCGCAAGATGCTGTAGCGGCCGAACGTAATCAGGAATTCGCCGCACAGAAGCAACAACTCAACGAACAGCAGAAAGCCGAACTTGCAGGCAAGGGCGTTGATACGAACCTGCTCGAGCAATACCGCAGGGCTTTAGAGAATTTAAAGGCTCTGTTGATGAGGATTGATGAAGAACGTTCAATTGTTATCAGATATCGCGACACAGAGCAAAATCTTTTTGCCAAGGAGCCGGAAATCAAAAAGGCAATTAAGACTATAGAGCAGCGGCTCGCCATGATACGTCAGCGTTATGAAGACAGGCAGACACGTATCGGGAAAAAATGTAAAGAAATGGAAG